>CAYWUY010000122.1:0-6095 GCA_964461535.1 uncultured Flavipsychrobacter sp.
CCTACTATAGCATCTATACCATCGCCGGTATGTTCTCCACACGATACTTCATTTAAGTCGAACCCGATTAACTGACGGCCAGATTCATGAAGCATTTTGAATAGATAAAAGATTTGTTCTGCTTCAAAACCACCTGGTACAGGGGTGCCAGTGTTAGGACATAATTTAGGATCTAATCCATCAATATCAAAGCTAATGTAAACTTTCTGAGGTAGTGCATCTATAATATCCTTACATATTGCTTTCCAAGTATCCCCTTCGTACTGACGAGCTTTAATGTCTTTGTCAAAGAAAGTATGTATACGTCCGTTGCTTGTTTCAATTATTTCTAATTCTTCATCGCAATAATCACGTATGCCTACTTGTACTAGTTTTTTTACTTGAGGTACTTGTTGTAGTGTATTATACATAATTGATGCATGCGAGTAGGTGAAGTTTTCGTAGGCTACTCTTAAGTCGGCATGAGCATCTATTTGTAGGATACCAAATTCAGAATGAACTTCTGATAGTGCTTTTATAAAACCTAATGGGGTGCTATGGTCTCCACCAATGAGTCCCACTTTTTTACCAGCTTTTAGTAGGTCGCGCGTCATTTCGTGCACCCAGTTGCAAAGCATGGCGCCACCTTCGTTAATTTCTTTAAGCCTATTGCATAATTGTTCGTTTTCTTCAACAAGTCCCCCCTCGGTCATGTGCGATATTACAAGTTCAGCGCACTGACGTAGGTAGTCGCTTTTACTACGAATATTACGGTCAATTGGCATCATGTAAAAGCCTTTTTTCCAGCCATCTTTTACGTCTGGGTCAAAAAGGTCTACTTGCATGGCTGCATTGAAAATGTTATCCGGGCCACGAGATGTACCCACACGATAAGAAACCGTTACTTCCCATGGTACAGGGAGTAAAACTAAACTTGCTTGAGCTTCAGTAAAAGGAAGGCCAAAAATGTTGTTGGAGCGGATGCCCGGTGAATTCGGGTCGAAATCCATAATATCCTGCATTGCCGGATGTATTTATATTGGTGGTTTAATAAAATACTATTGTACACAGCTTTCTGTTGAAAGCTATTAACTATCTAAATGTGGAGTGAATATGTATGGTGGGTATGTTTTGCGAACTAATAGAGTACGCAATTCCATTTTTCGCCCGTTACGGTAGAGTCGTAGGTGTCACACTCTTCCTGAGCATCATCTTTAGTTTGTTTTCCCAGGTCTTTAACCATTCTTATTTGATTGTTGTAAGAACATTGACAATGGTAATTTTTTTTACAAGAACCAGCCAACACTGCCACTGCAATAATAATCGAAACCTGAAGTAGACTCTTTTTCATTTGAGATACAAAATAATGGTTGATAAAACCCTGGCTAAAAATAATAACTTTGAAGGATGAAGTATTTTAAATTCATCATATTTATTCTTTTAGCTGTATCAAAAATAAGTTATTCGCAGGAAGTAAAAAAGCCCACTCGATATAAATACCATTTTGACCCTGATGCAGATGCCAGAGCTCAATTAAACACGACAATAGAAAAAGCTAAAAAAGCTCATAAAACAATATTTGTATTGGTGGGTGGCGACTGGGATGCTTGGAGCAGAAAAGCGGATGATTTGTTAGCTAATAATGATATACTACTTAATTGTTTTATATATGCAAAAATTAACTTTAGCCCTAGCAATAAGAATTATGATTTACTAAGAGAGTTAGGTTGCCCAAGAGATCAAGGGTATCCGGTGATATTAATATTGGATGAAAATGGCAAACCTCTTTCTGCAAAACCATGTGAAGATTTTAAATTACTACCTTCTGACTATGATATAGATGGTATGCAAGCTTTTATTAGTCAATGGTGTAAACTTAAATAGACATGCTAAAAATAGAAAAAGCAAATAAGGATGATATTGCATTAATAAAAGAGTTGTCCATGCAAGTATGGCCACAAACATATGTGCCTATACTAGGAGAGGAACAAGTAGCGTATATGCTCAATAAGTTTTACTCTACTGAATCGTTGGCCGAACAATTGCAAAAACATGCTTTTGTTATACTATATGATGGTTTTGCTGCTGTGGGTTTTGCTTCCTATGAATTAATTAACAAGGATGTGGTGAAACTTCATAAAATATATGTTGTGGCTACAGTGCAAGGAAAAGGGTATGGTAAATATTTATTGCAGTATGTATGCGGTGCCACACATACTTTAAATGCAAAGTATTTACAGCTAAATGTAAACAGATATAACACGCAAGCTATTGGCTTTTATACAAAAATGGGCTTTATATCTATAGCTGAAGAAGATATAGATATAGGCAATGGGTATTACATGAATGATTATGTTTTAAGATTGCTAGTGGCTTAGCTTATATAAAGATCTTTTTGTAATTCCACCCCGGATGTTACTGCGTAATTACTGAAGTCTGTAATGCCTGATTCTGTAAGAATCTCCTCGTCTAAAAACAAATGACCACTACACACTGATGGCAACTGTTGTACTATTGCTAGAGCAGCGTCTGCTAATATCTCAGGTTTGCGGCTGCGAGACGCCATAGCTTCTCCTCCAAGGAGATTTTTTACAGCGGCTGTAGCTATTGTGGTTACAGGCCATAGTGAATTAGCTGCTATACCATATTGCTTCAATTCTGCCGACCAACCAAGTGTCATCATGCTCATACTGTATTTGCTTAGTGTATAAGCAATAAAAGGCGCCATCCATTTAGGGTGTAAATCAATAGGAGGAGACATGGTAAGTATATGCGCATGTGCTGATTTTTTTAGATGAGGTATACAATGTTTGGTTACCAAAAAAGTACCCCTCACATTAATATCATGAATCAGATCGAAGCGTTTGGCTTCGGTGTCGGTAGTATTGGTAAGCATAATGGCAGAGGCATTATTTACCAGTATATCAATACCTCCAAAATGTTCAACGGTCTTTGCCACAGCATTTTCTATTTGCGCTTCATCTCTAATATCGCATTTTATAGCTATAGCTTTTCCTCCACTTTCATTTATCTTTTGCGCTACGCTGTGTATAGTGCCACCTAGTCTGGGGTCTTCCTGCTCCGATTTGGCTACTATAGCTATATTAACACCTGCTAAGGCTAGTTTTAATGCTATAGCCTCGCCGATGCCTCTGCTGGCACCCGTAATAAATGCAACCTTACCCTGTAGCGACATACAACTCTTTTTTAAGATGATAAATGAAAAATATGTAAGTAAATATACCCAAAATAAAAGCGTTAAAATGCGCCCTACACTAAGTATAGCAACATTTTAACGCATGTTATTTTTTTAGACCTACGTCTGGTAATTATGGTTTTATAAACTGTACGTGTGCAGTTAGTTTTACATCTTCACCTACAAGTACGCCACCAGTTTCTAATGCAGCATTCCAGCCAAGGCCAAAGTCTTTACGGTTGATTTTACCTTCTACAGTGAAGCCCGCGCGGGTGTTGCCCCAAGGATCTTTACCTGTACCTCCATATTCTACATTTAGGCTAACAGCATTAGTAACACCATGCATTGTAAGATTACCTTCTAGTTTGTAGTTCTCTGAATCTATTTTATTGAAAGCAGTGCTTACGAAGTCGATGGTAGGGTAGCTAGCAGTGTCAAAGAAATCAGGAGATTTTAGGTGTCCATCTCTTTGCTCGTTGTTAGTACTAATTGAGTCAACTTGAATTGTGAAGCTAACTTTAGCTGTTGTAAGATCGTCGCCCTCAGTAGAAACTGTTCCGTCAAATTTTGAAAATGATCCACTAACGTTAGAGATCATCATGTGTTTGATTTTAAAAGTTAACTCAGAGTGAGCTGCGTCTAATGTCCATTGTGTTGCCATGATTATTAATTTTTGTTGTTTAAAATTAGATGTATGTACATGCAATATTACGAACAAAAACATTACCTAAACATTAATTTTAGTAGTGATAATATCTATAAGCTATTTGACTGTAGCTATAATGTAGGAATAGCAATATCTGCAAAGGCTTAAAAGCAAGTAGCATATATAATAAATGAGCAAAAACCGAGATGCGAACTGATATAAAACATACAAAATGAAAAAGTAGGTATGTATGGAATACCTATCTTTGCATCCGAATTTTAATTATTCACCTCAAAAAATATAAGTAAATGAAAATTACTGTAGTGGGTGCAGGCGCTGTGGGTGCTACTTGCGCTGACAACATTGCTCGCAGAGAGCTAGCTGAAGAGCTGGTATTAGTAGACATTAAAGAAGGTTTTGCAGAGGGTAAAGCACTAGATATTACTCAAACTGCTTCTTTATTGGGTTTCAACACTCGTGTTACCGGTGTTACTAACGACTATTCTAAAACTGCTAACTCTGATGTTGCGGTAATCACTTCAGGTATTCCTCGCAAACCAGGTATGACTCGTGAAGAGTTGATAGGTACTAATGCTCGTATAGTTGAAGAGGTTTGTAAAAATTTATTAGCACACTCTCCTAATGTAATTATAGTGGTTATATCTAACCCTATGGATACTATGACTTACTTAGCACATAAAGCTACAGGCCTACCTAAAAACCGTATTATAGGTATGGGTGGTATACTTGATAGTGCACGCTTTAAGTGTTATTTACAAAAAGAATTGAATTGCAGCCAAAGCGATCTTCAAGCTTCAGTAATAGGTGGTCATGGCGATACTACTATGATTCCTCTTACTCGCCTAGCTACGCTTAACGGTGCTCCGGTATCTAACCTAATAGCTGCTGATAAATTAAAGCAAATAGCTGCTGATACTATGGTAGGTGGTGCTACACTTACTAAATTATTAGGCACAAGTGCGTGGTATGCTCCGGGTGCAGCAGGTGCTGCTCTTGTAGAAAGCATTGTTCGCAATCAGAAGAAAGTATTCCCTTGCAGCGTAATGTTAGAAGGTGAATATGGTCAGTCTGACATTTGCCTAGGTGTACCTGTAGTAATTGGTAGTACTGGATGGGAGTCTATAGTTGACTATAAATTGAACGAAGAAGAGCAAGCTGAATTTAATAAATCTGCTGCTGCTGTGCGTTCTATGAACGAAGTATTGAATACCCTAGTAGCATAATTGCTACGGTTGTTCTCTTAATACCATTAAAGGCTAGCTGAAAAGCTAGCCTTTAATATTTGCTTGAAGTTGTATAAGCTGCTAAGCCATTATAAAAGGCTAAGGAATAGCTGACATATACCTATTAGGAAGCCGAAAACCCCACCAATAAGTTCTATAAAACGAAACTCTTTTTTCATAACAGCTAGTAGTATACTCTCTAACTTATCTGATGAAAAATTGTTGATTTTATCGGCTACTATATTTTCAATGTTTATTTTATGGGCAAGTCCGTCTGCATAGCTGGCTATAACCTCGGGTAACATCAGTTCTATCTCTTCCATTAAGCCATCTTTTATTTTTTGTGTAGTGCTAGCCCCCACAAACATAGCTATCATAGGCATTTTTTCTTTTATCTTATGATTAAGAAATAGGTCTATGTGCTGCTCTATGGTAGGCATCAGTTTGGCTAGCTCTTCTTGGTCTTTTATTTTCTCTGCTATCTCGTTAAAGTGTAGTAGCTCATTGCCTACTACAGCACCCAGCTTTGCGGCAAAAACTTTCTGACGCTTTGGGAAAATACCCTGAATGGTAAGCCCAAATACATGAATAGGTTTGCGAGGGTGGAAAAGCATATAAAATGCTATCCAGGTGGTGAACCAGCCGGTAAACGCTGCAATAAATGGCTGTATCCAAAACGTGAAACTGTGCATGTGGGCAAAGTTAGCTACTAGACTGCAAAATGGGAAGTTAACTGATGTGAATGCCGTAGCTTATTTGCTGAGGAAGTAGATAATAAATAAATTGCAGTAATAAATAATGTTGCTATGCTACTAAATGCCTGTCCTAAACTGCCAATGCGTAATGCTAATGCTACTAAAGAATACTATGTTAGTCAACTAGGGTTTAGCTTAATTGCCGAGTATCCTGCCTACCTTATTTTGAAAAAAGAGGAGATAGAACTACACTTTTTTGAGCATACTACACTACAGCCAGAACACAACTATGGACAAGTGTACTTAAGAGTATCCGGAATAGAAACGGAGTATAA
>CAYWUY010000123.1:0-6059 GCA_964461535.1 uncultured Flavipsychrobacter sp.
TACCCCTTGCCACAAATAAAGATATCCGCAAAAAGTGGGTATTATGGAGTGTTAATTTTTTTAGTGTGCTACTAGGTAAAGTCAGTTAGCTTTGTTAGTTATTGGTGGGAACACCAACAACGGCTGCAGAAGTAGGATAGTAATACCACTACTTAAATGGCAAGCTTACATAATGCGCGCCTTAATGTTGGAATAAGAACGATAGTAGGAAGATATTTGAGATGACATTTTATTAAACAGAAGAAAAGTCATTCACAGTGTTTGATATAATTTTTTCTGCTTCCTCTCTGTCTAGTCCGAAAAGTTCTGCTGTAATGAAGTCAATTTTTCCTTCCAAATATTCTATTTTTTTTGCCATTAAATTTTTAGCATCTGGAATTTTTAAAAACAAGACTTCATTTTTCAGTTTTAATATTTGGTCTACAAGTTTTATTATTTCATTGTACTGTCTTTCTTGTGTTTTTTCTGATAAGTCTATTTTGGGGAATGGAATTCGTGCAGTCGTATTTGAATCAAAATGCATTGTTCTAATCGCGTTGGCAAAAACAAATCGATAGGTGTACCAGCTAATTATTTTAGAATTTAATATTCCAAGTAGATATTTACTTGATAGTTCCGAAATATTTGTAAGTTGATTTACTGTATCTAGTATTATAAAACCATTTGAGATTTCTGTATTTGATAAGGTAGCCGCTATTTGAATTCTAGGGTATGGATTTTGTATATGTGAAACTATATTTTGCACTAGAATAGAATCCTTGAGAATGTATGCATTTGAATCTTCGACAACAGCACTTTCTACTTTACTAAGATTATCTAAAACATAAAAATATTTTTGAATTTGTTTTCCGCCTAATACTTGTAAGTCTCCTTTACTGCCTGCGAATTTTTGAAGCATAGCACCTCGTTTATTTTGTAAAAATGTATTTAAACATTTTTGAGATGATTTCATCTTTCTTGCAATTCTTATATCTAGATCACTTACACCATTTAAAATAAAATTGAATTCTTTGCATAAATTTTTATCTATTTCACCAATTTTCTTCATTTCATTTCCCATTCTTACACAGGAATCGAACTTTGGATTCTTTGATTGATTTATAGATATGTATATACTCATCTCAAGTTTTACATCTCTCCAAACTTTTGAACAATCAACGATAGTATTTATGTCAGATAGCAGACAGCCTCTAGTTTTTTCCCAATTTGAAGCATATGTAAACGCTTTAGGTATTATATATCCATTATAGCCATGTTTTTTTAGTAAACTTTTTGAATGTACCATAAATAATGCAGCAGTATCTGTATTGCCGATAGGTAACTTTTTCGATAAATATTTTCTTATATGATCATTTAATTCTGCACCATATGGTGGGTTCCCTATAATAACATCAAACCCTCCCTCTGCAAAGACATGGCTAAACTCGTTATTCCAATTAAAAGGCTTAATTTTTTTTTCTTCTGTAAATTCTATTTCGCTATCGTAAAAATCAACATTAATTAAACTATTACCACTTTTTATGTTATTGTCCAATGTCGGAAGAATTCTATCATTAAATAGCTTCATTTGCGCATTAATACTGTGCTCTGTTTCTCCTTCCAGACATTTCAGTAATAAACTTAATTTAGTAACTTCAACAGCGTTTGTATCTAGGTCTACACCAAAAATATTATTTGTCAATATTCTCTTTTTCTCATCAGTGGTTAGACTACCGTCAGGCGTTAATGGACTATTCTTATTACCTCTTTGAATTTTACCATAATTTGTATAATAATTTTTGTGCCAATCTAATAAGTAGGAGTATACACCAATTAAAAAACTTCCACTACCACACGCAGGGTCTAGAATTCTTAATTTTTTAACATCCGAAGGTTTTTTATTTTCTAATAATTTGCCAACCGTCTCATTTATAATGTAATCAACAATGTATTGTGGTGTATAATAAACACCGCCTGCTTTGCGTACTTCAGGTTTTTCTTCAATTATTGCTTTGTGATTTACCCCAACTTTTATTCTCTTACCTAAAAATTTCTCATAAACACTTCCTAAAATTTCTACTGGTATTACCGAAAACTCATAAGGAGAATCTGGATAATATAGTCTGTTAATAATTGATTTGATAGTCTTATTATCAATGACTAGTGTTTGACTCAGCTTGTCTTTTTTGAAGTCAAAAAGTCCAGAATTATATTTATCATCTGCTTCTTTGAATTGTTCAATTAGATTTTGGTAATAATCTCCGTGGATTAGCGCGTGTTTAAGTCGTCCATATGGTTCAACACTTCTGTCTTCAGCAATTCGAAGAAAAATTATACGATCAATAGTTTGTTGAACAACATAGTTAACTTCATCTTCATCTAACTGTAAATTCCTTTTGCAAATATCAAGTGCAATTAGAGATCTTAAATCATCTAATGTTTGTAGAAATTCCTCATCAACAGTAGTTGTACCTTTGCGATTTTTATCTGATTGAACATATTTATCAAAGCTACCTTTAAGAACTTTTTCTTTAGAAAAAGTATCCCAGATATAGTCGAATTCTTTTTCGTAGTCTTTGAATGTAATATATTTTATTCTTGAAACCGAAGCTTTATCGCTAATGTTAGGCTTCTTATTACAATCATAAACAGCAAATTCCTCAAAGTCTGTTATTATGCTAATAGGTAGCTTAGCACTCCAGCCATATCTTCTAACTTGGTATGCAGGTTGCATTTCATCTTTTACTGCGACACTTGGTTTTTTTGCTTCGACGAAAAATAGTCTTTTGCCACCTGGTAAACGAAAAGAATAATCTGGAGCTTTTGTAGCCTTCCCTACTTTAATTTTATCTTCATGAATTACTTCTCTATAAGCTTCAGCATAACCTTGTCTATTGTCAATATCCCAACCTAATGCCCCAAAAAATGGATCTATAAAGTCTCTTCTTACCAAAGTTTCATTATAAGCTGAACTTTTGTAAGAAGTATATTGTTCTGAAAATCGTTCAACTAGCACTCGAATTTGCTCTAAAGCTTGTTCTTTATCAATCATGGGCTGATATTAATCAATTAACAATAATAGATATTTGGCACACCTATAAATTGTTATTTAGAATTTAAAGATAAAAATTAATTGAATTATCAGAACAAAATATGAGTTCAAGTATGCACTAAAATTAGTTGGAACAACTCAAACACAATTTACGCCTTTATAATAAACAGCCTTTATTCTCACTAATACTGGTGTGAATAGGATATGCTATTTGTTTATACTAAAAAGCGTTTGTACAGTAGGTGTAGCACCTCTTATACAAACGCTTTTATTTCTTTTGCTAGCCTATTGGGTATGTATGGCTGCTATATTACACATGCCTTAGCATAGTTGGTAAACTGCGTAATGAGTATGTGGCTAGCCTCTAGCAGCCTTCTTTTTTAGTCTTCATATCTACACATGGCGAGGAGCTGGAGACTGGTAGCAGCAATTGCATAAAGCCGGCATCGGGGTGCATGTTTAGTCGCTCGGTAAAGGGGTATACCTGCACTTTTATAAACTCTTGCTGTATGTGCTGTAGGTATTTTTTTGCTATAGCAGCGGGCTGCTTTTTACCATCTATATACAGGTCGTTTTGCAGTTTTTCTACCCTAAACCCTTTTACCTGGTCTATTACTCCATCGGTCATTAAGGCATATACCAATTGTGCATCTTCGGATGTGTTATTGGCTAGGGAGTCTTTTACCGACTTAGTGGCAATAGAATCGACCTTCTTATTATTTTTTGTTTCGGTGTCATCAAAAATTGGGGGTACCCATGCTACCGAACACGTAATTGCCAAGACAGCTATAGCTGCTGCAACTTTTTTACTGTAACTAAATTGAGTTTTTTCCATTTCCATGATTCTTATGATTCTGTTATACAAATATTTTGGTTTGCCGGTGGCTGCAATAGCCATTTGTGGTTGTTTTAAGTTTTGCGTAGCTATAGCAGCAAGTGCCTCGGCATAGCTATCGGGTTGTTGGGTATAGTGTAGTACCACATCGTCGCAACTGTACTCTCTTTCTTTTCGGCATATAGCAGATATGAGCCACACAAAAGGATTGAAGAACAGTAAGGCCTCTATAACCATCTGAATGATGTTGATGAGGTAGTCGTTTCTTTTTAAGTGGGCTAGTTCGTGCAGCAGTATGGTTTCTAATTGCTCGGCGCTCAACTGTGTAAGTACAGACAAAGGCACAATAATTACAGGTTTGAAATACCCAATAAGCATAGGCACATGGGCTGTCTCTGATAGTAATAGGCGAACGGTGCGGCCTATTTGCATTTTTTCTTTTAGGGTAGCGAATAGACTTTCTATTTTTTCGTCGGGTAGTACTATTCCGGTTTTGCGTATAGCCGATAGCTGAAGTATGCCAACAGACATACGTATAAGCATGAAGGATACTCCGGCAATGTATAGCACGCACATGGCAGGGAAAAGTGATGTAGATAAGGATGAACGTGGACTTATAAAATCACCGCCAATGGTAGCTGCTGTATACCCAGGTAAAAAGGTAATAGTACCTGTGGTAGGCGTAGATGTGCTGAATGCGGTAGCAGCTAGTAGATGATACTGCTGTATCCAGTTAAGAAAAAACCACACCAACAAGCTTGACAGGGCAGCGAAAGATACATGGTATCTTAAACTAGCATAAGAGGTAGGGATAATGCGTAGTGCTAAGCGCAGCAGCATATATACCGCTAGCCCCTGACCCAGCGCATATATAAGCGTTACCGATAGTGACTGTACCCAGATATTCATAACTGTATATTGATGGTGAAAACTATTTTTTCTCTTTTGCAGTACTACTTGCGTTTCTGCTTCCTCTTTTTTTCAAGGTATGTTTCTATCATATCTAGCTCTTCTTTGTTGGGCATGTAATTGCCAAGGGCCTGCATAACCATTTGCATGGCAGAGCCGTTAAACACATTATCTATCACGCGTTGTAATATTTGTCCCTGAGCTTCAGTACGGTCTGGTGTAGGTGTGTATATATGCGCCTTGCCAGATACCTTTCTTTCCAGTAGCCCTTTTTCATGCATTACCTGCATTTGTTTAAGGGTAGTAGTGTAAACGGCATCTTTCTTTTCTGCTAGTATTTGATGCACCTCCTTTACCGTTGCTGACCCTAATTCCCAAAGAACTTTTAGTATTTCTAATTCTGCTTCAGTTGCTTTCATTGTATTTTACTACGATAGTTGTCGTACACAAATCTACGATAGTTATCGTAATAAAAAAATAAATTTTCCTCAATACGGGGTATACATACTACTAGTAGATGGTAGTAGGGTAGCGTGTGGGATTAAAGACAGAGGGACAACATAGCCACAAAATGTTATAAGCCAGTATATAATGTGTATTTGCTATTGTGTATATTGGTGCCGAAACTTAGCAATACATATCATATGAAAAAGATAATGAGTTGTATACTGGCTGTGCTAGTAAGCATGCATGTGTTTGGACATCAACTAACGGTATACGAAACACTGGACGCATATAAGAATAACAAACCTTCGGAAACCATAACTGCACAAATATTTAAACGAGTGCCGCACAAGAAAAAAGCGCCGAATGATGCTAACTATATGATGGAAACCGATGTGAAAAAAGACATAAAAAACCTAAGAAAAAAATATTGGATAGTAAGCTCTGGTAATTATAGTTATATAAACTGTAGAAAAACAATAGGTTTAGGATACTATGCACGTGTGTTATATAAAGACGATAACATTATTTATTACAAAGCTGGTGCATCTGCTAGCACGCAAGCTACAGTAGCTATTTTTACCGGTGCCATAGGGTTGATTTTTGTAGCTTTACATCGTTTTGATTATGTTACCTACCTAACCGATGGCTATACTATGGAACTGAATGAAAACAACTTGAAATCGCTGCTAAAACGTAAAAACAAAGAATTGTTAGAGCACTACTATGACGAAGAACATCCTAGAGATAGTGAGGTAATGCTTAAGTATATAAAGCTTCTTAACAACACTAATTAAAAATGATATTTTAGGGCTACAAGGTGCTTTATATATGCGAGTG
>CAYWUY010000124.1:0-5987 GCA_964461535.1 uncultured Flavipsychrobacter sp.
GATGCTGGATAGTTTACTTTCTCTAAGTACAAACCATGTCCCGGTGCATCAAAAAATGCCTTAGTACAATTTTGGGCCTCTATTATTTTCCTAAAACCGTCGATAGTATACTTACCTCTAGCCACTTGTAACTGAGTAGCCACAAGCCCCCTTACCATACCTCTTAAAAATCTATTAGCTTCTACTATGTAGTGAAGCTCTTTACCTACCCTTTCCCAGCGAGAGTCTAGTATGGAACACAAAAAGGTTTTAGACTGAGTGTTACGTTTTGAGAAGGATTCGAAATTGGAATATTCTTTTAGTATCGCTGCTGTTAGGTGTAGTATAGACTCGTCAATCTTTAACGGAAAGAAATAGCCCCTATTAAGCAAAAAAGGATCTTTATGTGAATAAATGATGTACCTATACTGACGACTAGTAGCATCAAAACGGGCATTAAATGTTTCGGAAACCTGCTGTAAACTAAGTACTGCCACGCCAGATGGCAATATGGCATTAGCCTTATATAGAAAGTCGAATGAAACTACATCAGGGACATCGAAATGAAAAAAATTAGAACGTGCATGAACACCTTCATCAGTACGGCTAGCACCGTAGCTTTCAATTTCTAGTTTAAACAGGGTTTTCAGTAACTGATTTACAGCCAACTGTACGGTGGGCAAGTCTCCTTGTAGTTGCGAACCATGAAACTGTGTACCGTCATACGATACCTCAAGAAGATATCTAGGCATAATAAAAAAGTAGCCCCACCTATAGCGGGGCTATATAGTAATATACTGATTAACAGAAATTATGCTAATGCGTTAATTCTCTTAACGATACCAGATTTCAAGTTGCTCGCTTTATTCTTATGAATAACATTGCGTTTTGCAAGCTTGTCAATCATAGAAATAACTTTGCTAAGTTCGTCTTGAGCAGAAGCTTTATCGGATTTAGCTAATAGTGTACGAATTGCGTTACGAGTAGTTTTACCGTAGTAACGGTTACGATCACGGCGCTTTTCACTCTGGCGAACGTCTTTCTTGGTAGCTTTATGATTTGCCATTTATTCTAAACATTTTAAAAAGGACTGCAAATGTATAACAAACAATCAAAAATAAAAAATAAAAAATGTGGTTTCCCCATAATATTTTTTATTTCCGACCATTCCACTACCCTATTGCACCTTAACTATATAAAAAAGTAATCTTAAAAAACCTATTTAGCCAATCTAGGGCTTACTACTAGATCTTTACTTCCTGGTGTATACTTGTAAAAGCCCTCACCGGTTTTAGCTCCTAAATACCCCGCCTGAACCATATTTACTAGCAATGTTGCAGGTGCATATTTAGGATTACCTATGCCATTGTGCAATACATTAAGAATAGATAAGCAAGTATCTAGTCCTATAAAGTCAGCTAACTGTAATGGCCCCATAGGATGCGCCATACCTAATTTCATTATAGTATCTATTTCAGCTACTCCGGCAACACCCTCTTGAAGCGTTATAATAGCCTCATTAATCATCGGCATCAGTATACGATTAGCCACAAAGCCCGGATAATCATTAGCCATACATGGCACTTTACCTAGTTGCTCTGACAAAGTGTAAATCGTTTTACTTACCTCTGCATCAGTAGCATAACCATTTATGATTTCTACTAGCTTCATTACTGGCACTGGATTCATAAAGTGCATGCCTATTACTTTGCTAGGACGCTTTGTTACCGATGCTATTTTAGTAATTGAAATAGATGAAGTATTAGATGCTAATATGCAATTTTCAGGCGCTGCTTGGTCTAGCTGACGGAAAATATTTAATTTCAACTCTATATTTTCTGTAGCTGCCTCTACTACCAAATCAGACTGAGCAACAGCAGCTGCCATATCAGTATAGGTGGTTATATTAGCTAGTGCCGCTGCTTTCGCTTCTTCGGTTAGGCCACCTTTTGCTATTTGGCGGTCCATATTCTTACCTATTGTAGCCAAAGCCTTATCTAATGCAGCTTGGTTAATATCCATCATATTCACCTTAAATCCGCTTTGTGCAAACACATGGCAGATTCCATTTCCCATAGTTCCCGAACCTATTACGGTTACATGCTTTATATTGTATGACATTGTTATAATTATTTAGCGCCGCCAAATTAATAAAATACCTCGATATAATGCAGCATAGGTAGTATAACATTTGGCTATACGTTGCTAAAGCCGATTCATCTTGATTAAATACCGATTCATCTTGATTAATATATTTGGCTTTCAAGTACACCTTTAGTTTCGCATCAAATTATATAACATATGCGTTTCAATGTACTTAAATCTTCTCTTTTATTGAGCTTGCTCATTAACTACAACTCACTACAAGCACAAGACACTCTTTCTCATCAATGGATGACTAGAATTGACGGTAGTTCTCATTATGTAGATATGGTTAGCGATATGAAAACAGATAAGTTTGGCAATTCTTATCTTACCGGCAACTCTCATGACTCTACTAGCCCTATTGAAACACTCAATGCCCATGTGATGACCACTAAAATTGACCCTAACGGCATTGTAAAATGGAAAAATAAGCGTTTTGCGCAAAGTGAATTTGGGGTATTTGCACAGCGAGTGGCTATTGCCAGTGATGGAAATATTATTTGTGTGCTTAAAGAGCGTCGCAATGATGCTTTACAATCAAGAATAATTGTACAAAAACTAAAAAAAAGCGATGGTAGTGTGTTATGGGAAAATGTATTAACCGATACTACTCAAAATGTAGTAGAAGAAGTATTTGACTTAAAAACAGACTCTACTGACAATATATACATATGTGGTAATACAACAAATTTCAGTCTGAGTTCATTTGATGACGATTATTTAACTATAAAAGTAGCATCAAATGGTACAATATTGTGGCGCAGGCAATATAACAATGACGCCTACAACGATGACGATAAAGCATATAACTTAGCTATAGATAAAGATTTAAATGTTATAGTTACAGGACAAAGCAGAGGCATGATTGGGGGGATACCTACTAGTTACGACATAGCCACTATAAAATATTCAGCCACAGGAGATCTACTATGGACTCATAGACATAATGGCACTGGCTATGGCAATGATTATGGCATGAAAGTCATAACTGATGATGACAATAACATATATGTATCAGGAACTACAGATGCTCTATCTCTTAGTACGGACAGCTCTTGTGTTATAAAACTAACCCCATCAGGCACTAAGCTATGGCAATTTAATTATTTAGGTGCATCATTAGCAGAATTAACCAGACAACCAATTGTTAGAACACCTTCCGGCAATATTGCACTCACTTTTAGTACAGGAAATGGAATAACTACAGCACTTATTAATAACTCAGGCAGCCTAGTTTGGATTAAATTTTTTAATAGAGACAACCAAATTGCACTACCATATAATATTGCAGTTGATGATACAGGGAATATAATAGTAACCGGTCGCACAAGACTAAATGCCCCTACCCTAGATGATGTAACCACATTAAAATATACTGAGTCTGGAGAATTAAAGTGGATGGCTTTCTACAATGGCTCCTCTACAGGCAGTATGGATTTTGGAAGGCATATAGGATTAGATGGTGCAAATAATATCTATATAGCATCTTGGACTACTTTCGATGACAATAACGAAGATTATACCTTATTAAAATATGGTAATAACTTAGCTCCTGTTGATACATCTTTACTAGTAAAAGAGGAAGCAATAATCAGGAATACATTTTCTGTATACCCCAATCCAACAAAAGATAAATGCACTCTTCACTTCTATAATGATACTCCAGACAAAATAGAAGTAATAGATATAACAGGCAGAGTAATCATTTCTAAAAATAATGATGCTCATGAAAAAGAAATTTCCCTAACTACTGAACAACTTACCACTGGCCAATACCTAATAAAATGCACATATAGCAATAAAACAACAAGCATACAGCGTATAAGTGTACTTTAAACCCATCCCCTTTGTATAAACACTATCCAGAAAGCCTATTACTTAGTAAAATAAGTAATAGGCTTTTCTGACATTTCAATAATTATCTAGCACACGATTTGCTTATATTGCATATTATGGCACGTGTACTTTTTTACATAATACTTATCTCTACCATTATTACTTTACCTACTACCGGTAAATGTCAAGTACTTTACGAAGTAAATAAAAGTAACATTAGTTTTAATTCTGATGCACCTAAAGAAATAATAAGTGCATCATCTAATGCTCTGGTAGGACTTTTAGATATTGATAAAAAAACATTTGTATTCAAAATAGAAATGGCATCATTTAATGGTTTTAATAATCCGTTGCAAAGAGAGCACTTTAAAGAAAACTACATGGAAACAAATTTATATCCTACAGCCTTCTTCAAAGGGAAAATAGTAGATGATGCTGACTTATCTAAAGACGGAACGTACACACTTAGAGCAAAAGGTAAGCTAAATATTCATGGTATAGAATCTGAAAGAATTATTAAGGTTCAGGTAATTAAAAGTAAAAATGAAATATCAATTACCAGCAACTTTTCAGTTATGCTTGACGATCACTCAATAAAAATACCCAGAGTAGTATTTGAAAAACTAGCCCCTGAAATCAAGGTTAACCTATTAGCAACATTAACTCCTAAAAAACAATAGTGCACAAATTATTTCCATACCTTTCTTTACTTTTTATCTTTTATAGTATAAAGGGAAGTGCTCAAACTCCTTTTTATAGAGAGGTACCTATTAATAATGAGGAAACCACAAGTAGTATAAACGCAATAACACAAGACAACAAAGGATACATATATATAGCTACGCAAAATGGGCTTCTAAAATATAATGGTCATAATTTTTCTCAATACTTACAAGCAGAAAATAAACCTATAAAAAATATATTCACCATCGGCACAAATTTATATGCCTACAATAATAACAGTAAAATTTACAAAGTTGAATCCGACAAATTAAACCCGGTATTGCTTTATGGAATGCCACAAACAACCATAAATAGCTTTACAGCTTTACAGGACGGATCGGTATATTTAAGTACTGAAGATAGTGGGGTTTGGAAATGGAGCTCAGATAATACTATTAAAGCCGCTACCATAAATAAACATATATCAGATGCATATGTTTATAAAACAATAGTTAGTCCTTTTGGAATAATATGCGCTACTGATAAAGGCGTTGATATTATAAAAGAATCAACCGTAAAACATCTTAATACGGCAAATAGCATACTAACAGACAATATAATCAAATGTATTTGTATATCTAAAGATTCTAGAATATTAATATCCGGTTCACAGGACGGTGAAATTGGGGTATATGATATAAAAAACAATCAACTTATTAGTAAATGTAAGCTTGAAGATTTAAGTACAATAAATGAGATCATACATGTGCAAAATAGTTGCTATTGGATAGGTTGTGAAAATGGTGATATATATCAATTAGACATTGAAAATACAGGTAAGCCGATACTTGAATTGCTGCATAAAACCAGCAAACGTATACACTGTATGTACAAAGATGTAGCTAATAATATTTGGTGCGGCACAAACGAAGGCCTAATAGAATTTACTGCAGTAGATGTGGCACAAATAAGAATTAAAAGCAACTATTCATTACAACGCCTAACAGCAGTAGCATGCGATAACAAAAAAAACATATACTACTCACTAGGAAAAGAACTATTTCTATCCAATCAACTAGGCGTTACACAAAGAATATTTAATGCAAAACAAGCTATTACCTGTCTGTATGCCTCTATTGAAAACAATATAATTATAGGATCGTTAGGTGATGGATGCTATATACTAAATAATAACACTACATATCCAGTAAAGAACATTCCAGAGCTTAATAGCAATCATATTTTAAGCATAAATGGATACGCAGATACCATATGGCTATCAACACTTACTGGTGTTTTTAAAACTTACATAAGCAAAAATCAACTTGTTTTAGTAAAGAAATACGCTAAAGATAACGGACTTC
>CAYWUY010000125.1:0-5986 GCA_964461535.1 uncultured Flavipsychrobacter sp.
AATTCATTGTAGGATAGTCGGTATATCCTTTTGCATCAGCTGTGTAGAAGGTAGCTTGGTCAGGTGCAGCTAGCTCAGCACCTTTTTGCATACGTTCTACCAAATCGGGGTTGGCTATATAAGAGCTACCAAAAGATACTAATTCTGTACGGCCTGCGCTGATATCACTTTCTGCACGCTCGGCTGTATAACCGCCATTTAGTATAAATGTTCCACCAAATGTAGTGTGTAGTTCGTCTACCAACTCTGGTGTCATGGCAAAGGTTAGGAAATGGATGTAAACTAGACCAATTTCTTTAAGACCTTTTACTAGCATGCGATACTGTTCAGCCTCCTGAGCATCTGCTGCCATACCATTAAACGGATTGAACGGAGACACACGAATACCTACTTTATCTTTACCTATAGCTGCAACAATAGCTGCAGCCAGCTCTAGCACAAAGCGATTACGGTTTTCAAGACTACCACCATAGGCATCGGTACGTTGATTGCTAGACGGGCTAAGGAACTGCATAGGCAGATAACCATTAGCTGCATGTATTTCTACACCATCAAATCCCGCCTCTACAGCTAGCTTAGCACTATGCACATATTCTGCTATAAGAGCAGGTATTTCTGCCGTAGGTATTTCTTCAGGTGTAGGGTGTGGCTGCATGCCGTTAGTATCTGTCCACATATCGCCAGCAAGGGCTATAGCCGATGGAGCTACTATTTTAGCACCGGCAGCTAAGTTTGCCGGATGACCTACACGACCTGTGTGCATTATTTGCATAAATATCTTTCCACCTTCTGCATGTACTGCATCGGTAGTAAGTTTCCAGTCGTTAGCATGCTGTTGGGTAAACATACCCGGAATGCGAGAATAACCCAATCCGTTAGGAGAAGGAGATACACCCTCGGTAATAATAAGACCCGCACTAGCCCGCTGGCGGTAATACTCAGCTATGAGGCTATTAGGTGTATTGCCAATAGCACGGCTACGAGTCATAGGTGCCATTATTACGCGATTCTTCAATTCAATATGGCCCAATTTATATGAGCTAAAAAGTATTTTATGCTGTTCCATTATGTAATGAATTTTTTAAGCACTTGTTTAAATGCAGTGCAATATTAGAATTAATATGTAGGTACATGTATTTAGTGTTTTGATAGGCTAATAAGTAAAATATATATAGCCCATTATTGTAGTACTAAGTAGTGTGTAGAGATATAGCAATTGCTAGAATAGACTGAATAGTATAACGAACTAGGATTATGCAGCAACTTCTTGCTTTTCTGAATAATTTTCAAACTCTTTAAATCCATTTTCGCGAAACGGTATAATATCAATAATATGAAAGTAAGGTGTGGTGTATACTGGTGTATCTCTTAGCAGTTCTATAAAATATCTGTATTCATTGTGATTCTCCGCTTCTACCAACATCATATCTGATACTCGGCCATGATAGTATTCTGCATCAAACAAGCGGATTTTTATGCGTGTTCCAAAGTATTGGAATATAGGCTGTAAGGTGTGTTCAAAAAAATCATTTCGCTGTTGGCGACTTAATGAAAGCCAGGCTGGGGTGGCGTTGAGCAGAAATATGGCAGAAAATCTGTTATCGTTCATCATGTTTTTTTTACAAAGATGGACGCAAGTAATAATAGCACTTGTATACCATTCGGTAAAAAGTAACTATAAGTCGGTAAACATTCAATTGCTAAGCGGTATCTTTATAGTTCTATATGCAGCAGCGGGCACACATTATTTTTTTATGTTTCGGAAAAGAACAGTTCTTTTACGAATGTCTGTTGGCATTGCTATCTATCAGCAGGCATCATAGTGGCCCCGAATATACTTTTGAAATAGATATCTATACCGATAAGCCGGACTGGTTTTTAAACTACAAGTGTGGCACACTACCTATAAACATACATACACTATATACTGCTACCCTAAATAAATGGAAAGGTAGCATAGGCTATATATACCGCACTAAAAGCGAACTATTGCTACACATAGCCAGCACCTATAGCGGTAGTATATTGTATATGGATACTGATGTCGTTGTTTCTTATCCGCTAGACAAGTTGTTTAGTGCTGTAGAACAAGGCCATATATACATGCACCAGAAAGAAGGACGACCTATAGATAAAAGCAGCCCTATACTGCGCAAGCTGCATAAGCTGTTTAGCAAAAATGGTCTTGTAAATAGTAAAGGTGAACCACTAACCCAGCTCACTACCTGGAACTCAGGAGTGGTGGGTATACACACACGCTACAAACCGTTGCTTGAGCAGTCGCTGGCATTTATAGATACTTATTATCCGGCAGACACTAGTATACGCACCATAGAGCAGGTAGCTCTATCGCACTGCATAGGGCAAGACCAGACCATACATAGCGCCCTGCCGTGGGTACAGCACTACTGGAATTTAACTGAAGTATGGCAGCTAGTAAAGTATATAACAGAAACCTATAAAGATGCTAACTGGGAGCAGTGGGTAGAACTTGCTGCCAACATACAGCCTTACGCCTTACTGCTAGATAAGGTAAGGTATGGCTACAATAGAACTCCTGCACAACTATTACAGGCCAAACCATGGCAACCTGATGTGGACAAGCTTTTTTAAGCGAAGCTATTGTTTAGGCAAGTACATATAGGCTACTTAAATACTTATCTATTTCTTGCACCACCAGCTTTATTCTATCAGTAGACTCATAATAGGGAAAACCCAACCTGAGTATATGATGTTCTTGACCATCTAGCATATGATGTTTAATACATTTTACATGTATCAACTCGTCGTTCAGATATTGGTAGAGTGGGTAAATATCTATATTGCTGATGCTTAAGCTTAGCACCGGGCTATCTACAGGGCTAAACACTTTATATACTATCTGGTGCTTATCAAGCACGGGTAATAAATGTTGTACGCCTACTTTTTGCAGTGCGCAGCTACGCTGCCATATGGTAGCACAGTTTATAGAGCTATGCAGCTTCAGCGCCTCTAGTATCTCGGCATATATATAAAAGTCTTGTCCGCCATGCGATTTAAAAGAGCCTATATGGGTAGGCACTGTAGCCGTATGTTGGTCCCAGAAAATGCCACCTAGCCATGCTGCACACCTAGGTTTTATAAACATAATGCCCCCGCCATGCGGACCATGTAGCCACTTGTGTGTACTAGCCACCATAATATCGGCATCGCAGTTGGGCAACCTGTGTATAGCTAGCGCCTGGGCTACATCTACTATTATAGTGCAGTTGGGTACGTTTGTCCTTATAGTGCTACACCATAGGTCTACCGGAGCTTGCTGTGCAGTATCAAAGTATACACTAGAGTAAAAAGCAACATGAGGCTGTATGTCTAAGAGTTGGGTCTGCAATAGCTTTGCATCTTGCCATACACTGTCAGGAAGTACGTATACCTCATACTCGGGAAGATTTTTAAAACAACCTATGCCGCCAGAGTGCTCGTGAGCAGTAGTAACTATTTTAAATGGTGGACTAGCCTTAGCATACAGCTTACGCAAAATATTAAGGCTTAGCAAGTTCATCAGTTGGGTAATACTGGGTGTTACCACTACTTCATACCCTTGCATAGGCCATATGCGCTGTATAAGGTGTTGTACGTCCAAGAGTTTTTTATCAGCCTGCTGATATATACCTAGCGGAAATGCTTGTATCTGAAAATGGGTATCTAGCAACTGGCGGGCCTCCTTAACCGGTAAAGAAAGTGTACCCAATGTACCGGGATTAAGATTAATGCCCCTGGACGGGAAATAAGTGCGTCTGAATGTTTCCCAGAGCTCGGGCGGTGCATCAGGAGTCAGTAGTGTATGGTCTATTAGCTTAGGCTCTCCGGTATGCTTCCATTTTATTTGTGGCTTAAACGCTGCGGGTAGTATGCGGTGCTTATACTGCTCTAGCACTTGCAGGGTTTCGTTAACCACAGTTGCCAAGCAAGATTTATCTAAAAACCTATCTATAAACGAGGTAGCAATATCGTATTCTTTTTTTACCTGCTCGCCCTCCCCTCTTGGGTTGTAGCTGCGATCTATAGCTATTTGTATTCCTCGGTCGGCTGCTAAAGTTTGTATTTCATAGGCCAGTTCATTTATAGAATAGCTGCTATGGGTAACATGATTGATAACCCTATGCACGCCGGGCTGCGCCAAATCGGTGGTGAAGCGCGCCATAGAGGTAACCACATCTCTTAGTGGCATTAAGCCTGTGCGCTGCTGACCCGTACCAAATACCGTAAGCGGATGACCCATAACTGCCTGCGCCATAAAACGATTAACAACGGTTCCGAAACATTCGTCATAGTCAAACCTGGTGAGGAGTCTATTGTCTCCCGCCATTTCGTCTGTTATTACCCCATATACGGTAGACTGCATAACATCTGTTATGCGCAGGTTCCACTGGCGGCAGGCCATTGCCACATAATTGGTATCGTTTATTTTAGATATATGGTATACATCGTCGGCCTCCTTAGGAAACGGCATGGGTTCTTCTGCCACACGGCCGTTATATTCAGGATAAAAGTGACCCTCTGGTATATCTATACCACCTTTAGAGTACTCGCCCATAGAGCCTAGCTTTATAATATGGGCATCGGGCACATACTGCTTTACAGCCCATAACAGACGCATATTTCCCCCTTCATTATTCTTCAGGGTAAATAGTGCCTCTTCGGCACCCATCATAGAGTAAGATGCAGAGGGCTGCTGTGCCAGATGATATATAACCGAAGGTCGCTCTGTTTTAATAATATCTTCTAGCTTGGCCGACTGCACATCGGCATTCATGTAGTAAATATTATGCAGCCCGTAACGCTTATTGAACAGAGCTATGCGCTCAGTAGGTGTGCTAATGGGTATTATGCTATTGTAGCCCGATAGGGTGTGTATACATCTTCTCCACTCAGTATCTAGTACTACTATTTTATAATTAGGGTGTTGTAGTGCAAGCTTCATTGTCAGTGGCCATCCTAAATAGCCATCTCCTCCCATTACTAATATTGTTTCTTGCAAGGCGTGTGAATTTATGGTAGTGTAGTGTGCTGCCAAGTTACTAAAAAATATAAATTTTATTAACTGCTAAGGCCTTATTATACACCCATTTAAGATACTAAACATCTATATGCCGGGCTATACCCTCTGCCACTTGCTGCTGTATAACCTCTACTACAGAGGCTAATAGTTTTTTACGCGGGAATGTTTTATCGGTTAGTAAGCATATCTCTCTACCCGGCACCGGCTTGGCAAAGGCACGTATACATTTTTTCTGTTGGCTACTAAGGCCTATGGCTGCCAGCTTAGGTATTATGGTTAGTCCGCCGCTTGTATCTACAATATTTATAAGTGTGGCTATGCTACCGGCCTCGTACTGGAAGTTGATACCCGGCTGCGCCGATGCCTTTTGAAGCGTGCAGAGGTCTAGCACTTGAGAACGCAAACAATGCCCCTCTTCTAGCAGCCATAGGTGCTGCGGATTGATATGGTTGGGCAATAGATACTTTTTAGCAGGTAGTTTCTCGCCCTTAGAGGCGTAAACATAAAAGGGCTCGTAAAACAGTGGTGTTTCTTTAAGCAAATCGTCGGCTATGGGTGCAGCAGCTATACCCATATCTACTAGTCCGGTTTTTAGGGCACTTATCAGGTCTTCGGTTACCAGTTCTCTTATAACTAACTTAAGATTGGGGTGCTTGTCTGATAAAGGCTTTAAAAATAAAGGAATGAGATAGGGTGCCAATGTAGGTATGACACCAATTTTTACCGTACCGGATATTATATTTTTCAGTTCGGCAGCAAAGGCGGTTAGGTTTTCGGCCTCTGCTACTACACGGCGTGCGTGTGCTATTATGGCTTCGCCTTCTGGCGTAGGCACTACGGGCTGCTTTCTTCTATCAAATATTCTTATACCCAACTCGTCTTCCAGCTTTTTTATCATCATGCTAAGGGTGGCTTGGGTAACATAGCATTTTTCGGCAGCCGTTA
>CAYWUY010000126.1:0-5877 GCA_964461535.1 uncultured Flavipsychrobacter sp.
TTCTTCGTTGTGATTTGCTTTCAATTTATTAAGTACTTTAGTGCAACAACAGTTTAATTTAAGCAGAGGATAGTAATTTTTAAGTTGTGATTTGCTTTCAATTTATTAAGTACTTTAGTGCAACAACAGTTATATTGTTACCATTGTTGTCATTAAACACGTTGTGATTTGCTTTCAATTTATTAAGTACTTTAGTGCAACAACAGTTCCCATCTTCCCGGAGCATACGCTCTATTCGTTGTGATTTGCTTTCAATTTATTAAGTACTTTAGTGCAACAACAGTCAATTAAAAAGGGCTTTAAAACAATGTTTGTTGTGATTTGCTTTCAATTTATTAAGTACTTTAGTGCAACAACAGTCACAAGATAGCTGCACTAAAGAAGAGCTGGTTGTGATTTGCTTTCAATTTATTAAGTACTTTAGTGCAACAACAGTAACGGTGGCGAGCTGTTAAAGTAGGCGTTAGTTGTGATTTGCTTTCAATTTATTAAGTACTTTAGTGCAACAACAGTACAAATGGTCAAAACCCTTGTCAGTAGAGGGTTTTGGCCATTTTTTAGAACAAAAAAAATGGTTTTAAACTTCATTTTTTCATTCCTACTAGAATAATTCTAGTTGTTGTATGGTGTCAGGAGGGTTTTGTTTTTTCCAGCCTCTAAATATTTCCATAGCTGCAAATTGTTTGTCGGTAACACACATTATACCCACGTGCCCATCGGGTGGTAGCATCATTTTTACTCGTTTTATATGCACCTCTGCATTTTCGCGGCTGCTACAATGGCGCAGATAAATACTAAACTGAAACATACAAAAGCCATCTTTAAGCATTTTTTTCCTAAAGTCGGTGTAGTGCTTGCGCTCTTGAGCGGTTTCGGTAGGCAAATCGAAAAATACCATGACCCACATAATACGATAAGCATTTAAACGGGTGTACATAAAATATGTATTACTAACTACATTATACTATATAACTGGATATATCAATTTTCTTGCCGTTCCTTCGTAGCACTTGGCCAGGCTGGCAGTTGTTTTTTGTACTGCTACTATCATTGGGCTTTTTTGTCCCTCTATTTTTACATCGCTAGCAGGCAGTAATAAGAATTCTTTTTTTATACCGGGGCTTAAGTCTGTAGGGTTATTATAGTCTCTAGATAGTTTTTCTACCAGTAGGTCTACATAAGGTCGGTAGGGTTCCATAATGTCGTCTGCAAGGCAGTAGGCATTATATTGGTTTTTATGAAAAATGCCCAAGGTAGGTAAAAGTCCCGAGCCTACTAAGGCTCTGGCTACCAGTGCTCTAAGTATGGCATAGCCATAGTTGAGCAAGTTGTTGGGTGGCATACCAAAGCGATCTCTTGTAAAGCCGGCGGTGTGGGTAAAAATATTTTTCCAATAATAGGCTGCTGCTTTGGCTTCAATATTGCCACTATCGCCACTCTTTACTGTTTCAGCATAGTTGATTAGGGGTTTTTCGGGTCTATTCAATTTTTGTAGTACACTAGCCTGATTATTTATTTTGGCTATAACTGTTTGCTGCCATAGCTGCTTTTTTAGTGGTTGAGTGGCTTCAATTTGGGCTTTAAATTTTTGGCTTTGTAGTTGGTTGCCATCTAAATTAAGCAACAAACCCACCGGATGGTGGGTAGTGTTGCAGGTAATTAGTGCAGTATTATTAGCTAAAAGCTGTGCCATAGCCGCTTGCGA
This sequence comes from uncultured Flavipsychrobacter sp., assembly GCA_964461535.1. Taxonomy (GTDB): domain Bacteria; phylum Bacteroidota; class Bacteroidia; order Chitinophagales; family Chitinophagaceae; genus Flavipsychrobacter. The sequence continues at coordinate 1,706 of CAYWUY010000126.1, forward strand.
TATAGTTATTTGTGGATGGTCGAGTATTATAACACCAATATCTTCTATAGCCGCAGTTTTTTGTTCGGCAGTATCGGGTAGGGCTATAACTAGTTGTTGCAGCCTGGTGCTGATGTAAGCAGGATTACCAAAGTATAACGTGCGTTTAATCATGGTAGTTACGTTGAATTTTACCTAGATTGTTTATTTTAATCTTGATAATATTATTAGCATTTATAGATTTAAGACTCCTTATTCTTATTTGTCTTTTTGACATTAGCCCATTATTCTTATCGTCTGAAGTGGTTTCTAGATGATGATTAAAATTATAGTCTGAAGACGACAGTTTTTGAACTCTGTAAAGGTGCTTACTAATAAGTGCATAGTTATTTTGCGCTATTGCGGTATTTAGTGTTTCTTCGTCTATAAATGCCGTAACCATTTCGTTTTGCTGTAGCGATAATTCAAGCAGTAAGCCATCAGGCGGTAATTGCTCTAAAAATTCAGCAGGCAGTTGTTCTTTTTGCTCTAGTATGTTGCTCCATAAAGCTGAGGTGTCTTTTATAATTACTGGTATTCCGGCTTTTTTACGCTCTACTGCATGCCAGAAAGTGCAAACATGCTCTACTTTTTTACCCTGCTTATCTGTATAAATAGCTATGTGGTGGTTGTTGCCCGGTTTTACAAAGCCAATGTTTTTGCCAATGCTGTTTTTCTTTACCGGTACTACAGTGCCTTGTTTTAGCCCGGTATGCATACGTACTGTTTTTATGGGTATTTGCTTTTCTTTGTTATACCATACAGGGTTGTTTTCAAGGTCTTTAAAAGCTGCTTTGGCATCGCCTCCGTGCTCATTTATGCGTTGCTCTATTATTTCTCTTACTCTAGTGTCTACTATACTGCTTAAATCTTTGCTAGTTATGGTTTCTACATTGTATTTTATAACATAGCTATCTTGGTAGCAGGTGGCGTAGGATAGGGGGATATTTTTAGCTTCGTCAAGATAAATAGGTTCTTTTTTTAGCGATTTTATTGCTGCATTAGCATCATTATCGTGTTGCGATAATCGCTCTACTACCAGTTTTTTTATTTTTGGTTTAGCTATGGTATCGGGGTTCTCAAATAAGAATTTTACCGGCTTATTAGCTATCTGTTGTTTTATTTTTCCATACACCGATTCTTCACTTAACGCACCTCGAGGTACTATAATATTGGTTTGTACTACCTGTGTTTTACCATTTTTTTTAATGGTTCGTTTGCTGAATGTAGCCACCTTTTTGCCAGATTTGTATGATATTAAAATGCGACTAACGCTATCTGAAACCTGAGCGGTTGATAATGGCCTTTTACTAAGAAAGTACTGGTCTAAAAGGCTTAAATTGTCTTTTTGTTTTTTGTCCCCAAGATTCAGCTCTGAAAACATTTCCTCTCTATTTTTTTGTGCGCTAAGGCTATTTATACGCTGAATGTAGCCTTGCTTGGTACATGCTATGGTAAGTGCATCTATAGCATGGTGCCTATGGTCGTCTCTTTTGCTCCAGTCTGCTATTACTTCGCGTTGGTGTTTTTGGCCTTTATGCTCATAAGTTTCTATGGTAGTAAGCCCTAGTTCGCGGTACTTAGGTAGTTGCAGTTGCATCAGTACATCTTCCCAGCCCCATAGTTTTCTTAAGTAGGCGGTTATGGTGCCACTGGTGGTGAATACCTTGTGGCAGATGCTAGATAATATTTCTACCGCTTTTTTTGCCATGTATTGTGTTTCCCTCATTTGTCGGCTAATAAAGTCTTGAGGTATTTTGTTTTCGGGCATTAGTAGTTTATCTCTTTTAGCCCTAGATATTATTTTATCGGTAGCTAGCTGCTGCACTCTAGCAAGGTAATGTTGAAACTCTTCTTCGCTTTTGGTTTTCATGTAGTCGTATGCTGTCATGTTGTTTTTGTCAGCATTACATTTTCTATGTACCAGGGTTTTGTTACTTTGAGAGTCGTCAAATAATTTAGATTTTGGTATGATGTGTTCTACATCAATAAGATCACCTTTCAACGCATCAGATATGCCAAACTGCTTACCACAATAAATACAAGTAGCGTTAACAGATGCAACATCGGTTTTAGGGTTTATTTCTTCAAAAAGTTTCCATTTTATTATGGTATTTCTTGAGGCCCTTATTCCCAGGTGTTTGTATTCTTTTTCTATTCTTTCTATTATTTTTTTATGTTTTCTTTCAGTATCGCTATTTCTGCTAAATTGTTTTTGTCTTTCCTCTCTGCTTTGTTTTATTTCTCTAGCTAGTTCTATGCGTATTTCGTCAGGGCGACCGTAGTTAGTAATTATATTATTTACCAGATTAATTAATTGATTCAGTATTTTTTCTACTACCGGCTGTCTTAGGCTATTTTTTGGAAGTACGTCAAGCTTTTCTAATAGTATTTTTTTAGTTTTTTCTTCGTTTGTAATGCTGTTAGAGTGATTGTATTTTGCCAAGCTGCAAGCACTGCTGTATACGTTACCTTCCATAAGGTGGGGTAGTATTTTACGCATAGCTTTTACAGATTTGTTAGAAAACCCATCTTTGGTAAAGTCAATTTTGGCAAGTTGGTTTGCTGTGGCTTCATCAAGATGAAACTTTTTCATCAAGGCATTGGTGCACTCTTGAGTATCGCTGATGGAGTATATGGTGTGCCACAATTGGTAATAGGGTTGTTGCTCTATGCTGCTGTCTATTTCTAGAGCGTCATTAATTTCACCTGTTTCCTTATCAACAACTGTTGTGGTAGTGGTGGTTAATGCTAACTGTAATAGGTTATGGTCGGTTCCTAATACTTTAGCAATAGCAGCATATGTAATGTTGCCTTGTAGTCCCTTTTCTATTTGGCTGTTGGTATGCCAGCCTTCATTTTTTTTAAGTCCTAATGTTTTAAATATCTCATCTTTTGATACATCTTTCTTACTATTCAGCAGGTGGAAAAGATTGTTTTTCTGCTCTTGACTAATTTGGTAAGGCTTATTTTCTTTATCCTTAATGCTGATGTTGTTTATGTTTTCCCATATTTTACATATTTGAGCTATGGGCGATGATTTTGCGGCTACTTTAGGGCCTGTTAATATAAATTCTCCCTTTTTGTTTTTTCTTTTCTTGCCTTCAAATTCGCAAATACTAATTAAAGATTTTTGAGATTTCAAACGACGTTGATAGTATACTATTTCATCTTTAAGTTGTTTTATAGTTTTTTCGTTCAGTATACTACTGTGAAATTGTTTTTGACAAGTTATAATTTTATCAAATTCTTGGATATAGGCTTCACGAGGGAATACTTGAGACTTAACCCTGTAAAATGGATTTTTTAAAAACTCCTGATAGAAGTAGCTACCTATAGTTAATCCCAGGTCTTGTATTTTTTGATGCCTGTTTTTAACCTCCTGCACGTACTCGGTTTCCTTTTTATCAGTAGACTCTATTTTAGAAATACTTTTATAACCTCTTTTTTGGTTAAGATGCAGTAAGACACGTCCTAGCTCTTGCTCAGATATTTTTTCTGAGATGGCTCGGTGTCTTAGTTCGTATAATTGCGTTGCATTAAGGCTAAATAGTGAGCTGTCAGGCATCATGCCATTATTATTAAGAAGCTCCATCAGATTATCTCTTCTTTGTTGATATCTATCGTAGCCTTTTCTTTGAGTTCTTTTCTGTGTTCGGTTTTGGTTTTTACTTATTTTATTTCCTTTAGAAAATTCATCTCTATCATCACTAGATAGTGGAATGATTCTACTACCCATATCAATGATGTCGGTTCCCTTATCATCTTCTTGAGTAAGTGCCCATCCAATACTAGTTACCCCTAGGTCTAGCCCTAAAATATTTTTTTTCATGTTGCAATTGTTTAATTGGTTTCTTATATATTTGCATCATAAATTGAAGCAAATCACAATAAGGATTATTCCGTTGTGAAAACATTTAAAGTGGGGTTCAAAAGACCTCGCTTTTTTTATGTTAGCTATAATTTAATGTGCTTTCTTATAAATCGCAATTTCAAACAATTTGCTGATATTTTATATTCGGGAAATACGCATTTTGGATATCTTTTAATAAAAAACAGCATACCGAGTATGCTGTTTAATTAGTAATTATATAAAAAGTATTTCTCTACGCATTTTCTAGTGCTGCTATGTCTAGCTTGCTCATTTGTAGCAT
>CAYWUY010000127.1:0-5842 GCA_964461535.1 uncultured Flavipsychrobacter sp.
GACTTTTCCATTTTCTTACTAATTTGTTTAACTAAAATAAATTTTGAATTACAAATATAGTAAGGAATCCTAACAATATCTAATTTTTATTTCCGGATTGCTTTATCGAAGATGTAAAATGACAAAAAAACTTGGCAGCTTTTATAAATATCAAAAGGCATTTAATGGGAAAAAATAGCATCTTATCTAATAAGTGTAATGGTGGTGCTTATACATAAGCTAAAAGTTTATACTAAGTGTGGTTTAGTAGGGAGTGTGTGGAGTAAGAGGTAATATTGATGAAATAGAATTATTAAAATTTTGTCACGCTTTAAGTGCATGATAATGGCTAAAAGAATGTCTAAAGAAATATGTTAACAATGAATCTTAGTTAGATAGCATTGTGATTATACTACTGAGATTAAAAGATATTTATAATAATATTAAAAGGGTTGGCTGTAAATATTTGAACTAATAAGCTATTCGTCGCAGGCTACCCTAAAGCCGTTATAGTTACAGCGTGACTTTGGTTCGTCCCAGTGGCGGTCTGTATTACGGCTATCAATAGCAAAATTATGTACTGCACCTCCACGCGTAACCTTAAACAGTCCTTCATTAGTACACTTGGGGTTACTTGCTGGACTATATCTATAAAAGTGATTGTCGAACCAGTCGTAACAATACTCTAGCACATTGCCGGTCATATCATAAATACCCAATTCATTGGGTGGCTTCATACCTACATTTTGTATTTCGCCTCCTGAGTTGCTTTTTACCCAACCGGCTTCTTCTACATCGTTATTTCCACTGTATATATAGTTATGTGTTTTTTTTCCGCCTTTTGCAGCCCATTCCCATTCAGCTTCGGTAGGCAAGCGGTAATGCTTGCCTGTTTTTGCACTCAACCATTCACAAAAGCGCTGAGCATCGTACCAAGAGGTGTACAGAACTGGCTGGTAATCTTCTGTTGAAGCATGTATCTCGCCATTTACATTATACTGCCAGTTCAAATCTCTACGCCATTCTCTCTCCCCATTTTTATAAAAAATGGCTCCACCATCCCGTTCTGCAGTTGTCTTATAGCTTGTAGCATTTATGAATTCTCGAAATTGCCCAACAGTAACTTCAAATTTGCCAATGCTAAACCCTTTGATAGTTACTATGTGGCCGGGCATTTCTTCTTCCTTGCCCTCGTCGCTGCCCATTTTAAAAGTGCCTCCATCTACGTGTACTAAATCAATTTTGTTATTAACAATACCATGCGGGTTATTAATATCATTCTCTGTATTTATCCGCTCTCCGTTTTGTATAGTAAGAGTACCGTTGTTAAAGTCGAATAATAATGTGCCCATCTTTGATAGCGCATTCTGTCCTAAGAGTAAAGCAAAAGATTCAGATCGTACAACTATTGCTTTAATATCGTGTATAACTACACCCGAAATGTCTATTTTTCTGAGTATTACATATGTACCAATATCTAGGTCGCCGTCTGCTGATATATAGTACACTTTACTGAGTATATCTTCTCTTTTTATGTATCCGTTTTTAATCATGAATTTAGCCTCAACTTGAGAGATGCTGACCTGTTCGCTGGCAGTAGAGATTTCGGCATTTAGCTTCAAACCGTTAACAATTGCATCGGTATAGAAAGAAGAACCATCTTTTTTTAGCTTAATTACAGTTTGGGCCAATAGCGACTGGGTAATCAGCAACAAAAAACAAATACTACAAACTTTATTTAATATTTTTTTCATAGACAAGTGATTAAGATAAGAAACGAAAATAATATTTTACTCAATATTACGCTGAATAAAGTCAAACTTATGTAAAATAGCAATATGTAAGCAAAAAAGCGGATTGCATCAAGTGTGCAATCCGCTTTTTTAATAAAAATATGATTATTGCTCTATCTACTGATACAATACATCTATCTGAGGTTCTATGTTATTCACAGATCCGCTATTGTGCATTACGTTATAGTATTGAGCTACTATTTCTGCTATGCTATATGCTTGCTTGTCTTTTACGGCATTGTATATAGTTGTGCCTGGTTCTACATTAAAATAGCCGCTGAAGGTATATGTGCCATTCCACTGTGTACCCTTTATAGGTAGTGTGGTGTAATAGGTGGTAAAGTCTGTAAGTTCTTTGCTTGCTGTATTATAGTTTACCACTTTAAAGCCTGGATTGTTGTGGTGTTGTGCACTTATACCCGGGCAACTTATGGCCACCTCAGTTACATTATCGCCAGTGGCATCGTGCATGCGCCTAAGCTCATCCATATGTGTGTGCCCATATAGTATGCCCGCTATAGTATTGCTGTAAGTGTTAGTAAGATTTAAGAAAGAATCTACCCATGTGCCATATACCGAGCTCCACATGTCATAGCCCCTAAAATCAAGCCCTGGGGGTATGTGCATGGCTATGTATACTTTTTCGCCTAAGTATCGTGCAGCAGCCAATTGCTTGGCTAGCCATTGCATTTCTTGGCTACATTGCACTGCATATCTATCGGGGCAGTTTACGTTATAGTACACCGTATTCAGCGCTATAAGTCTTAAGCCTAGTTCAGGCCTTGCGGAATAATATCCTTCTTTTATGTGCGAGCCATCAATAAGCAATTGTGTATTTTTTACACCATTTACCTTTTGTGTTTTAGGGTAAAACATAGGTACGGCATTTACCAATGACATAGGTGTGGTGCCTGTAGTAGTATCTAGGTAGGGCATATAGTCACCTGCTACGGCATCATTATTTCCCGGAAGGTAAAATACCGGTTTCTTGTAACGGGTAGCCAGGTATTGCAGTTCTCTAAGTACTATAGCTATAGCGGTATCGTGTGTGGTGGCATCTCCGCCAGTTAGTTTTTCGCACACAGCACCCGATACGTGCACGGGTAAATCTCCGGTGTATACCACAAATCTTGGAGCCTCTTTCTGACTCATTATTTGGTCTACTTTGATCTTAAAAGCATTCCAAACATCCATACCCGCATCTTTGCCATAGGTGGTAGTTTGTGCGTTGGGATCTAGGTGGATATCTGAAATAAACAGAAATCCGGCAGTATTAGAGACCTTTTGTTTAGGTTGTGCATAGCTGATACCTGTGCATAGCAGTGTAGCCGATAGCAGTGCGTATTTTAGTAAATGTTTCATATATGTGTTGTGTGCTTGTATAATAGATGCATCAAAAATAATAATTTGTGCAAAAGATACATTTGTATAGTACTGATAATTCGTTGGTAGCTAGTAAATTGTTGTTAATATAAGATGTGATACCTTCGTTTATAGTCTGCCAAAGCAATGAAACCACTAAAAAAGTATTTACTATACCTAGCTCTAATGAGTCCCATATATCTGCTTATGGGCTTTATTCTTACCGTTGCCAAGCATGGCTTTGCCGATGTGGGCTGGAGCCTGCGCTTAAAAAATAGTGCAATTAATGGACTAGCCTTTATGGTAGTAATGGAATTGGTGCAGCTACTAAGACGAAGAATGGCAGCATCAAGAGACAAGAAATAAACTTTAGTGTAACAGATAAATATACCATTCGGTATATTTTATTATCTTTGTGTATTATTTCTAAATACCTGACATGTCTAAAGCCGAAAAAACCAGGCAATTTATTATAGAAAAAACAGCCAATCTGTTTAACAAGAATGGCTATGCCGGTACATCGCTATCAGATATTGTAACTGCTACAGGTCTTACTAAGGGCAGTATATATGGCAACTTTGATAATAAAGATGCGGTAGCCGTAGCGGTGTTTGAATATAACTTTACCCGCCTAAAGACTAAGATGTATGAAAAGGTAGCTGCTGAGGCTACTGCGCAATATAAGCTACTGGCCATTGTATCCTTTTATAGAGAAAACTGGCGTGTAATATTTGAGAATGGCGGCTGTCCGCTATTGAATGCTGCTGCCGAGGTAGATGATGTGCCCAATCCCTTAAAAGCCAATGTGGTTAAGTCTTTTAAACAATGGGTAAAAAGTTTGGCAGGCATAATAGAAGACGGCAAGCGTAAACAAGAACTAAAACAAGATATAGATGCTACCTACTATGCTACTACCATAATAGCGCTTATAGAGGGCGGAATACTGATGAGCAAAATAAGCAACGAACCCACAGCACTATATGCCATACTAGATAGAATAGTAGCAATTATAGAACAAGAACTATTGAGTAACTAATATTTTTTTAAACAAAAATATACCGAACGGTATATTTTATAAAATGCCACAATTATGAAAGAAGTATTTATAGTAGCAGCAAAACGTTCGGCAATAGGTGGGCTATTGGGCAGCCTGAGTGCTTATACGGCTACGCAGCTAGGTGCTAAGGTGTTGCAGCAAACTTATTGGTCGCTAGGCCTAGACCCTGTCTATATAGATAGTGTCTACTTTGGTAATGTACTTAGTGCGGGCTTAGGACAGTCGCCGGCCAGGCAGGTAGGCATATTTGCCGGACTACCTTATGGTGCTGATGCAACTATTATAAATAAGGTGTGCGCATCGGGCATGAAGGCAGTAACACTAGGTGCACAGCAAATACAGCTAGGGCACGAACATATAATAGCAGCCGGTGGCACTGAGAGCATGAGTAATGTGCCACACTACAGCTATATGCGACAAGGCGTAAAGCTGGGCAACATAAGCATGATAGACGGCATGACCAAAGATGGACTGTGGGACGTATATAACAACTACCATATGGGCAGCGCAGCCGAGCTAGGCGTAAAGCATTTCGGCTTTACCAGAGAGCAGCTAGATACTTACACTATAGATAGCTATACTAAAGCACAGCAAGCTACTGCCACAGGTAAAACATTACAAGAAATAGTGCCACTACCTTACCAAAAAGGCAAAGAGCAGCTAATGCTAGACAAGGATGAGGACATATTTAAAATGATACCTGAAAAGATGGCGCAGCTAAAACCTGTATTTGAGCAAGATGGCTTGCTAACGGCTGCTAGTGCCAGCAACCTTAACGATGGTGCCGCTGCGCTAATACTAGCATCGGCCGATGCTGTACAACGCCACGGCTGGAAGCCACTGGCACGCATAGCCGGCTATGCCGATGCTGCACAGGCTCCGGAATGGTTTACTACGGCTCCGGCACTGGCTATACCTAAGGCTATACGCCATGCAGGAATAAAACCCCAAGAGGTAGACTATTACGAGATTAATGAAGCCTATGCATCGGTAGTGCTTAGCAATGCCCAATTGCTAGATATAAGCCTACAGCAAATAAATGTATATGGTGGTGCAGTGGCTATGGGGCATCCTATAGGTGCATCGGGTGCCAGAATACTGGTAACCCTTATGAATGTGCTACAAAATGAAAAAGGCAGGTATGGAGTGGCAGCTATATGTAATGGTGGCGGTGCTGCTACGGCTGTAGTGCTAGAAAACTTAATGCGCTAAAAATAATAACTATGACAGTAGTAGATAAAATGAAAGCCCATATAGGGCAAGCAGTTACCAATTCTCCCTCGGCAGTAATGAACTGGCTGCAACCTAAAGTGCTGCATGCTGAAAAAGGCCACTTACAGTTGCAGTATGTGGTAAGAAACGAGTGGGCCAACCCTATGGGCAATTTGCATGGTGGTATATCGGCAGCTATTATTGATGACTGTATAGGTGCTACCGTAGCCACGCTAGAGCAAGGCTACTTTTTTACAACCATTAATAATGTAATAGACTACCTATCGGCAGCGCAGGTGCACGACCTGATAATAGCTGAAACCCGTATAGTAAAAAAAGGTAAGCAATTTATACATGCCCACTGCGATATATGGAATGCCGACTGGACTAGAATATTGGTGCGCGGCACCTCTATACTATTTAAAACAGATGTAGAGAA
>CAYWUY010000128.1:0-5632 GCA_964461535.1 uncultured Flavipsychrobacter sp.
GCAGCCCTAAAAGAAAACATGTTGTGGCATTTTTCTGTTTATGAAAAGATCGATGAATCTGGGTCTTGATACAACCACTTCTTTAATACCTTTTTTATATAGTTGCGTACACTCGCTAATATGCCTTTGTGTTGTGGCGGCACTTTTACGGTTATTTTACGCTCCATCACCTCATTGCGTAATTGTATATCCATACCCCTAACTATTTAAAAAACTGTACTATTGTGGCTCCCGTTGCTGCTTATTGCTGTGCAATGTGCTGGCTAGCAATGCTAATTACCCGCCCTTAGCAACTGATGTAAAAGTACCAACACCCCACCACCGGCACCAAAAATTGTTCATAAACGGTCGAAATTGTTTACAAACGGTAGCTAAGTAACAAAAATCACCCTGCTACAGGCATGCATACTATACACTTAGTGCCTACCTTTACTACAATAAATATTCATGTTTCAATGAAATATCTACCAATACCATCTAAGCTGTATGAGCAAAACAGACAGCGTTTCATTAAAAAAATGAAACCCAATGCTATAGCCATATTCCCTGCCAGTCCTACCTTTCCCAAAAGCGGAGACGGCACCTATGGCTACAAACCCGATGCCGATGTGCTATGGCTATCGGGCATTACACAAGAAAAAACCATTGTAATACTATACCCCGACAACCCCGATAAAAACGGCCGCGAAATACTGGTAGTGCTACGCCCTAACGAGCTACTGGAAAAATGGGTAGGCCATAAGCTGCGTAAAGACGAAGCCACAGCCATATCGGGCATAAAAAATGTACAGTGGCTAGATGGCTTCGACACCATGCTGCAAGTGCTAATGAACAGTGCCGATACCGTATACCTAAATAGCAACGAGCACAACCGACTAGATACAGAGCTGCCCCGTACCGACCTACTGTTTGTACAAGACGTAATGCGCAAGTATCCGCTGCACAACTACGACCGTGCAGCCCGCATCATGAAGGAAGTGCGTGCCATAAAAACCAAAGAAGAAATAGACGTTACCAAGCAGGCCATAGACATTACCGCCAAAGCATTCGACAGAGTAATGAAATTCATTAAGCCGGGTGTAATGGAGTACGAAATAGAGGCCGAAATAACCCACGAGTTTTTGCGCAACAGAGCCACAGGCCACGCCTATGGCTGCATTATAGCATCGGGCGACAGAGCGCGCACCCTGCACTACGAGGAAAACAACCAAGAGTGTAAAGATGGCGAACTTATATTAATGGACTTTGGCGCCGAGTATGGCAACTATAATGCCGACCTTACCCGCACCATACCGGTAAACGGTAAGTTTACCCCACGCCAAAAAGAGCTGTATAATGCCTGCCTGGCAGTGCACAACCACGGTAAAAAAATACTAAAACCCGGCATCCTCTTCCCCGACTATGTAAAGAGCATTAATACCGAAATGGAAAAGCAACTACTTAAAGTAGGCCTTATTACCAAAGCCGACATTAAAAACCAAGACCCTGAAAATCCTGCTTTCCGCAAGTATTTCTATCATGGTGTTAGCCACCATCTAGGACTTGTGGTGCACGATGTAGGCTCCTACACCGATGCCGTAAAAGAAGGCATGCTATATACCATAGAGCCGGGCATATATGTAGAAGAAGAGCAAATAGGTATAAGAATTGAAAACAACATATGGATTACCAAAACCGGTAACATAGACCTGTTTAAAGACATACCTATTACAGTAGAAGAAATAGAAGCCGCTATGAAGCGTAAGTAATAGCCTCTGCAATAGTTATAAAAGCGCGGCATGGATGCATCATCCGTGCCGCGCTGCTGTTTTACGGTAGCTATGTAGCTACTATTAGTGTTGTATTTGGCATTTTATAGAGCAGTTCACCAGCTCTATATAGCTATGTGTTCGGTGCTCGTTTAAGAATAGCAACAGATTGCCAATTGTAGAGTTCTCTATCAGTGCTTCCTCAGCATCTACACAGTGCGAAAACTCCATATCCTCGCACTGCACATTATCCAGTACCACACGCTTACCAAAGGTACAGGCTCTAAATATTATTTTCTTACAGCTAAGGCCATCTACCACCACCCCCTCATCAAAATCACAATTGTCAAAGAGGGCAAAGTCTAGCTCTGCATCTATTATAGAAAAGCCATCTTTAAACACGGTATTTACATAGTGTATGCTGCCCGTGCTGCTATTATAGACCTGTATTTTTTCAGTTATTATAGTTTTCATACTGTATTGTGTGTTTTTGCAGTTATGTATCAGTAATTGGTAGTAGGGTGATAGAATAATGGTAATTTAGCCATGCTTTTTTAGCTACCCATTATATCAAATTTACATAAAAAATGAATATTATGAAACTGCCTGCTGCACAGCAGGCACACTCTTTTCAGTTACTTATAAAATATATACTGGCATACTCCCTAGTGCTAGAGCCCGAGCGCGAGATAGTATATGCCAATATAAGCCGCTACAACTACCGCACCCTCAACCGCAGGGTAAGGCAGCTAGCCAACGTGCTAAACCAACTAGGCGCCAACGGTGGCGTGCCGGTAGCCGTTATGGACTACGACAGCCACAGGTATCTGGAGTGTTATTTTGCCATACCTATGACGGCCAATGTGCTGCACACCATCAACTGGCGCTTATCGCCCTCGCAAATACACTACACCATAAAGCACGCACAAGACAAAATACTTATAGTGCACCAAGATTTCCTACCCATACTGGAAACCTTTATACACGATATACCTAGCGTAGAGCACATCATCGTTACTACCGACGACAGCGCTACCCCGGTAGCTGCCACTCAGCACCACCACTATGAACAGCTGCTAGCACAGGCACCTGACCACTACGATTTTCAAGACTTTGACGAAGATGCCGTAGCCACCGTATTTTATACCACCGGCACCACCGGCGACCCCAAAGGCGTATACTACACCCACCGCCAGCTAGTGCTACATACTTACCACCTGGCAGCCTCTTATGGCTTTGTAGGCGGGGCTGTAGCCAGTATAGGTAGCAACGATGTGTATATGCCCCTTACCTCCATGTTTCATGTGCATGCCTGGGGCTTCCCCTACCTAGCCACCATGTACTCTATGAAGCAGGTATATGTAGGCAAGTTCGATGCTGAAAAAGTATTACAACTATTTGCCCAAGAGGGCGTTACCTTTTCGCACTGCGTACCCACCGTACTGCAAATGCTGTTTACCAAAGAAGAGCAGCTACCCACCAACTTCAACGGTTGGAAGCTGGTATCGGGTGGGGCAGCACTGCCCGAGGCAATGGCCAAAAAGGCACTGGAACGCGGAATAGACATAAAGGCAAGCTACGGCATGTCTGAAACAGGGCCCGTAATATGCGGTGCCTACCTGCCACAGCACTGTAAAGACAAGCCTATGGCATGGCAAACCGCCGCCCGCAGCCGCACCGGTGTGCCTCCTGCCTTTGTAGATATGCGCGTGGTAGATGCTCAAGGCAACGATGTGCCCAAAGACGACACCACACAAGGCGAGATAATAGTACGCGCCCCTTGGCTTACCCCCGGCTATCTATACGATGCCGATAAAAGCGAAGCACTATGGACCAATGGCTACCTGCACACCGGCGATGTAGCCACCATAAACAAGCACCACTCCATACGCATAGCCGACCGTATAAAAGACGTTATAAAAAGTGGTGGCGAATGGATATCGTCGCTAACGCTAGAAAATCTTTTAGGGCAACACCCCTCAGTAGCCGAGGTAGCCGTAGTAGGCATAGCCGACCCTACCTGGGGCGAACGCCCTTGCGCGTTGATAGTACCCACTTCCGGGCACACAATAGATAAACAACAACTAATAAGCCACCTACAACAATATGTAGACAAGGGCACCATAAGTAAATGGGCACTACCCCAGCACTACCAACAAGTAGACGCCATCCCCAAAACCAGCGTAGGAAAAATAGACAAAAAACTCATCCGCCAACTGGCAAATGGGTAATAGAAAAAGCCCCTGCAGGATTATCTGGCAGGGGCTTTTTTTATGGCGTGCGTACACTATGAAAACTAGCTTAGATAAGGCAATGTGGTCAAAAATAGTTGGTTGTGTTTTTATATTTTTTGGTATAAACTACGCTGCTTAGCAGCAACAAAATAATAGTTTAGGAAGCAGGAAAAACAGAGCAACTTCAATATGCTTAATTAACCCTTACGCCATGTATATGCCTACTGTTATTATTACTGGTAAGCGGGGTACAGGTGGTACTTGTAGTATATTCAAGCTTATTATTGGTCAGTAAACCACTACTTGTTGTAATTACATAGCTTGTAGAGTTATAGTAGCTAAAGCTGCCATCTGTCTTATTTACCTTAAAATGTGTAGGTGCAGAAGAACCATTATTTATAAGCTTACTAAAGTTCAACGAATCGTGAGCAACAACCGAAACTACTATAGTATCTTGCGATACTACTGTATCAGGTGCATAGGTGGTAGGGCCGGTTTGTTTTAGATAAAAATAGCTGTCAACCACTGCATAAGCACCTGCTAAGGCATCTATCTCGTATTGGCAAGTACCAGCAACATTAGCCAGTGCATCATAGTTGGTAGCATAGCTATCCATACAACCTATACGAGTAGTAGTAGCATTCTTATCACTATCCTTATTACATGCAATAAAAAAAACAGATAAAAGCCCGGTAACTGTAACTACAGTATTGAGTATAGTATTTTTCATTTGTAGTAGATTGCCTATTAAGTATTAACGTAATAGTTTGAATAAAATTACAGAAGCCACATATATTATCTCATTTTATAACTGTTAGTACGCTGTAGGATAGCTATACTTTTTAATAGTGCTTTCCCCCCATGGTAGGTATTCGCACCAATAAGGCCGGAAAAAGCGTAACACCCTGTTTGACCTCATAGATACCTACATACGTAATGCGAAGGTGCGCAGAGCTAGCCTTAAAACAAAACCGGCAGCTATTTCTACCGCCTGTTCATTGTTTCCTAAAGCTGTACTACTTTAACTTCTCAAGAACTGCTGTTATTTCCTCTTCAAGCCGCTCATCGCCGTAGTAACTGACATCTTCCTTTCTTAACCTATCATCCTGCTCATAAAAATCCAAGTCGTAAGCTAACTCTGAAAGCAACGTACTTGCGTTCTCATCAGCCCATACCATCTGCTGAAATTCAGCTATTAGCTGTTTCCGATGTGCTTTATCTCTTAATATATCCTCTAATATTTTCATGCTACTGGCTTATAAAACGTGATGACACTAATTTTGAACCTCTAAAAACAGTAGTTACTTTTTCTCGCCGTTGTTGGTGTTCGTACCAACAACCAATAGTAAAGTAATACTTTCCTGCTATAGTTATAATTAATCCTTCTTTTACCCGGGCTGGTGCCGTTTTTGAGGCAGCTTAGCTGCTACCCACCTTATAAGTTGTTGGTACGAACACCAACAATGGAAGAAGCTGGAACATTTCCCCCTATTTTTCTCTTAATCTTTTTAACACATCATATAGTATTGAAAACAAAAATACGAATGCAACATATATTAATATGAGAAAAAAAAGTAATTTTAATACGCTCAAAGGGTGTTCTTATTATATTTTTATTAATATCTCTGTCGTATTGGCTTATTGCGCTAC
>CAYWUY010000129.1:0-5490 GCA_964461535.1 uncultured Flavipsychrobacter sp.
CCCTATTATTAAAATATAAAGCTGATAAAACAGATAAATTTTACCAGTTATTATCAACTTGGAATTACAAACTAGACCCAGAAAGCAAGGCAGCATCACTATTTCAAATATGGTGGCACTTTATGTATCAATATACATGGTCTACCCTTAATGAGGTACCTGAGCTATTGTATCCGTCTCAAGAAAGAACTATGCAACTGCTGCTAGAGGCAGATCAATTATCAGGTAAAGTTCCACATTCTTATGACCTGAAAACAATTATTAATACTAGTTTATCTAGAGCTAAGGACAGCTTATTAAAAGCTGAAAGTATGGGCATGAGTTGGTATAAGGTTAAAAATACTTCAATACGACATTTAACTAAATTACCAGCATTTAGTTATAGTAATTTAAAAATCGGAGGTTGGGGCAATACAATTAACGCCACTAAAAGCACACATGGTCCTTCATGGAAAATGGTAGTAGAAATGACCAATAAAATCAATGCACACGGAATATATCCGGGAGGTCAGTCAGGCAATCCTGGTAGTAAATATTACGGGCAGTTTATAAACGATTGGGCAAATGGGAAATACTATCAACTAAAATTCCTTCCAAATACTTCTGCGCAAGACGATACTTCTATAAGATTCACTATTAAAATGAAACACAGGTGATGATTAAAATCCTTATTACTACCCTTGCAATACTGATAGTAACATGCGTAGCCGAACAATGGTTACCCTGGTGGATTATAGCTGTTATTCCGTTCATCACTTCATGGCTATCGAGGCTAAAAGGGAAACAAGCATTTTTAAGCGGACTTATTGGAATAGGCTTAGCCTGGTTTATAGGTTTTATAATTAAAGATATTCCTAACCAACACATACTGAGCAGTAAGATGGCTGCATTGTTTAATCTACCATCGTATCATTACTTTATTGCCACTAGCACTGTTATTGGCGCTCTTGTAGGTGGACTTGCGGCTTGGGCTGGTTCATTATTAAGTACTAGATATTACAAGTAATTATCTATTGCCTATGTATTGTTCAGCTTTATGAAAAATATCATCAGAACTTCCATCAGTTGATATATATACAAAACTTCTCCAACCAATATTCTTTATTTCTCCTGCTATCGTAGTATGCAGCACTTTAAAGTCATCATCTATATTACTTTTTTTATAAAATAGTATTACAGCATTACCTATGCCTTTACCATTGGTTTGCATTAAATTATTATACTGCCATATTTCATATGGTAATGTACCTCTTTCATTAGGTGCACTTATAATTTCTGAAGGAGCACCATATCTCAAATACATGAAACCTCTATCAGTTTCATACCCCGGCTTATTAGCAACGGTAAACAATTTATTTACTTGCTTTACCTTCTCGCCAAACTCTTTCCAAGCTTTCTCCGGCTTATCTTTATTTAAAGATGAGAAATAATTAAAAATAAAATACTTCATATAAATCTCATCCGGATTTTTTAAGAACCCTTCTATTGTAGGTACATCATTAACCGAAACTACAGGCTTTAACATTTTCAGTATTGCTTTAGTTTGGTTCATGTCATATTTTTCAATAAAAGTTTTACTTATATCTACAATAGTTACTTTTTCTAATGCACTATCAGTAGCCGATGTTTGTTGTTTTTTCTCTACAACATCTGGCTTATCCATAGTTACTTTAACCGGATTAAGTCTTTGAAAAAATACACTTGAACTACATAGTGTTCTTTTAGCATTTGTACCAAGAGAAAAATTAAGATTATAATTGCCTGTAGGAAGTTTAGAAATATCAAATGTTCCATATTTCCATGCGGCAGAAGTATCACTCTGAATAGTATCTACTACTAGATACTGAGTGTAAGGTGTTCCTGTTTCTTTCCTACTGATGTATATAGACTGTAGTAGTGGAAAATCTGATTTAGATATTTTACTGAGGTTGTACAATTCATTGTAAAAATTCAAAGTACCTCTGTATTGATCATAAAAATTAGCATACATCGGCAAAAACTGTTTCCCATGTTTTCTGAATGGCGATTTTACATCGCTGTCTAAAACAGTATCAACTAATTGAGCATCACCGTAAAAAGGTGCATTCATATTAGGAGAAACAGTAAATGTATCTTCCATTACATACTTTGACGTGGTATCGTTCAAATCAGTCAAAACCAAGCTAATATGCATTTTACCTTTAGCAAGCAAATACCTTTTAAGCTCGATTATATTAAGTTTTTCTATCTGCAAAATGCTATTACAAGGTACAGTCTGATAAATGTAGCTATCTTCTTTCATCACTTTTCCGGTATCGTTTTTTATCACTACATCTACCTGAATTTGAGCAACTATACCCTTATCAGGTATAGTTATAAAATGGATTGATTTAGGATTGATTTGCCAGTAAGATTCAATGTAGGGGTTGTAATTACCCTTATATATAGGATCGGGCAAATAATATATAGACCTACCATAAAGAGCATCTAAACTCTTGGAAAATAATGGATTAGAGAATAAAAATATTAAAAATGTAATAATTAAAGCTCTCATGCAAAGAATTAAAAAGAATGTAATGATACAATAATTAACTACTGTAAGACGTAAATTGGAGCATTGGTTTCTGTGAAAACTAACTTAAAATTGGGTAATCCACCTATATTTTGTAGAGTTTATTCCATTTACATCAACAACAACCGAATACAATATAATATCTAGTACCAAATGTACTAATATTGTGCTACCTTGTTTATTGAAATGATGTTAAATGTCTGATAGAAGAACATTCATCAGATACTCTTTACTTAGCTCATTAATGCTAGCTATAGGCAAGAAAGTATCTGCTGAAACTAAACCAAACAACAAAATTATTCCTGTTAAAACTGACTTCCCAATTGTAATTTCTACATGGGACTTTGGTCAGCAAGCTAATGCTGCGGCGTGGGGAGTACTAAAAGACGGAGGCAAAGCCTTAGATGCAGTAGAATCAGGTGTTAAGGTACCGGAAGCTGATCCTGAAAATCAAAGTGTTGGTTTAGGTGGAAGACCTGATAGAGACGGCAAAGTAACCCTAGATGCTTGCATAATGGACGAAAATTGCCGTATAGGCTCTGTAGCTGCACTAGAAAACATAGTTCATGCAGTTTCAGTGGCCAGATTAGTAATGGAAAAAACTCCACACGTAATGCTAGTTGGCGATGGTGCTCAAAGCTTTGCACTTGCAAATGGATTTAAGAAGGAAAACTTACTTACATCTAAAAGTGAGCAAGAGTGGAAAGAGTGGCTACAACAATCTAAATACCAGCCGGTAAATAATATAGAAAATACTAAAACTAAGAGCACAGTAACCAAATCGTTATATCCGGGAGATGCAAATAACCATGACACTATAGGTATGTTAGCTATGGATAAAGCTGGCAATCTTAGTGGAGCCTGCACTACAAGTGGTATGGCATATAAAATGCACGGAAGAGTTGGAGATTCTCCGATAATAGGTGCTGGACTATATGTAGATAATGAAATAGGTGCTGCAACAAGTACGGGGTTAGGAGAAGAAATCATTCGTGTAGTTGGTTCACATCTTGTGGTAGAGTTAATGCGCCAGGGTTATCATCCCGAATTGGCTTGTAAGAAAGCGCTTGAAAGAATTGTTGCCAAAAACCCTCAAACAGCGCAAAACATACAAGTAGGTTTTCTAGCTATTAATAAAAAGGGTGATTACGGTGGTTATTCTTTACAGAAAGGTTTTACATATGCTGTAAAATCTAAAAATGAAGATAAAATTTACAATGCCAAAAACATATTTTAATGCTTGAAGTATGTTGCTACAATATTCAATCTTGTTTAGCTGCTCAGAATAATGGCGCCGGAAGAATAGAATTATGCAGTGATGCATCTGCTGGCGGTATTACACCAAGTATAGGATTGGTAAAATATGTACTTAGAGAAATTGCAATACCCACTTATGTAATGGTTCGCCCAAGGGGGGCACATTTTGTGTATGATGAGTATGAGCTATCTATAATGGAGGCTGACATTATAGCTTTGAAAGAAATTGGATGCAAAGGAATTGTATTGGGCATTCTTACCCCTGACAATAAAATAGATATTGCCACAACAGCAAGACTTGTTTCTCTAGCCTACCCTATGGGTGTTACCTTTCACAAAGCGTTTGATAGAACAGAAAATGCCATAGAAAGTTTAGAAGCTGTAATTGCAACAGGTTGCGAAAGAATACTTACTTCAGGTTTAGCAATAGATGCCATTTCTGGTATATCTACTATTCAAGAGCTTATAAAAGTTGCAGACAACAGAATTACAATAATGCCTGGTGGTGGTGTAAGAAGTGAAAATATAGCGACGTTAATGAATAGTACGAACGCAAAAGAATACCACTCATCCTGTATAACAAACCCATCCCCTTTCTATTTATCAAACCCAGAAGAAATACAAGCTATATCTGAAATATTAGCTAAGAAATAGGATAAATCCATTTAAAATTTGGTTTGGCATTACTTTTGTAAAGTAATAGTAAACACTTTTATCTTAACCATACAAATACATTACATGAAAAAATTTGCTTTAGCTGCACTAGCTTTTGGAATATTTGCTACATCAAGTTGTACTAAAACAGGGCCACAAGGACCTCAAGGGCCAAGAGGATATGATGGTAATGCCAATGTAGTTGGTTCTGCCAGCTTTGCACCGGTATTTTTATATGATGGAACTAGCCGTACTTTTTATGCCAACTTTACACTAACTGCACTAACTAGTGATGTAGTTAATTATGGAGTTTTTGAAGTATATAAACAATACTCTGATGGTACGTGGACAAATCTACCCGATGTTAACGGTGTTACTGCAACGGTATATAATTTCACCATAGGTAGTTTTAGTTTATATATCTATAATACTGATGGCTCTACACCCGCTGCACCGCCGACTACCAACTATAGAACAGTGGTAATAACACCGGCTTTTAGAAAAGCGCATCCAAATACTAACTGGAAAAACTACATAGAAGTGCAAAGTTTACTACAAGCAGAGAAATTTATACCAGCAACAGTAACACAAGTACAAGAGATAGGTAAATAAAATAAGCTATATCATAGAAAAAGCCGGGTGAATTGATTCATCCGGCTTTTTCTATTGGTAGGCACAAAAAAATAGGCTCCTTTACAGAGCCCATTTTATATAAGAAGATATAAAAATTATTTTACTGCTACTTTAGCAACACCTGAATTAGTACCATTGCTTAAACGAGCAACATACATACCAGGAGTTAAAGAAAGACCATCAACACTGATAGTTTGCTCACCAGCTTTAGCATTTACTTTTTGGTTATAAACTACACGGCCAGTCATATCAACTAGAGCAAGAGTGTATTCGCCTGCATCAAGAGCAGAGAATGCAAATTTAACATCGCTAGTAGTAGCATCACCTAATACAGTTAGTGGTAAAGAACCAGCACCATTAACATCAGCTATACCTAAAGTACCAGTCCAAGAAAG
>CAYWUY010000130.1:0-5446 GCA_964461535.1 uncultured Flavipsychrobacter sp.
ATACGCTCCCCTAATTCAACACCGGTAAAAACGAATAACGTTTACCATAGTCTATCATTTGATCAAAGAAGTTAGTAGGATATTCAATGTATACATCTTTAATCTCTTCACCGCTATACATGGCCTTCAGTTTAGGCTGTATAAATCCGCGGTAAGGCTTAATGCCTAGCTTATTAAAGCGCTCTAAAATCTCCTTATGTAGTTCAGCATCTACCTTCACACCATAGGTTTCTACCAGGCTTTTACCAGCTTCATAATCTCCTTCCGATTTTATGCGTTGTATCTCGCGTAGTAGTTCGCCAAATAGTGTACGTAGCTTGTTATAATCATTCACCTGCACATACGTTTTACCATCTTTTTTTACAAAGGCTACTACGTTATCTTTCTTACCTTTTTCATATGCCCAATGAGCTATCAGTGCACGGTTACGCATATGTGCTTCCTCTAGTTGCTCTCCAGGTTTTAGGCGAGTAAGCTGTGTCATAAGGCCATTCATCATGTAGTTATCATACTGTGCCTTACCTACTTCAAGTTCAGGCATTACTTTTATGTCTACCAGTTTTTGGTCCATTATGTAGTACAAGCCCACTAGGTCGGCACGAGCCTCCTCTAGGCAGCTAGCGTAGTTTTTCAAAGTCTTATCTGTAGTCTCTACACCCGGGTTCAACTGTCCCGATGCATGACCTATACACTCATGCATATCGGTGTGTAAGTCCGATGATAGCGAACCATATTTTCTAGCACGTGCTTTCACTTCATCACTCACGCCAAACTCATCTAGCATACCACCCTTAGAGCTTGCTACATTATAAGAGTGTATAATGTTGCTCAGCGATACCGATTTAGAGCCATGCTCCTTACGTAGCCACTCAGCGTTAGGTAGGTTAATACCTATAGGTGTGCTAGGTGCACCATCGCCACTCTCTACTATTACGGTTATAGCCTTAGCGGTAATGCCCTTTACATTTTTCTTTTTATGCTCGGCCATTATAGGCGAGTTATCTTCAAACCATTGCGCCTCTTTAGCTATAGCCTCCAGACGTTTAGTTTCTTCCATATCTTTTATAGATACCACACTTTCATAGCTGCCCTTCTTACCTATAGCATCTAGATACACCTCTATAAATCCGTTCACTACATCTACTCTAGAGTTCACATCCTTCACCCAAGCTATGTTATACTCGTCCCACACCTTTAGGTCGCCTGTTTTATAGAATTTTATAAGTAGCTCTAGTGCTTTTTTCTGTGTTTTATTTTCGGTTACTGTTGTTGCCTTTTCTAGCCAATATATGATTTGGTCTATAGCTGCACCATACATACCACCGCTCTTCCACACCTTCTCACTTATTTGGCCATTCTCTTTTATCAGCTTGCTGTTAAGTCCCCAAGATGGCGCATCACCCTTAGTGTCAAATTTGTCATAAAAAGCCTCTACCTCTTTCTGGCTTACTCCCTCATAGAAGTTGTTAGACGAGTTGGCCACATTATCTACATCAGGTCTAAGGTCTACCACCTTAGGTTCAAAGTTCATATCATATACTATAGGCTGTATACGGTTTAAAAAGGCATCTACCGTTTCACCTTTCTTCAGTGGCAGCTTAGTTTTGTCCGATGCTTTTAGCACCTTAGAAAAATAGTCAAAGCCACAAGCTGGAATAAACTTTTCGTTGCTATAGTGGTGGTGGTTACCGTTGCTAAACCATACTCTACCAAAATATTCTTCCAGTTGCTTCCATTCAGTGCTATTTTTATCACCCTTGTAGGTGCTATACATACACTCTATGGTTTTGCGCAGCAGTATGCCGTATTTACTTTTTTGGTCGTATATAATATCTCTACCACTTAGTGCAGCCTCATACAGATAATAGGAAAGTTGCTTTTCTTTTAGCGATAGCTCGTTAAAGCCGGGTACTTCGTAGCGCAGCACCTGTAGGTCGGCAAAAGATTGTGCTTCAACATTAAAGTTGGGGGTAAAGCCCTGTGCTTTTACTTCTTGGGGTTGCATCAAGCTCATGAGTGCAATGGCCGGAACGGCCCATTTTTGTTGGTTAATAAAAGATCTCATTGACCCTGTTTTGTTTTTCGTAAAGGTAACAATATAGCACTTAACCACACACAAATGGTATGCATAAGCCTTATCTCATTATATTAATTGCACATAATATATTAGCAACTACAGCTTACTAACTAATACAGTTAGTTTGTCTAATTGTTCTTTATGCTTACTAGGGTTAGACGTTTTTAGTTTTTGAATATTCTGAAGCTTCCATGTAATTGCAGGGTATGGCTGAAAATGATACACATTCCAGTCTGGTGTGGCATTGGCAAAACTTAGTAAGAACTCCTTATCGCTTTCAGTTATGCTTTTTTGAACCTTTTCTATAAGCTGAAGTCTTGTGCTTTCATACTCTATATAAGTAAACGGTTCATCACTCATACCTGCAAACTGATGCTCAAAGGCTAAACATTGATCTTGTAGGTTGGGCTCAATAATTTCATGAATGGGTCTATCGCTGCACAACAGGCAGTACAAAAAACCTTGTTTTACATCCTCGCTATAGCCATCTCTAGCTAAAAAGCGTTTTATATCAAATAAGTCTCGCGGATGTTGTCTGTCAAGTGCAGCACATATTTTACCACCAAAAAGTTGAGCTAAAGGCACTATGAGTATTTCGCAGAACACATTGAAGTTGTCTTGAGCCTTATTGCATAATGGCAGCAGCACTGGGCTGCCTAGTAGCCCACGAGACACCAAATTTACCTCTAGTTTTATATCGGCTCCTGCAAGTGAAATTTGCAGCTTAGCTATCTCTTTGCGATGAATAACATGAGCCCTCGGAATCGTTCTTTCTATACTTTGTTTTATACGTTCCAAGGCTTTGCCAACATCTTGTATAGCGGTATTTCTATCTACCAATAGTGCATATGTCAAGTCAATATCTACGGATAGACGAGGCATATCTTCTATAAATAAATTTATAGCAGTACCCCCATGCATGGCAAAACAGCTTTCCTTATTTACCTCCGGCAAAACGTTTAATAGCAGGGCTACTTGTTTTTTATACACCTCATTTATCATATGCTGCCACTTCTTTAGGAACAGTTATCTGGTACTTGTTTATGTATACACCGTTGGGCGTTATGCTCCGTTTGCCACAGCCTAAATCTATTTTATCCATTCTTACATATTTAAGCCAGGTATGCCCAACCTTCTCTGCCAAGTATAAAAACAGACGCTTTACTTTTATAGAATTACATTGCTCTAACAATTCTTGTACTAGGTTAGGTCTAAGGTTATTTAAACCTTCCATTATTTGCAGGCACTCCATCAGCTCTTGCTTTTCAGGTGCAAGATAAAGGCACTCCATCATGGCCCTGGCTGCACCCGATATATTTATGGAAAAATTCTTTAGGTCATACAATTCCAGTCCTAGCTGCTCTGGCAAGAAATTGGTGGGATGATATTCAATGGCTACCTCCCAATTATGAGATGCAAGCCATTTAGGTATGCGTTCTTTGTCGCCACCAAAAAGTATGGCTTTTCTTGCCGATAACTCTAAGTAATGTGCTTTACCTAAATATGCTAATGCCGTGCGCCCTCCCGGATGTATGCTTAAATGACTTTGATTTTGTAAAGCATAAACCGCCCCCTCATAAGTAGCCTTCTCTCCGGTTCGGTACATAGCACCATTCCCTAAGCTTTGCAGCCAATTACTTTTTCTATAGCGTTGCTGCAATGCAGGAGGATACCCGTGTGCGGTAAGCCAAAAAGATTGTAGCACTATGCCTGCTGGTATAGTGGTTAGTAGCTTGTTTATTTTTGTTTGTTTTTCTATACTCAAAGTATAATTATTATTTACTTTTCAAACTAAACCAGCTGCATAGTTTAATAATCAATGAACTAATATACTAAAAGTATTCATTTTTAGTGAAAAATAAACCAAAATTATACCCCTACCCCCCCCTAAAATATATTATGCTTCATAGCATATACTACTATGCCTGCCGTATTGCGTGCTCCTAGTTTTTCCATTATACCTGCCCTTATGCCTTCTACTGTTCTGGCGCTTAAAAACACCTTATTAGCTATTTCTGTAGTAGTCAGTTCCTGGCATATTAGTTTTACTATCTCTATTTCTCTATCGGTAAGGTATACATGGCCGGCACCTTTTATACCATGCATTACCTTTTTAAACAAGGTATTGTTTGTAAGGTCGTTAAAGTAGAAATCATTGGTATACACATGATGCACCGCCTTTATTATTTCTTCTGCCTCTGTATTTTTTAGCAGATAGCCATTAGCACCTATTTCCAGTAGGTGAATCACTAAGTGCTCCTCGTCATAGCTGGTTAGCATCAGCACCTTTATGTTGCTATTAGCATTTCTTAGCTGTTTAAGCGCGCCTATGCCATCTAGCACAGGCATTTTTATATCTAGCAATACCACATCAGGCTTTTCTAGTAGTGCTATTTTTAGTAGCTCTTCTCCGTTTACGGCTTCGCCCACTAGTTCTATGTCACTATCGTTCGATAATGCATATTTTAGGCCTTGTCTAAATACTTGGTGGTCATCTGCTATAGCTAGGCGTATCTTAGGCATTGTATTAGGTTTTTTTAATGCGGAACAATTAATATAGTTACATAAGTGTCGTCAGTTGCTTTTTCAAAAAACAACTTGGCATTTATGGCAGTTTGGCGGTTCACTATGTTTTTTAAGCCCGACGATCCTTTTTTATACAAAGCATCGTCAAAGTCCTCTTGAGTAAGTCCGCTGCCATTGTTTTTTATGGTTAGGGTAGTAGTATGTTCTTGTATTTGCAGGTTCATGCTCACATTTTCTGCACCGGCATGTTTTAGTATGTTGGTTAGCAGCTCTTGTGCTATGCGGTATATAGCCAGGGCTATGTCTTCTTTTATAGTAGCTCCGGTATTGGTACTACTGTAATTAATGTATATGGCGTTGGATTTGTTTATCGTTTCTGCCATAGACTGCATAGCTTTTTCCAGGCCCAGGTGTTGTAGTATGGCGGGTTGTAGTTTGTGCGATATACCCCTTATCTTTTGTATGCTATCGTCTAGCAGTTGTTTAGATAGATCTATACCCTCATCGTTCAGTTGCTGGTGATTATTCTTATGTAAAAACAGCCTTGCCGACGATAAGGTAGCCACCACATCATCGTGCAGTTCGCTGGCTATTCGGTTGCGCTCTTCTTCTTCACTTTGTATAGAGGCTTGTAGTAGTTCTAGTTTCTTCTTTTCATTCATCAGTCTTACTTCCTCTTGGTGTGCTATAACCCTACGCTGATAAAACACCATAAAGCTAATAATGCCCATAGCAAGTATGAGCATGGATGATATACCTATGATTACCAAAGAAGAAACATCATTCATCTTGCAAATCTACTTGTTGTCTTAATGCCTTAGCCCATATAAGATTGGTGACTAC
>CAYWUY010000131.1:0-5433 GCA_964461535.1 uncultured Flavipsychrobacter sp.
TACCGCATGTAGAGTTTCTATATTCCTCAGAACCAAACTGGTAATTGAAGCGTACGGTATCTCCTTTGGGTATAAAGTCAATAACTAAGTAACATGCATCTCTAGATACAGAGGTAGAACCCAATAAGGAAGCCGTAATATCAGGGTCGCCAGTTCCAGCCATTGAAGTTGATGTTAAAGCAGGCTCTGCTCCGGCAGCATTGGCGGCTCTACCTGTACTTAGTACTATACCACTATCGATGGTTATTGGTCCTGATGATGATACGAAAGTACCATTCGATAATGAGTTACAGGTTAATGAACTACCAATTATGGTTACTCCCGGTCCGCTAAGTTTTGCAGCTAGAGCAGCAGCAGTTGCTGTAGGGGTAATTACTAATTGCGCATTACTACTTATGCTTAAGCCAAGTAGTAATAATAGTGTTATAGTTATTTTGTTGTATATGTTACCCAAAGGCATCAAATCAATTTTTGGCAAAATTAATATCTCTTTATTACACAATTGTTATCATAATGACATATTGTATAATAAAAAGGTTGGTTGTTTGATAGGTTATTAGCCTATAATGCAAATGTAATCATTCTGTTAGGTATTATATTCGTCCTAACTATAATTTTATCATATAGTCCGATTTATTTGTGTACATCTATTTTTTATTAATAGAAGTGTTTTGTTTTTCAACAAAATATTAAAGGACATCTTAAGATGTCCTTTAATATTTTATATCCTATAATTTTTCGTAAAGCTTTCTTAGTTTATCTCTATCCATTTTTTGCTGCCAGTCTTTACCCAATGCATTTTCCCAAAGCGGAGCCATGCCTAGTGATACATTTATCATAGTATCAAATTGCTCATCAGATAGTCCTTTGGTAATGCCTTCGGGTATGTAGATATCATTTTTTTCTACCATTTTGTGAAATATTGCAACACCTTCAGGGTAGTAGTCTTGTAAATGATTGAAAACTATACAGTTACCAATACCATGTTTAGTACCTAATAAATAGCTTAAACCATAGCTAACTGCATGAGCTACACCTACTTGAGAGTAAGCTATACTCATACCTCCAGCATATGATGCCATCATTAATTGTTCATCACTTTCATCATTCCACTCGTTTTTATGCAAATAAACTATCTCGCATAAATCTTGAGCTTTCTCACCATATGAGCGGCTGAATTCATTAATATATGTACCCTTCAAAGATTCTACACAGTGAATGAAACAATCCATACCAGTATAAAATCTTTGATTTTTAGGAGCGTTTTGAATCAATTCAGGGTCTAAAACTATTTGGTCAAATGGTGTAAAGTCAGAGTTCATACCTAGTTTTCTGGTAGGACCTGTTAGCACAGTTGTCCTAGACACCTCGGCGCCTGTACCAGAAAGGGTAGGGATACCAACTTTGTACACAGAAGGATTTTTTACTAAGTCCCAACCTTGATAGTCTTGTGCTTTACCAGGATTAGTCATCATGATAGCAACTGCTTTTGCTAAATCCATAGTTGAACCACCGCCTATACCTATGACGCCAGATACAGTACCGTATTTAGCTTTTAGCATATCTGCTATTTCGTCTATATAGCTAGTTTTAGGCTCATGTGTAACATCTGCATCAATAAGTAAGTCGTTACCTCTTAGTGGTATTCTAGCTTTAAGAGCAGTATTATTTATAAAATAATGGTCAAGTAGAAATATCATAGGTGCATCACCTTTGCGGTGTGGTGCTAATATTTCGTCAAGCTGATCGAAACAGCCACGACCATATACCACATAATCGACCATTTTAAAATTTCTAAATTTCATATGTTGAATTTTATATAGTAGTTATTAATAAGCTCTAGCAAATAATACACGCTCTTTAGACGGTTTGCCTGTTAGTATACACTTGCCTTCTTCCTGAGGATTATCTAAAGGTATACAACGTATTGTAGCTTTTGTTAACTCTTTAATTTTTTCTTCAGTTTCACTTGTGCCATCCCAATGTGCCGCTATAAAACCGGCTTCGTTTTCCAAAGTATTTACAAATTCATCCCAAGTATCTACCTTTCTAATATTATCATTTCTGAATTGTAATGCCTTTTGATACATATTAGCTTGAATATCATCTAATAGTTTTATAATATTCTCTGCTAAACCATCTAAAGAATAAGATGATTTTTCTTTAGTATCTCTTCTGGCTACTTCGGCTACATTATTCTCAATATCGCGAGCACCTAATGTAATTCTCACCGGTACGCCTTTAAGCTCGTATTCGGCAAATTTGAAGCCAGGGCGCATATTGTCATCGTCATCATATTTCACTCTTACGCCATTTGCTTTAAGAGTTTTTATAATGTCATTTGCTAATACATCAAGTTTGTTTTTGCCTTCTTGATCTTTTTTGTTAGCAATAGGCACAATAACAACTTGCAATGGTGCAATTTTAGGTGGTAAAATCAGACCGTCATCATCACTATGTGCCATAACAAGAGCACCTATTAAACGAGTAGAAACACCCCAAGAGGTTGCCCATACATAGTCTAGATTATTTTCTTTATCTCTAAACTGTACATCAAATGCTTTGGCGAAATTTTGTCCTAAAAAGTGAGAAGTACCGGCTTGTAGTGCCTTGCCATCTTGCATAAGAGCTTCTATGCAATAGGTGTCTTCTGCTCCTGCAAAACGCTCATTAGCAGATTTTACACCTCTTACCACAGGTAGGGCCATGTATTCCTCTGCGAAGCTGGCATATACCTCAAGCATTTTTCTTGTTTCTTCTACTGCCTCTTCTCTTGTAGCATGTGCGGTATGGCCTTCTTGCCATAAAAATTCTGTAGTACGCAAGAAAAGACGAGTTCTCATTTCCCAACGAACTACGTTAGCCCATTGGTTAATCAGCAGTGGTAAGTCTCTGTAGCTTTGAATCCAATCTTTATAAGTATTCCAAATAATGGTTTCAGATGTTGGCCTTACTATAAGCTCTTCTTCCAGTTTAGCTTCAGGGTCTACAATTACACCTTTACCATCCGGGTCATTTTTTAATCTATAGTGGGTTACTACAGCGCATTCTTTTGCAAAACCCTCTACGTGAGCTGCTTCTTTGCTTAAAAAACTTTTGGGTATAAATAAGGGGAAGTATGCGTTTTGGTGACCTGTTTCTTTAAAAAGTCTGTCAAGTTGATCTCTCATGTTTTCCCATAAAGCATAACCATGGGGCTTAATTACCATACAGCCTTTTACTGCACTATAATCTGCTAAGCCACCTTTTAATATAATATCGTTATACCATTGGGCGTAATCTTCTTTACGTGGTGTTAAAATGTTCGACATAGTAAGTTTGGCACGTTTTTAGATAGTACCTTAATTGTTTAAACGAAGCAAAAGTAGTAATTTCACTATAGCTTTTTACTCTTAAATCTTAAAAAATGAAACGCTATATTTTAACAGGTGCATTAGCTGTTTTTTCTGTGAGCGGTGTGTTTGCTCAGGAGGATGATATCTATGCTAGCGGTAAAGATCAGAGGAATACGGTAAGCAATACAACCTACGAAGAAGATTCTTATGATAGGAATGATAATAGAAACTCTTCTACTAACAGTACCGTATACGAAAGTTACGATAATCCGTACGATTATGTAGATAATGATATTTCCTATAGTTCAAGGATTAATAGGTTCAATTATTCTTTTTATAATATGGGGTATTATTCCATGTTTTATAATCCATTTTGGTATGACCCATTTTGGGGATATGGTTACACTAGATGGAGCCCAGGATGGTCATTTGGCATGAGTTTCGGAGGTCCATATTGGAGCTCTAGTTGGGGCTACAATACCTGGTTTGGTTATGGTGCGTGGGGTAGTTGTTGGAATTATCCATATTATGGCATGGGTTGGGGAGGTTATAGCCCGTACTATGGTGGTGGCTACTGGAATTCATATTATTATGGTGATGGTGGTGTAAGAGGAGCCTCTTCTTATACTTATGGTCCTAGACAGTCTTTTTCAAATGGTTTTTCGGGTGGTGTTAGAGGTTCAGGAACGGGTTTAAGAACCATGCAAAGTCCTATTACCGTTAGGGGAAATTCTGGCAATCCAAGACAGTCTAATTTTTCACAAGATAATCAGTCTAGTGTAAGACCTCAGAGAGGTGGGTTTTTCCAGAATGGTGAAAATGGAAGGCCATCTGCTGGTTCACCGGCGGCAGCAGAACAACGTCCTTCTAGAGGACCTTCAAGATTTTTTAATTCAGATGCAGGCATTTCACCTAGTCAATCAGGTGGATTCAGCCCGAGAGGTGGTGGTGGATTTTCCCCTTCGCCTCAGCCTAGTAGGGGAGCTAGCGCACCTGCTCCGTCTCCGCGTAGTTCAGGTGGAGGTTTTTCGCCTCGAAGTGGCGGAGGTTCGTCAGGCGGTGGAGGAAGTATGAGGCCATCTGGTGGTGGAAGAAGATAATTTCTAGTATTTATAAAAATAGAGGTGGTTCGCCACCTCTATTTTTGTGTGTATAAGTTGGTTAATTCTTTAAATGAAATATTGGCAATAAATACTATCTTTATCCTTTAAAATTATACCCTTTGCTTTCTGCAACAAAAAATATCATTATATCAATATTAGATTTCTTTCATAAGCCATTTGCAAAATTTATCCCTACTCAGACATTCAGATATTTGGCTTGTGGTGGTACTAATGCTCTAACCGGACTAATTTTATTTAAAGTAGTCTATTACAATGTATTTAAGGATACCAATTTCCATATAGCCGGCCCGATAGCCTTAACCCCGCGCGTAGCAAGTTTGTTCTTTTGTTTTATTGTAAACAACCCTATTGGGTTTATGCTTTCTAGCTATGTAGTTTTTCCGGAGTCTCAAATAAAAATAAAAACACAAGCATTTAGATATTTTTCATCTGCCCTAATATTTTTGGGCTTTTCTTACATGCTTACTAAGTTTTTTGCTTTTGCTATTCCTGCTCTTGTGCCTGAGTGGGCCAATTTCTTTGTTATAGCTATCACTACAATATTAAGTTATCTTACTCAAAAGTTCTTCACATTTAAAATTGAGAAAAACGATGATGAGGAAAATGACGGAATAAGTGTAGAAGCGGTAGATATTGCAACAGAAGAGTTTGTAGAACAATAGATAATACTACCTAGTTAGCTGAAATTCTTCTTTTTTGCTTTCAGTACCATTGAGAATTACTGAAATATAGTGCCTCCCTTCATAGTGTCTTCTTGTAGTTAGGTCTCTAAAGCTTTGTTTTCTATTTAGCGTATAAATGGTATTTGCATCATAAGTATTTTCAGATATTTTGAATACTTTTTTTGTATAGGAGCCGTTTGATTTTAGGTAGTAAACTGCATATTCTACTCTTATTTTTATACTACTATTCTCTTTATGGATCAAGCGTAAAAGTTGGGGGATATAAAAAAAGTTGTTGTTTTGCTTAGCATA
>CAYWUY010000132.1:0-5411 GCA_964461535.1 uncultured Flavipsychrobacter sp.
TTAAACCAGTACTATCACAATGAATATCAGCAAGTTAGGTTTGTTGTTATCCGTTATACTAGGCCTACCCAATCAGGTGCAGGCCAGGGTAGCTAGAGTATCTAAATTGTATTGCGACCAACCTACAGTAAACAAGAAAAAAGAGCAGTTACAGTTAATAATATATGCCACTAGCGATAGCTGTTTCCAGGCATCAGTAACATTTAGCATCTATAAATACATTGGTAATGACAGTATACTGCTAGCCTCTGCGAAAAGTATATACAAACCTATCAATGAAGGTTCAGCACCAATTAAAATAATTTTCAAAGAAGAGGATAGCTGCTATTTTACTAATGCTACCTATTTAGAAATTCTAAAAACTACCAACTCTTCTCCTGAAGGCACATATAAAACCTTTATAAGTGTATCTGATACGCTTACAAAACAAAAATATGATCAGATAGTTATTCAGTATGTAGACTCTACGCTTAGTGCGTCCTCAGGAATAAGAGCAACCGTTAGTAACTATCTACATAAACCTCATAGTGGGCTTTTGAATAGAATGACGGGTAAGGCGTCCAAAACAAACGCAAAATACTCTTCTGCGTTAGCCTTAACAAGGTCTGAAAAGAAGATATCTGAGCAGCTAAAACGCGAGGGATATACAGTAATAACTAGTGAAACTGAAATAGAGAAGCACTTAGATATTTGGAAAAACGATTGGTATATAGGGCGGTACAAAATTGACAAAAAGACCCCTGTACAAGATTTAGTAAGCAGTCAAGACGCTATTATACATGCCGACCAAATAAATGGATTGACCCATAATGATTTTGGCAACCAGACTTCCTTAATGTCTCAGTTTAAAACGTTTAAGCAGCAAAAGGAGAATAAAAAAGAGATAAGAGGAGAAATAGGGGTAACCACTCAATTGGCTACAGCACAAGAACAAGCATCAACATACAACAATAACTATGTAGAAACGAGAGGATCAATTGAGCTGCCTGTAATGAATATTCCGCTTCAATTAGAATGGATGTATACTACTCAGGATGCCGGAAGACAGCTGAAAGCTGGTTATTTCAGGGTACACTATGATGTAGCCTCTCTAAAAGATGAGATGCAAAGCTTTATTGGAGGATTCAACCAGAAAGTGATGGAGTCTAAGTCAAAAGCTATTGGAACTGAACAAATATATAGTTCAGCTATAGCTTCTATGGAAGCACAGAAGAAATCTTTAGAAAAAGAGCTGCAGCATACAGCCGAGCAACCCGATATATCAAAAGAAAGAAATGAACTTACTCAACAGGCTACAAATAAATTATCTGGTAAGGCAAGTACATTAAAAGATAGTGCCCAAAATAAAACCGGAGTTACTAAAACAAATGCCGATATCAATAGCCTAAAAGAGCAAGAAGCCAAAGTGGAAAAGAAGAAGCGCGAAATATTAGCCCTCACAGAAAAAATCGAAAAATATAAACGACTACTTGAGCAGAATAAAAATGCTCGCTACTATGATTCTGCAATAGCATTTACTAAAACTCAGAACCTAAACTATAGCGATGTAGATTACAAAAAACTGACTGCAAAAGGGACTGATATACTACCTGATGGAAAGGTTAAAAAATTTGCTACGGGTCTGAGTAGTTTCGATGCGGGTATTTTTTCAAAGTATGCATCCCGCTACACCTTATCAGGTCAAAACATGAAAGGTGTAGATGTTGGCTATGATTTCGGAGGAGTGGAAACTGCATTGACAGTTGGGAAAGTAGAATATGCAGGTAGAGACGGAAGTTTAGATAAGTACACCTGCTATATGGCACAGGCTAAAGTAAAAACTGCAAAAGAGCAAACTACTACTTTAGTTTACTATGCATATTCGCCTGATAAAAAATCGTTTTTAGCCAATGGTTTTGTAAAAGACTTAGAAAACCAAGTACCTAGTTTTTATAAACCACAACAAATTGTATCCATAACACAAGATGGCAGGATTAATGATATTCACTACGAAGTTGAGGCAGCCAGCATAGCGTCTGATAAACATAGTAGTTCATCTGCCACAGTACAAGATAAATCATCTTTACACCTTTCCATTGACGGAAGTATACCAGCTACATCTATAAGCTTATTTGGATCTTTTGATGGTACCGGAAAATCGTTTGAGAATAATACATTAGCTATCAATAGAAAAGGTACCAATCAATATAAAATAGGTGGCAAGTATGATCTTCTGAAACATAAAATAGCTATTGCTGTTGACTACAATGTAACATCAATAGCTGCTACTTCCGGCAATACATACACCACCAAATGGGGCTTTGATATAAAAACAAAGTTCAAAAGATACCCTAATGGAGAAATAGCTTATAAGCCATTTAGCACCTTCAGAAACTTTACTGACACTTCATTTATAGCTCAAAGACCTTGTTTTGGTGAAGTATGGATAGGTAAAGGAAGCTATCAGTTTAAGCACATGGGTAGAGCCTATCTAATCAATTTACTGTATAATAAAAGTATTAGTAGCAGCGACTCTATATTCGTTAGTAGCGAAACCCTCCAGCTTACAGCTATGTATACCTATGAGGCATTGAATGCATCAATTTCATTAGGACAAGCTAAGAATGAAAGTAGCATGGCTACTACTATCAATCCTGCATCACAGACTTTAATAGGTATTTCAACGAATTATAAGGTCAGCGAAATATGGACTGTAGGTGGGAGCAACGAATGGGGAGTTACGAAAAATGGAATATCTAAGCTAGCACTAAATCTAAATGCGGCTTATAATCCTAAAAAATATCCGTATACAGTAAGATTTATGCTTAGAGGTATGGGCTATGAATCCTTCCCTGATAAAGTATGGAAAGACATGTATCAGTTAGGAATAGATTTTCAGTATAGGTTTAAAATTAGAGTTGATCAAAGAAAATAGAAGATATACATATGCAGAACAGGTATTTAGTATTCGTTATGTTTTTATTGGTGTCTATCACTACAAAGGGACAGTATCAGATCAATCTGTCTGCATTAGAAAGCTTACCATTAACGCCACAAAACATTTTAAGCTATAGTATTGTTTCCGGAGCAGGAAATAATAGAACTGTATTACTTAAGGGGGTAGTGAAGTATAAAAACACCGGAGCGCAAATTAGCTATACGGCAAACTATACACTTCAACCTGGGATGAATGTATTAAATACTCAACTGCTTCATCCTATATGGCAGTATTCATCATCTTCATTAAAAGAACTATTTACACAGTTTAATACAATTCCATCAGGAGTATATGAATATTGTGTAAGTGTTTGTGATGCGAATGGCAGTAGTGGAGAAAATGGTCAACCTTGTACAGAAGAATGTATATACAATAAGACTGACGATCTTTTCAATATTCAATTGATAGATCCCGAAGACAAAGCTAAAATCAATACATTTTACCCACAACTAACTTGGATTGCTAACTCATCTTTATCAAGTCAACTGAACTATAGACTAAGAGTAGCTGCATTAAAGAAAGGACAAAATGGTCTAAATGCTATACTTAGAAATACATCTATGTATGACCAAAAGCAACTGTATGCCAATACTTTAATGTATCCGGCTACAGCAAGGCCGCTTCAAACAAAACAATCTTATGTATGGATGGTAGACGCTTATTATAAAGATTTATTATTAGGCAGCTCCGAAGTATGGCAATTTGAAATAGAAGAAGATACCGTTTATGCAGGTACCCCTGTGTCACGATCGCATATAGACATCAGAAGAGAAGAGGGAAAAACTATACAATACGCTCAAGGAGAGCTTAAAATAAAATATATACTTGATAAAACGAGAAAGGATATTCTCAGTATTGATGTAGCTACAAGTGAGGGTAAAGTATTAAAACAAATAAAGTTGGAAGCGAAATATGGTGACAATAGATATGTACTAGACTTAAAACAAGAACTATCTCTAAAGCATAAAGAAAAATACCAGTTGAATATAGTTAATGAAAGAGGAGAGCATTTTACAGTTCCTTTTGTGTATTTAAATCCTGATTTCTAAAGAGTAATTATAAAGTAAGAATGAATAAAACAATAATAATAGCCGTAGCTCTAAGCGTTGGACTTAGTGTGGCAAGTATGACGATTGTGCAGCGATTTTTTAATAATGACAAACAGAAAATTGCAGTAGTAGATGCTATAAAACTGTTTAATGAGTTTGGCATGAAAAAAGAACTCGAAGCAAAAGAAAAAGTAAAGTTGGAAGCTATGAGCAAGCAAGTAGATAGTATGGAAAACAGCCTAAACTTAGCTAAAGCATCAAAAAATGAAGAGGAAATAAAAAAAGCTAGTTATGCAGCTGCATATATGAAAAATGCTTTTCAGTCTACTTATGAAGAAAGTAATAGAGCAATCAATGAGCAGATCTGGAAACGATTAAACCCGATGATAGATGAGTTTGGTAAGAAAAAAGGAGTCCACCTAATTATAGGCGCCAATGGTATGGGTTCAGTTCTGTATAACGATGAATACTATGACTTAACAAATGAAGCTATTAAATACATCAACAAAAAGTATGAGGAAGGCAACTAGTATTGGACTAATACTGTTTTTGGTCATGTCAAGCTGTAAAAAGCAACTTGACACTGCATCCTATATGAGTTATATCCAAAATCCGGAAAATGGATTACGTAAAAAGGTTGCATTAGGACAAATGACATACACCTTTCAATATAAACCTTCTGCATACATAGGTATTCAAGAACAGTTGGGTGGTAAGGTATTTGATGAACGTTTAAAAGGTTTAAAAGGTACAGTGTGGTTCAATATCAGTTTTGTAGCTGGAGATGGCAGCTCCTCTCCATTAAGATTTAAAGCAACTGCAGAAGAATATGAAGCCCGCTATAACTACTTTTTGACTATGGCCTCAAAAGATATAAAAGTGCTATATGGTGAAAAAGATACGCTACAGCAGCTTGCATATCTATTTGAGAACAATTATAACCTGACACCACATGAAACAATGGTAATTGGCTATAGATTACCTGAGGGGGTAGATTCTCCGGAAAAAGAAATACAAATCAGCTATTACGATCAAGTATTCAAGAACGGTATCGTAAAAGTGAAATATAGCGCATCTACATTAAAAAATATCCCAGAGTTAAAAAGATAAAAGCATATCCCAATGAGAGCATACACTAAGAAAATAAAAAGAACAGCGTGGATGTTACTTGCCATCATGAGTACAGAGTTAATCTACCCTAATGTAG
Organism: uncultured Flavipsychrobacter sp.; assembly: GCA_964461535.1. Lineage (GTDB taxonomy): Bacteria > Bacteroidota > Bacteroidia > Chitinophagales > Chitinophagaceae > Flavipsychrobacter. The sequence continues at coordinate 5,234 of CAYWUY010000132.1, forward strand.
GTTTAGCTTTAACATCAGGTCCATCACAACCTGAGGTACAATCATTTGAGCCGGTAGGTACATCTGATATGGTGGATATGTTTAGTGGAGACTTTGTGTATAATATTCCGCTACTAGATGTAGAAGGCTATCCGGTAAATATAGCCTATCACGGAGGTGTGACGATGGAACAAGAAGC
>CAYWUY010000133.1:0-1647 GCA_964461535.1 uncultured Flavipsychrobacter sp.
ACTATCAACTCAAAAGATAATTCCTTTTAGTTTGATACATCATTAAGTATCCGCGCTTATTGGCTTCAGTTAAGAACGAACGGCTAATTAATACTTCCACTAGTGGTTGTTTCTCTAAATACGGAGCCATTATTTTTTCTATTCTATTTTCAGTAACCCCAATGCGTCTCCCAAATTCTTCAAAGTCACTTTTATGGGGATGCATGCTTCTCTTATAGTGTTCGCTTTTAAAATCATCGGCAAATAAACCTTTGTCTAAAGCAAAATCAGAGTCATCTAGATGCAATTGGGTATTCAATAAATCATAAGTTGGGCTTAAAAGGTAATCCCCTTTTGATGATTCTAGCAATGAGAAATTTTTCAAGTGCGCATCACCATTAGAAAATAAAAAGTTAAATAAAACCAATGAAAAATATTTTTCAATCTCTATCCGCCATGCCGATACATATTTTTGAATCAGCAAGCCGGCTTCCTCATAACTGAATTCATATTTAAAATTGGGGCCCGCATTATCATTTGTTTTTCCTGCTAAAGTTGCAAAATCTTCTTTGCCCCATTTTGTGCCATCAGCTTTTACATCAAAGCGTTTAGTAATATAAGCAGGCGAACCATTTTTGAAAAATATCATGGCATTTTCTGCCGTGTTTATGCCATATACTTGTTTGGCTATTTGCATCGTCAAATGTTCGTTGGCAGGTACCTGGGCCACCTTTTTTAAATCTCTGGGTATTGGCTTCAGAATGTATGTGCCTCGTTCACCTTCCTTTGTCAATCGCAGTATGTTTTTCTCCAGTACAAAACTTAGTTTTTCCTGTACACCCGATATGGAAATGCGCTTGCGATTTTCCATAAAGAGTTCCGCAACCTCTTCATTTTGCTGTGGTTGGTCGTACGATAAAATATGGTTGACCTTTTTACCATTAAATAAGTTGCGTAGGCAGCTTGGGCTGTATGTTGAAAATCCTTCAGCCAATGTCCCGGGGCAATAGTGTAATTCGTTTAGGCTCATGTTGTCTTGATTGGTTTTACAGTAATAGCCCCAACGGTATCGTATTGTGCAGTGGCAGCAAGCAATCCAAAATGATCTTCCTCGTCTATTCTTAATTGTATGCTTTGTAATTTTCTATTTACGCCTTCACTCAGCATATTGAAAAAAAATGGAAATAAGAATTCGCTCCTGTATTCCTTTTGCGACTTTGGTAGTGTTAAGCTAATTGCAGGTTTATTGTTGTCCAGAAAATATTGCTCATCATACCTAAAAACATACTGCTTTCTATTTTCTTCTATCAGCCGTCCTGCCAATATGCCGTTATGGTATATCTCTAATGTTCGCATTTGTTATGGTTTCTTTTTTACTTGAAAGGCAAGTTCCATTCCCAATACTTCAGCCAATTTATTAATCACATCTAAAGAAGGATTGCCTTGCCCTCTCTCTAATTTGTACAAGGTGTTGACGCTTATTTGAGCCAATTCAGCCAAGTGGGGCTGGGTGATGTGCAGCTCCTTACGTCTGTTTTTGATGGCTTCTCCAAAATTCTTTACTAACATTATAATGTGATTTTCATATCAAAGCTACATACTTCAACAGAAATATACAATAAAATCACATTATAGTGTGATATTTGTTTGTGTAATTAGCATATAATC
>CAYWUY010000133.1:1747-5366 GCA_964461535.1 uncultured Flavipsychrobacter sp.
GGCTGCACTACCTCGTGGTGTATTGGTTGTAGAGTGCTATTTCTTAATTATACTTCCCTGTATAGACCATAAGAAGTCCAGCTTCATGCGGTTTTTAAAGTTGCTATCGCTTACCATATCTATATACGTGTCAGGTATATAGTTACCTAGTTGGTTCTTAATGCTTACCTTTTGGTCAAACGTAGCCAGAGCATGGCAGCTCATACAGCCCGTTTGGCTACCCACTTTGTTGTATACTGTGCCGCTTGGGCTTTGCACCACACCTGGAGCATAAAATACAAAAATGCTAAAGCCTGCCTCTAAAAACGGATTGAAAGCAATAATAGAAGTACCCTTATTATTACCGCCCGAGTAAGGTTGGTTAGGCCATATAAAGGTGTAGCCTATACTCATGGCATAGTGTGCAGGTGCACCCGTTATTTCTGCAGGGCGTTTGCTGGCTATGTATTGGCAACTGGGTGTTGGTGGCATGTCAGGGTTAGGTGTCCACCAGTAGGTTTGCCAGGTCCATCTTTTTATTTCTTTAGAAGTTACGTGCATACCCACCAGTATGGCTATATCGCCTGCTTGTGCGCCTTTACCTAGCTTTTTAGCATCAGCATCGCTTAGGGTATAATGTATAAAAGTGTTTAAGTTATAAGTGTTCTCAGCCGTACGTTTAGGGTTGTCCTCTACCGATAGGTTGCCGTTGCCATTGCTTTTATTATTAATGTCTACAAACACCACACCGCGCCATTGGTCTTGGTCAAAGCCCGAATCGCAATAGTTAGGGCCATTCCATACCCTAAAAGCAAAATAGCCATCCACTATTTTACTCTTAGGTATAATTTGGTAGGTAGGCTTTATTACTATCGACGTATTAGGAAAATCAGGTATATCCGTCATGCCCTTGCTTTGCATAGCAGCCAATGCACTGCTGTCATATAGTTTATTGCTTATTATATGTTGTGCAGCAGGTATGTCATAGGCCACAGTTACTTTGGTGGTATATACCCCTAGTTCAAATTTTGGTTGGTTGCATGGTGGCGTGTTTTTTAATATTATTTTTTCGCCCATTTGCTTCGCCTCATTCATGCGTATGTTTTTAGCCGCATGCTCAAATTGGTTAGGCTCATGCAGCTCTTGTCTGCCATCGTCAGGAGTTTCGCTTTGTAGCCCGTTACTTTTGCCGCTTTCGGTACGCAGCTCATTTTGCAGATCCTCAGGTGTTTGCCAGGTTTCGTATACATACAGCGGAGACCCATTAAGGCTATCGCCGGTTAGGGTAGTTAGCCCCGCCCATATACCCCAGCCGTGGCTTATTATAGATGCCGAGTCGGTACTGTTCAGCCACTGGTTTATTTTGTTGCTATCCTCCGGAAATACAAATCCCGGGATGTTTACCGTAGGAAATGGAGCAGGCTGAATATCCTTATCTCCTGTAATGGGTGGTTTTGTGTTGCTGTCGCCGCAGCCTATCAGGTAGGCGCCACCGGCTATGCATGCTGCCAGTAAGAGAGCTTTCTTCATGTGTATTTGTTTTTATTGTGAGTGAATGTGATACCAAATCAATTGAAAAACACACAGTGACAGTTGGCCTATTTCTATCAAATATAATATTTATAGTTTAAATTTTTATACACTTTGTTGTAAAAATAGTATTAATACGCATGGGCTAAAGGAGTTTTACTTTTCAGTGGGGGAGTTATTACACTAGCTTATTTTGGTCTTATCTCTACATAGTATGGTTTCTTTTATTTATATATCAAGGGGCTTTTGCCTGTATATTGCTAATTACATATACAAGCATATTATTTTCTCATAAAAGCTATTTCATGTTTGAGAGTTAATCATTACCTTCGCCCAAAATTTTTTAACACATGAATTTGCACGAATATCAGGCAAAAGCGTTGCTCAAACGTTATAATGTGCCTACACAGGAAGGTATCGCAGTTTCTAATGTAGATGAAGCTGTTGCTGCTTACAAACAACTGGCTGTAGACAACGGTACTAAATTCGCAGTTATCAAGGCTCAAATACATGCCGGTGGTCGTGGTAAAGGTCGCATGATAGAAGTACCTGAGCAAAGCGGGGTTTCTGTGGTTAAAAGCGCTGAAAATGTAGAAACAGTAGCAAAAAATATATTAGGTAATACCTTAGTTACCATACAAACTGGTCCTCAAGGTAAAAAAGTAAATAAAATACTTGTAGCTCAAGACATGTACTATGATGGTCCTAGCGAGCGCAAAGAGTTTTATTTGTCTATCCTTTTAGATCGTGCTAAAAAACAAAACGTTATCATGTACAGCACCGAAGGTGGTATGGATATCGAAGAAGTAGCACATCACACTCCTGAAAAAATATTTAAAGAGTGGGTTCAGCCTGGTTTCCCTCTAGAGGCGTTCCAAGCTCGTAAAATAGCTTTCAACTTTGGCCTTAGCGGTACAGCTTTCAAAAACATGGTGAAATTCGTAACCAACCTATATAATGCATATGTTGGTTTAGATTGCGCTATGCTTGAAATCAACCCATTATTCAAATCTGCTGACGACCAAATACTTGCGGTTGACTGTAAAATGAATTTGGATGACAACGCTCTTATGCGTCACCCAGATCTTGCAGACATGCGCGATAAAACTGAAGAAGATCCTACAGAAGTAGAAGCTGGCGAATTCAACCTTAACTATGTAAAACTTGACGGTAACGTAGGTTGTATGGTTAATGGTGCTGGTTTGGCTATGGCTACTATGGATATGATTAAGCTAGCAGGTGGCGAGCCGGCTAACTTCCTAGACGTAGGTGGTACAGCTAATGCTCAAACAGTTGAGGCTGGTTTCCGCATTATCATGAAAGACCCTAACGTTAAGGCTATTCTTATCAATATCTTTGGTGGTATAGTTCGTTGCGATCGTGTTGCTGCCGGTGTTATTGAGGCTTACAACAAATTAGGTAATATCAATATACCTATCATTGTTCGTCTTCAAGGTACTAACGCTGAGGCTGCTAAAGAATTGATTGAAAATTCTGGCCTAAAAGTACAATCAGCTATCTTGTTAAGCGAGGCTGCTGAACTAGTACAAAAAGCGGTATCTGCTTAATTAGTTATTATATTTATTATGCTTATATGCAGGGCTGCCCATCCGGCAGCCCTGCTTTTTTATACTAACTATTTACACGCTTTATAGGCATATATAGCCCTTGGTGATACACGTTATAAATTTATCTCTCTGCATTACCTAACTTTGCTAGCAATAATGAAAACCACAAGAAATACAGTAGCACGTACAGAAATTTTAAAACTTATAGACGAGGCTCAAACCGCTCTGTCTCATGCCGATTTGCTACAAGCTCTCGGTGGCCTGTGCGATAGGGTTACTGTATATCGTGTGCTTGATAGGCTTACAGAGGAGGGTCGTGTACACAAAGTGGTAAACATAGATGGGGTAGTGCAGTATGCCACTTGTAGCGAATGTGTAGTACACCACCATCATCACGACCATATTCATTTCAGTTGCGAGCAGTGCAAATCAGTTACTTGCCTGTCAGAGGTCATCCCCGCATTTAAGCTACCCGCCAGTTACAAAGTACACTCAGCCAATTTTGTTGTCGCAGGTCTTTGCCCCAATTGTAGTAAGTAATT
>CAYWUY010000134.1:0-4986 GCA_964461535.1 uncultured Flavipsychrobacter sp.
GAATATCAGCAACAGATATAGATACTGTTTGAGCAGCTGTGGCATCTAAATTGATGTTTACTACTTCGTTACTTGGGTTTGGATACAATTTTGCAGTTGCATTTTCATTTATAGTAACTATACCTGTAGGTACTACACCATTTCCTTGTAATGAATAGTCGTATGTAGTAACATCTGCATCATTGCTCATAATATTAATAGTAGCAGTTCTAGTGCCAATAGCAGTAGGTAAGAATTCAACCGTTATGTTTTGGTTCCCTGATGCTGGAATTGAAACAGGCATAGTTGGTGCTCCATAAAGTGTAAAGTCGGTTGCATTTTCACCTGTAAAGTTGATACTGCTAACTGTTAATGTACCATCACCTGTATTTTGAATTACAAAGCTTTTAGTACGAGAGCCACCTGCTGTAACATTTCCAAAATCAGTATTGTTAGCGGTACCTGGAGTAATGTCTCCATCAGCAATGTTTATGCTATTTCCTTGAACATTGATATTGCCAGTACCTAGTCCTATGCCTTGTATGCCGAAAATGTAAGTCGGTTCATCAATATCATTTGTAGCAACATTTACTCTCGCTGATTTAGAGCCAGTTGATGTTGGTGTAAAGTTTACTGAGATAGTTATTGAATCGCCTGTACTTACAGTGATTGGCAATGCCGGTGCAGTAGCTAGTTCAAATTGTGTAGCATCAGTACCTGAAATGTTTATACTATTTACAAACATGTGTCCCATGCCGTTATTATGTAAAGTATATGATTTTGACACCGTTGCTCCAACTGTAGTTGCTCCAAAGTCTGTTCCGTTTACAGTGCCAGGAGTTAAGTCGCCATTAATAATGTCAATGTGATTTCCTGTAATATTGATATCAGGTGCATTTACTCCATTGCCTAATAAAGCAAAGTTATAAGCAGCTTCTGTAATGTCATTACTTCCGATATTCAATACCGCATTTTTGTTGCCAGCACTACTTGGTGTAAAGCTCACTGTTAATACCAATGAGTCGTTTGTTGCAATGCTTAATGGAAGGCTAGGTGTAGCTACTATTGAATAGTTTGATGCGTCAGCTCCATTTAAATTCAAAGTGTTAACTCTTAAAGTGCCAGCTCCTGTGTTTTTAACAACGAATGATCTTGTTGTTGTTTCTCCGGTATATACATCGCCATAGTTAGTGTTGTTTACCAAAGAGGTTGCAATACTGCCATCTGCAATACTAATGTTATTTCCTGTTACATCTATTTCTGGTGCTGCATTGTACGTAGATGGGTTGTAGAAAGTAAGAATCTGTCCGCCTTCTACTATTTCGCCACCAATGCTGTAGTGTGCTTGGTCTACTATGATAAATTTACCAGGACCCAACACTTTTTCAGCATCTAATATGCCAGATGCTTCTTCGTCTTGTGTTAGATAATTTGCTCCGCCATTTAAGAATCGTGTAGAGTCATGAGCACCAATTTGAGTTAGTGCATCAGTCGCGATATCATATTGCCATACACGTCCTAAATGAACATTGTTACCAACATCTTCAACTAGTAATATGTGTCCATAATGGTCTATTGTTATGTTGTCTAACATTTTTTGACCTTCAGTACCGTCTAGTACAGCTGTAATAGTTCCACCTAGGCTAGGACGTGTTGCGTCATTAAATGATAATTTCCATAAACGGCTTGGGCTTGATATAGAGTTGGTAGTAGCAAAATAGAAGTCGTTAGGATGTGATGGATCCCATGCACCATCTTCCGGACGTAAGAAATTAGTTACACCCAATGTATTACTAGCAGTATTTAATGCATTACCAGTCATATTATGTACATCACCTAAATCTATCAATGAGAAGTTTGTTCCAGGTGTTGGTACGCTAGCACTTGTTTCAGTAAGCAGTCCAGTAACAGAAACGCCAAATAGTTTGCCTGTTAAACCAGCTTTTTCTATCTCGTTACCTGTAGTTTGTTTCGCACCTACATACACGTATACTTGACCAGGTGTAGCATCGTCCATACCTATTACTACAGTGCTGTCGCTAGAAGTTGGGCTAGCTACTGAGTTTTCCCAGCTGAATTTTCCTAAGTAAGGTAGTTCGTATGTTTTACCTGCTTCAGTCCCTGTAACAACATGCGCAAACGCACGACCTTCATTTCCGGTTTCTTCACCGTTCATAAAGATGCGGTTTTGAGTTCCTTTACCGGTATTCTCATTGTAGAAAGCACTTATTTCAGGTAAATCTGCTGAGCAGAAGCGACCCATTGCAGCTGATGTTGAAGGGAATGCAGCGTTGTAAGTAATATAGCTATTGGTTGCAGTGTTCCAAAGGCTAACGCTATTAATTAAATCGCCACCACTTACTACTGTCATGTCCGATTTATTAATCACCCATTTTGATACAAAAGCACCTACTGAACCATGTGCTCTAGCTACTCCAGATGTGTTGCCTATTTCGTGGTTTAACACAAGTGTAAAAGTGCCATCATTATTGTCGAATACTCCTGTGCCATCTGGAACACCAGCCATTTTGTAACCACCCACAGCATCTCCAGCTGTTAATATAGAAGTAAAGTCAACTCCAGGTGTTGTCGGCCATAAGTATGGCGTTTTAGAAGAACTTGGGCCCGTAATCCCAGGCGACAATGTTGTAGTAGGGGCAACAAAGTTATTAAGTTTATTAGCACCTCTTAAGTTAAAAATTACTAGATGGCTAAGATTTGTAGTTGCTGTTGCTACACCATTTTCTCATGGAGATGTTTGGCCATAATCATTATCATTACATATAGCAATAGTGCTGTCATTAATAATAGTAAGGCCTTCTGCTTTATCTAAAGTAGGATTCCATCCTAGTGCTAATAAATCGGCTACAAGTGTTTTCTTTACAGGTATGATGCTGTTTGTAGCAAGTCCTGTTGAATCTACTAGTGCTTCAAGCGTGCTACCTCCGTACAAACCAGATGTTACTGGTGTTGCAGTTGTAATATTTATTTTATATACACGCTTAATATCTCTAGTGCCCCTTAAAGCAGCTTCTAATACTAAGAATGTTGTATCGTTGATTGCAGTTAAATCGCCTAATTTCCAGTCGCGTAAGCGTATCTGATTAGAACCTGATTCGCCGATGATGCCATCATTTAGATATGCAAACATGCGAGTAGCACCAGTGGTAGGGTTGATTTCTACTATACGGTGTACTCTTGAGTTTTCTCCAACTGTTTTTGTAGGATACAATATAGGACTTTGAATTATTGCGTATACTTTTCCATTTGGCGCAATAGTAATACCTTCAAATCCACGATTATTTTTTCTGTATTTAAAAACTGTGTCAATTGGTGCATCAATTAATTCAGCACCAGGTAATGTTGCATATGGAGTGAATCTTTTTAGTGCAACGCCGTTTGGAGACATTTTCCAAATAGTAGGGCCTCCCTCTTCGCATACCCAGAAATTACCATCTCTATCTACTGCTATTCCTTCTGCATCTATACCGAAAATGTCTTTTGCAGCTATTTTACTACTAAAATTTGCACAATCTTGAACTGTATCTGTAGAGGCTTCTTCTGTTGCAGTACTTCCAAATCCTGTAGGGTTGATGATTCCAGTAGCATTAGTGCCATTCGGACGTTTCATTGTAACCGTTTGTAGTATCTGTATTGAATCTCCATTTACGCGAACACGATGTATTTTTGGAGCGTAATTAGGGAATGCATAGATTTTATCATAGGTAGGAATACAAGCAGCAGGATTGGCATTAGCTGCGTCAATATTTACACCTCTGTCAGAACAAACCCAAAATTCTTTTCCATTAGTACCCGGTATTGCAAAAAGACCTGAAAAACCGGCTTCTCTGAAGTTAATACCTTGGAATGTTCCGATTGTGGGAGAGAAGTAATTTTTGTAATCACTACCCATTGTGATTTGTGCATTGCTTAAAGGCGATAGCGCAACACACGCACTTATGCAAAGCAATACTTTGGTAATTTTTTTTGTCATTCTTTTGCGATTTGTAAGCGAAAGTAGACGTGGTGTGTTATGGAAATGTTAGAATAATATAACCACTAAGTAACTCTATTGTGAACATTTTGGTGATGTAAGATATATGAAATTGGTGCTATTTATGCTGTGTAAGTTTGTCTTATTAATGAGTGGTTTATATATTGATAAATTGCTTTATTATAATTTGGTATGAGGGTATATTATCTACATTTATGCAGATAGTTGAGTTTTACCTATTTTTTGCAATAATTATTAAGTCTAAGTGTTCCGAAGCATTTTTGTTTGTCGTTGCTAGGTTTCCACAGGTTATAATTTCAAAGCCATGTAGTTCTAAAAGGTCTATAATCTGTCTCTTAGAATAGTAACTGATATAAACGCTATCACCTTTGGAGTTGTATTCATAACCTGATTTTTCAGGTTTATTTTCCATCGTGCTCAAATAAAGAATGCCATTGTTGTATAGTAAATTGTAACAATCTAAAAACAACCTAGTTACTTCGTCTAAGTTTAAATATGGTATACAAAAGCTAGCCACAATACCGTGGAATGTTTGGCTAGTTATGGTCGAAATATCTCGAATGTCTTTTTGAATAGTAATAATATCAGGAACATTATTTATGGCTAATTGTAACATGTTTTCAGCTAAATCAATTCCCGTGATTTCAATATTAGAAAACTGTTTTTTTATAAAAGATGATATATTGCCAGGGCCACATGCAATGTCCAAAACTTTATTGCCAGCTAGCTGATTGCAAAAATAGTTGATGTAAGATGCATAAGCATTTACGTTCATATACTTATCTTGATATAATTGTGCATGCTTGTTAAAAATGTCTACTGCATGTCTATTTTTGTCCATGCATAAAGGTATATAACGATTTTGTTAATTAATTTTTCTTGATTGTGTTTTATTAAATTGTAATTGGTGGCAAGTAATTTAGAGCGTATGCTGGACCTAGTTGATGATGTTTTCAACTCTAGGCATGATAATGAGCAGATATCGGTAGATG
>CAYWUY010000135.1:0-4832 GCA_964461535.1 uncultured Flavipsychrobacter sp.
GAAATGAAGATGATTTGGAAATAATATATTCTATTGTCGAATAGGATTCCTATTTTAGTATTATATATTATTGTTTATTTTTACAAAAAATCGGTTGAATGAAACAAATATTAACCATAGTAGTTGTATTTACTGTAGCCCTGTTTAGTTGTGCAAAGTTGGAAAATGTAACCGTGACAGGGCCTTTTTCAGTATCTAGGTCATTGGCAATGAACGATAGTATGAAATTGTCTTATGGTAGGATATTCAAGTTTGTGATAAATAGATATAATGTAATGGATTCGAGTATTACCTTTCAGATAATGAATGATACTACTTTTAGAGAATATCATACTTATACAGATTGGATGGGTGTGCACGTAGATAGTGCTACTTACCGTGTTTATTATAATTATTCTACTTGTCAGTTGCCTAATCCTAAAGACTATGGTACTACTATAGGGTCTCTTAGCAGTGTGTTTAATCCATTGCCAAACGGAACTGCGGCTAATGGTATGGCATTGCATGACTATATGCTGACTGATAGCCTAATATTTACAAGAGGCATACCTTGTGCATTAACAGTAACTAAGGGATATTTGAAAAACGCAAGAACCGATAGCGCTGTAAAGAAAATAACTGTTTACTAATAAAAGAGAGTAAATAATATACACAATAATAGCCGGCTAAATAGTCGGCTATTATTGTGTTAGGAGAGGTTGTTATTTCTTTTTGTTTTCCTTTGCCGGTTTATTATTTGTTTTGTTAGCGTCAGCTTTTATTGGCTTTTTTTCAGCTTTTACTGCTGCCATTGTATTTGCATTTTTCTGCACTTTTATTGTTTTGTGTTGTTGTGCATAACCCAAGTTAGCATAGAGCATCATTAATGCACTTAAAGCTATAAGACCCTTTTTCATTTTATTTGTTTTTAGTTAAAATGGATAGTTCATATACTGTGCCATAATTAATCTGATAATAGTTAAAGAACTCTTAACTATTATCTAGCTCATGATGTGCCTCTGCCAAAATACGTAAAACGATATCAGACTCATTGATGATATTCTTTACTAGTAGTGCAACATTATCACCGTCTTGCATATACTCTAGCTCTCTTGAATGATTGGCAAGTATATTTAGATTTGTAGATAGGGATAGCCCATATAATTTATGTGCTACTTGTTTTAATGTAATGATATTATTGGTTGCAGCATGTTGCTTGATTTCTTCAATATTTTTAGAGATTTCATCTTTAGCCAAGTTTAAAATGAAATGAATAGAGTCTTTATCGCTACCTAAGTTGGCAGTTAACTTTTTAAGGTCGAAGTGCACATCCTCAGATTGATGAGATGTTTGTTGAGTAGCCCCAATAGCTGTGGGTGATAGGCCTAGCCATTTTTCTATGATGTGGTGTAGGTCGTTTTCTACAAATGGTTTAGCAAGAAAGTCGTCCATGCCGGAAGCAATGCAACGTTCTTTTTCGCCTTTTACATTTCCGGCTGTTAAGGCTATAATAGGTATTCTACTGTTGGGGTGCATAGCACGTATTTTTTGAGTTGCCTCATATCCGTTAAGTATGGGCATTTGCACATCCATAAGTATTAGGTCGGGCTGTTTTACCTTGCATGCCAATACTGCTTCTTGTCCATTTTGTGCTTCAAGTACTGTAGCATTGGGTGTTATGCGATTGAGTATTGTACGTGCCAGAAGCATGTTTACTGAAGAGTCCTCGACCAATAGTACATTTATTTTTTTATCGAAAACTTTACCTTGAATGGTGCTTGATAGTGCCGGTGAAGTAACCTTTTTGGTGGTGGCCATAGACAAAGCATCGTATAGGTCGTGCATTTTTACAGGCTTAATTAATCTATGCTCAACACCTAATTTCTGACATTCTTTTCTGATGTGCTCATCATCTGCACTACTGTGCAATAGTATTATTGGTTGTTTTTCAGGACGAAAGCCAAAGTTTTCTCTTATTTTACGAATAGTTTCCAGTCCATCCATAAACGGCATTTTATAGTCCATAATTATAATGTCGAAATGCTCTTCATTGGCCATGTGTTGGAGTGCCTCAAACCCGTTTTTAACAACAACCGTGTTGATTTTTTTGAGGTTTAGCATTTCTTTCAAAATCAACTGATTGTTATAGTTATCATCAACAACTAATACATTTTTTATATGGTCTATATTTTGCCAAATAATTGGGTCGCCCTCTTCTGTATCTACAAATAATTCAAAGTAAAAAGTACTTCCTTCGCCTATTGCACTGGTGAGTTGCATTTTACTACCCATCATTGCCAGGAGTTTATTAGAAATAGTAAGGCCAAGACCTGTGCCCCCATATTTTTTTGTGGTAGATATATCTTCTTGAGAAAAAGCTTCAAATATTTTGCTTTGCATCTCTTGCTTAATACCTATTCCGGTATCTCTTACCTCGAATCTTATACCCATCCTACTTTGTTTTGCAGTGCCTGTGGGTGATATTTTAAGCTCTATTTCTCCTGCTTCGGTAAATTTAGAGGCATTGCCTAAGAGATTAACTAATACCTGTTTCAGCCTTACTGCATCTACATAAGCAAATCGAGGCAGGTTGGGAGAAATGTTAAGAAGCATTTCAATGCCTTTCTTTTGAATTTGGTAGGTAACTATGCTGCTAGCTTGGTTGCCTAATTCAAAAAGGTCGCACTTCTCTATATCAAGCTCTAGTTTACCGGCTTCAATTTTCGAGAAGTCAAGAATATCATTAATAGTATGCAGTAATGTATTGGCCGAGCTATTAACTATAGAAATGTATTGATGTTGTGTGTCGTTGAGATGTGTTTTTAGCAGTAAATCTGTAAAGCCTATAACACCGTTAAGTGGCGTTCTTATTTCATGGCTCATGTTGGCTAAGAATTCCGATTTTGCTTTACTAGCTAGTTCCGCTTGTTGTTTTGCCGCTCTTAATTCTTCGCGTTGCAGGCAGGCTTCAGTAATATCTTGTGTATACATCATAATGCCGCCTATGTTGCCATCTATTTGGTACCAAGGGCGTACTTCCCAACTTAGGTATTGGTCGTGTTTCCAACCGCTTGGGCGCCACACATCTTCTTTATTAATGATTACCTCGCCTTTTAGGCAGCGTTGATGAATATTTTTCCAGTGGTCGGATATGTTGGGGAATACTTCATAGTGGCTTTTTCCTATAATGTTTTGTCCTACTAGTAGATAGTCTTCATACCAGCGATTGCTGGCGCTAAGGTATCTGATACTAGTATCAAACATAGCCACTGCTGCAGGTGCATGCTCAACAAATGCTAGTAGTTGAGAGCGCTCTATACTTAATGCCTTCTCGGCTTTTTTTCGTTCAGTAATATCAGTTGCTATACCTAAATAGCCTGTAGTATGGTTTTCAAAGTCTCTGATAACAGTTACTACTAGTGATACTTGTTTTTCTACACCACTTTTAGTTATATATGTCCACTCGTTGCGGTATGAGCCTTTTTCTTCAGCTACATGTATGAAAGTTCTGAACCCCACTATAGGGAAGCCGTACTGCTCTGATAATTCTTTACTCCTGTTTTCAACTTCTGCCTTGCTATGAAATAAAATAGGAGAATGAATATTGACAACTTCTGCTGAGGTATATTCCAGTAGCTTTTCTGCACCTGTATTAAAGGCTGTTATAGTGCCGGTTGTGTCGGTAGAAATAATACTGACTTCAGATGCAGCAGAAAGTATATCGGAAAGCTGTTTTTGGGAATTAGTTAGCTCAATATCTTGAAAGGTGCCAAATAATCTTATGCATTTGTCTCCTTCAAATTCTCCCTGCCCAATAGCTCTTACCCATTTGCTATTGTTTTTTGCGGTAATAAGCTCAAGATCTTTGTTCCAGCTTTCTTTGTTGTTAATACAGTTATTTATTGCATTTTGTATTTCTATTCTACTAATGCCTTCTTTATAAAAATTTATAGCAGTGGTAAGTTCGGGAGTGTAGTCGGCTTCTACCTCGTGTATTTCCTTAGTAACGTCAGACCAGTATATAGTGTTGTTAATTAAGTTCAGTTCCCAACCACCTACTTTGGCTACCTTACTTGTTTGTTCCAGTAGTATTTTGGTGTCTTTTATTTCTTTTTCAAGTAGGTAATTTGTTGTAATATCTATTGCGCTGCCTAAAACATATCTGTAGCCGTTAGTATCTTCTGTTGTAATGTTGTTATAGCTCCATACTCTATGTTTGCCGCTTTTCTCCATTACATTCATATGGCCTTGATGGCTGCCGGTGTCGGCTATAATTTTTAGGTAAAGCTTAAGATTTTCGTGTTGGCTAGGTTTAACAATATCAAAAAGTGTGAGTTGATTTGCCTCATGAAGACTATATCCTAAGTTTTGAGCAGCCGCATTATTAAGAGAGATTATTTTTCCATCTAAATCGTGCGTGCAAAGTAGGCCTTGAGAGTTTTCAAAGAAAGAGCGGAACCTATTTTCGCTAGCTTGTAGTTCTTGTTTAGACTTTTGTTCTGTTGTAATATCTCTTGCAACCCCAAATATCAGGTTGGTTGATTTTTCATGAGTAGCAGCCCATTCTAAATACCTCACTTCATTATTGCTACCAAGGATTCTATGTTTGAAGTTTTTACATGAACCTGTAGCAAGAATGCTAGATAAAGTTGCTGTAGAATGTGGTATATCTTCGTCTATAATAAAGTTGAAATAGCTTTTGTCAATTAGTTGGTTATCGGGTATGCCGAGTAGTTTTGAGAAGTAAGGATTTGCTTTTTTAATTATTCCTGCGGTATCGAACACGCAAAGTATATCCTGCGATTCGTTAAATAAACTCTCGAACTGGAGTAGCTCTGTTTTTTTTCTTGAAT
>CAYWUY010000136.1:0-4793 GCA_964461535.1 uncultured Flavipsychrobacter sp.
TACCCAAATGGGTTTGATGCAGTCGCAACAAACTCATTCCATATTTCTGCAACTATAGCAGCTGCCGGCTTTATTTCATGAATGATGCTACTTACTTGGCCTATTTCTAGTTCACCTTCTTCCATGTCTCCTTCAAACATTCCTTTTTTAGCCCTTGCCCTACCTAAAATTTCCTCTAGTTCGTCTTTAGCAGCGCCCCTAGATTCAGCTTCCCAAACACGCTCTGCAAAGGTGTTTTTTATCAGGCGTACAGGAGTTAGCTTTTTTAATGATAAATAGGTATCTCCTTCTTGAGCATTTATGATTGCTTCTTTGAATGCAGCGTGACTTGATGCCTCAGGAGTACATACAAAGCGACTACCTATTTGCACCGCCTCAGCACCTAATGCCATTGTTGCAAACATGGCTCTACCTGTAGCTATGCCTCCGGCTGCTATCAATGGTATAGATAGTTTTTCCCTTACTGCCGGTATAAGGCATAGGGTAGTGGTCTCTTCCCGTCCGTTATGTCCACCTGCTTCAAACCCTTCTGCTACCACAGCATCTACTCCGGCATCTTGGCATTTAACTGCAAACTTTGCACTAGAAACAACATGTACCACTTTTATACCCTCTGCTTTTAATTTTGCAGTCCATGTTTTGGGATTGCCTGCAGATGTGAAAACTATTGGTACACGCTCTTCTATAATAGTATTTACATGTGCTTCTATGTCAGGGTAAAGAAGTGGTAGATTTACAGCAAAAGGCTTATTGCTATGTTGTTTATACTGTGTTATGTGTTCTTTAAGTATGTGAGGATACATACTACCCGCACCTATTATACCTAATCCTCCTGCATTACTAACTGCGCTTGCAAGTTTCCAGCCAGAAGCCCATATCATACCGGCCTGTATAATAGGATATTGTATGTCAAATAGTTCTGTAATTCTATTTTGAAACGCAGTTTTATCTGCATTGAATTTGCCTTGATACATAACTTAGTTGTAATTATTGTGCTTTCTTTTTGTAATACAATGTATTGCAGTTGCCTTGTCGGAAGATTTTTTGCGAAACTGTTTTTATATCGCTAATGGTTACTGCATTATACTTGTCCCATTCGTTGTTAATCATTGATGCATCGCCCAATAGTTCATAGAAAGCAAGATTATTTGCTCTGTTTAAAAGACTCATGTCTTCGAAAGCGATCATAGATTCTATCTTATTTTTAGACTTTTGTAGTTCTTGTTCGCTAGCTCCATGTTCTATAAGAAGTTCTATTTGTTCTTGTACTGCTTTGTCAGCTTCTTCAATAGTTTTTCCCTCTCTAATTTTTCCTTCAATCACTAAAAGTCCTGCATCAAGACTACCCGTATGGTAGCAATTGATATTACTAAATAGTTGTAGTTCTTTTACTAATTTTTGGTACAATCTAGAAGCCTGACCACTACCCAATATTTCAGTTATTAAATCTGTAGCATAGTAGTCTTTAGTTAATCTGCCGTCTATATGCCACGCTTTATAAAGTGCATCAAGTGGCACATCTGCTTCTACTGTTTGGTGTCTATCTTCGGTTTGTGTAGGTTCTTGAGGAATACTTCTTGTGTACTTCCGTCCACTCTCAATTGGTCCAAACCATTTTTCACTTAACTGCTTAATGTCCTTTAAGGTTACATTACCAGCTACACACATTACTGCATTAACAGGCCTGTAGTGCTTGAAGAAAAAGTTTTTTACATCACTTAACTGTGCAGTTTCAATTTGTTCCAAGTTTCTGCCTATAGTAGGCCACTGGTAGGGGTGCACTTTATATGCTAGGCTGCGCATATGGTGCCAAGCATTTCCGTAAGGTTTGTTCAGATAATGTTCCTTAAACTCTTCGCAAACTACCTTTCTTTGAACATCCAAACTTTTTTCACTAAATGCTAACGACAACATCCTATCACTCTCAAGCCAAAAGGCGGTTTCAATATTCTTGAGTGGAAGCTGAATATAGTAGTTGGTGATGTCGTTGGTGGTATAGGCATTATTTTCTCCTCCGGCCATTTGCAGAGGTTCGTCATATTCAGGTATGTTAATACTGCCACCAAACATTAGATGCTCAAATAGGTGGGCAAATCCGGTTCTTCCTTCTTCCTCGTCTCTAGCACCTACATCGTAAAGTATGTTCATGGCAACCATAGGGGTAGAGGTGTCTTTATGTACTAATACTCTTAATCCATTATCAAGAGTAAATTTTTCGTATTGTAACATGAAGTGTTTTTATTTTAAAGAAAACCAAAGTTAGTTTAAATGTATGTAAGCCAATTATTAGCTCCATTGAAATAGCACTTATACACTATACAGCTTTTCTATCTCGGCAGTATATTTCTTCGCATGGTTATAGCCAATTTCAAATATTTTATCTGCATCTTTCATTTGAAACATACCAAATCCTTTCAGTTCAGGCTCCAAAAGTAAGTTACAGTATTGTGCGCTTTTTTCTACTGAGGCTGCTATAACTAGATGAAAACAACGCTCAATCAGGTTGAATTTAGTAAAGTCTTTTAGGTTGATGTCATGGCTTAGCTTATTAACATGGCTACCTATAATAATGTCGTATTTATTTAGCAATGGTAACACGGGTAAGTTGTCCATTAGTCCACCATCAGATAGTGAAATATTGTTTATAATAACTGGTTCGTATACAACAGGAACGCTTGCAGAAGCTATAACTGCATCTGCTAAGGTGCCGCTATTTATATATACTGGTTTACAATTTACTATATCAGTAGCTGCTACTGTTAATGGTATTTTTAGTTCAGCAAAATCGTTGTGCTTACTTACAGAAATAAGCAGAGACTTTAAGTTGTTTAAATGAAAAATTCCTACACCGCCCCATTGTAAATCTTTTAGACTTAGATAAGACAGTTTTTTTAGCTGCTCTAATGCTTGTTGTGCGTTATATCCACATGCATAAAGAGCGCCAATTACTGCACCTGCACTTACCCCAGATATAGCAGATATAGGTATTTGCATTTCTTCAAGCAACTGTAATATTCCTAAATGAGCTGCTCCGCGTGCACCACCTCCTGATAATACCAATGCAACCTTTTTCATGTAATAAATATACAACAGTAACGGCCTTTCTTATGTTAAGAATAGCGCAAAAAAAGCGGACAGATATTCTGCCCGCTTTTAGTATATGAGTTAAACTATTGCTTACTGAATTATAACAGATTTAGCTTGTTTTTCTCCAGTTTCATTATTGTATAACATAACGTGGTAAACACCTTTAGACCAAGTGCTAACATTTACAGATGTTTTACCTTCTAATTCGCCATTCCAAACCATTTGGCCTACTGTATTGTAAATAGTAGCTTGTAAGCTTTTATAGCTATGAGCGTCTAAATATAAAACTTCGCTAGTAGGTACCGGATAAACATCTACTAATATTGCTTCTGAAATTGAAGAAACAGAAGCTGTAGAATTGTGGGTAATAGTAAAGTTTTTCTTGTTTACATTGAAGAAAATATTGCCTACTCCTTTTACTTTAATACGTGCATTAGTAACTGTTGTAGCAGGATTTGGCAGTGTAACTGTTGCAGTACCGGTATTAGGGAATGTACCTAAATTGGTAGACCAGCTATTTCCTCCGTCAGTAGACAGATAAATAGCTACTTGCGAACAACTTATAGGTGCAACGTCTGTATTTACTTTATCCCAAGTGATGGTTTGTGTAGTACCACCATTGTAAGATACTCCTGTTGTGCTTTGGCTTGTTACAGTGAATCCTTTATAACTGTTAGCTGCGCCAGATGAAATAGCATCAATATGTATAGTGTCGTCAGGGAAATTGAAGCTGCCTTTACCACTACTTAATAAGGCTCTTGCTGTTAGTTTAAACGTTAAGTATCGAGCAGTATCAGGTAGCTTTTCACCTTGATTACCTTCTACACCGGCATCACTTATACTGCCAGCTAGTACCATGCTGTTTTTAGGGAAGATGCGTTTAGTGGTGTCCACAGGAGAAAAAGTACGGAACAATGGGCCAGTCCTGAATGTATTAACTAAACGAGATGAAGTACTAGTACTAGCAGAACCTCTATTCCACTGCTCCCAGCAATAGGTAAGACTTGCTCCGCCAACACTGTCAGTTGCAGTAGGTGCTATTAGCTCGAAAGGAGTTTTGTAAGGAATAGAATATGAAGCAGTAAATGACGGTACGTATGGTAGTTTGTTGCCTGTTGACGTTTTTGTAGCACATGCATCTTCGATAGTTGTTAATGAACCATAAATCTGAACAAGACTTGATGCATGAAAATAGTCTTGGCTATGCATTGCTAAATCGTCTGGTGAGCAAATGCCTGCATATGCCATAATGGAAGTGCCACTACCTGGCTCATAAGCGTAGGTTGAAACGGCGTTACCACCGCAGCTTCCATCAGTATTATTATTGAAAGTATGCTGACTCCCAAATTCATGTCCCATTTCATGAGCCACGTAATCAATGTCATAGCTATCGCCCACTGGACTAGGGCTACCTGTGCAGCTTCTAGCTTTTTGAGTGTTATTACAAACTATACCTAAGCCAGAGATACCTCCACCACCTGTGGTGAAAACATGTCCTAGGTCGTAATTAGCACTACCTATTCTATTAGTACAAGTTGTTTGGCATATTGGTAAGCATGCAGTACCACTAGAGTTAGTTGCGGCAGAACCGAATGGGTCAGTTCCATTAATACTACCTGTATTAGTTGGCCATATTAATGTATCCTCGTTAGCAACAAAATCCATATGAATAGAAAACTCTCTTTCATATACACCATTAATTCTAT
>CAYWUY010000137.1:0-4743 GCA_964461535.1 uncultured Flavipsychrobacter sp.
GAGCAATACACTTTTAATGTATGGGTCTTGGGTTCGAGTCCCAACGGGATCACTTTTAACGTAAAAAGCCTTGCAGAAGCGGGGCTTTTTACGTTTTTGAATATGTTTGGTAGACGTTTTCTACTCCGTTAGTCTTTTCCGTTTAATATGATAAAATCATCCGGCGTCATTACTTCTGTGCTGATTTTTAAGTCGTGAAATACCTTCTTAGCTTTATCGTAGCATCTTCGGTCTAGTGTCAAAAAATAGTCACAATGCGCAGCGTAAAAGGTATGAAGTGCATCATCAATAAGATTTGCAAAGCGCGCATCCTGCTGGTATCCTTTTAAATCAGTACTAATAAACCGGTCAACTATCTTGTCATAGCTTGGATTGGAAGTTTTATTTGAGCTGCTATCTTCTATCTGTTGCCACATCTCGTCCCATGTCAAGTGTCGTGGATTGTCTAATAATTGTTTTTCAGAAGCATCAATAGTCTTCCTGAGTTGTTGATATTTAATCTTACATTGGTTAAGGTATTTCCTGTAATACTTGTACAAGTTAAAATCTGTTTTGATTTTATTAGAAAAGTCGTAAATATCCTCACTAAGTGCCAGCATATTCATTTCAACTTTGGTTCTTGGATACATAAGGTTAAATATAGGATCAACTGTATAAATCTGTTTGAATGAAGCTGGGACGGGTTGTAGCCTTAAAATAGTATTTTGCATTTCAGATAGTGCATTGATGATAGGTTGCCCATCAAACTTCTTCATAGCTGAAAATGATGTGGGGGTATTGTTGCTTTCTTCAATGATAGAATTCAAAAATTCGTTAGGATCCCTGTAATGCCACCTTACCTGTTTCTCACCCCAGTATTGAACTATACAAAGATTATTAGTAATTTTTTGAATCGTAGCTAAATGATCAGGTGTGTAACTAGGGTCTTTAACATAACCTCGATATAGGTCCGAGATATGAGCGTTTGAATAAGGGACAAGAATTTTCTTATTGAGGATATCTGTATTAATTCTATCATATATTATTTTTCTGTATTTGTAAGTTCTTCAATTTTTTGAAGTTTATTGAAAATATTCCAGTCTAGATATATGTATTTTATTTCTTTTTTCATTTCGTTAATAAGTATTCATCATATTTATTTTTTTTTGTATTTATAATTTTTTATTTTTAAATTCTCAGCTCCAATAACTTATTTACTCGCTTTCATAGCCGTTTTTTCATGGATTAGTTTTTGAAATACTAATGCTAAATAATTTCTGCTCCATCATCAGCAAAGAGTGGTTTGAAAGGTTTTATCTTCAATATTAAAGTCTCATTTAGATTTCTATTTAAAGTAAAACTACATTATATTAAATGATGTGAACATAAATTTATTAAATTTACTTTTTAATATTTATAAGTATGTCAGATGAAAAGCAAGGACAAACCCTGTCGGAAATAGCAACAAATCCAGTTTCGAAATCATATAAAATTACAACCGCAAAAAGCGCATGCGATTCTTTTAAAATATCTATTAATCATCTTAAATATTTTTTGCGCTCTAAAGGGATTAAAATAAAAGACGCATCTTCAGTTCTAGATAGTTATACTATATCCATAATAACAAAACAATTTTCTTCTCCACCTAAAAGCAATAAAAGTATTGAAGTAAAACCCAGAGTCTTAGCTATATGTGATGTTTATAATATTTCAACCGGAACTCTTTTCAATTTCCTTGAAAATATTGGTCATAATACTGAGAAACTAAATGTTAACTCAATAATAAGTAAGGCTTTATTATCACGTATTGATGAAAAGTTTAAAAAATATAAAGAAAATAAAGACAAGATTCGCGGTCATACTGAGGTTAAATTTTTAGATACAAATTCTAAATCTGAATCAAAAAATAAAACCCAGCCATTTTTATATTTGAGTGAGAATATGTTTAAGATTATAAAACAAACTATTACTCATGAAAAACTATCATCTATTAAATCTTTTTTCTCTAATAATGAAGCAATACGAATTTGTAGTAAAATGAACTGTGCTTTTATAAGAAGTTTGTGCAAGATGATTCAAAAACAACCTGATAACGCAGAGTTATTATATCAAATACATTTTATTGCTAATAAAGCACATGATATATATGGAGGTAAAATATTAACCTTTATATATAAGTTAGAGCAAATGGATTTTAGTAAAAATAATCCTTATTACGAAGTAAGAACTTACACTAACGTTTTGCCTGATTTTCCAATATTAAGGTTAACTGTTGGAGATGATACTTTTAAAGTTTTTTTCTTTTTGAAGCGAGGACACAATAAATCAATAAAATCAGATATTCGTGTTTTTACGAAAGATAATCAAGAAATAGGATATGTAGATAAAGAAGGATATATAATTACTCGACTAGAAAGTTTTAATCCTCATTTAACTCTTTTTTATACCGCAATGAAGGATAATTCATACAGTATTACAGCAGGAGTGAAAGCAGGTTCCTGTGAGGTATGTGGGAGAGAATTAACTCATCCAACATCATTGAAAATTGGACTTGGGCCAGAATGTGCTAAAAAAGTTAGAGTTGATGACTCTATATATGTGTTTAAGTAAATTTTCATTTTTCCACCCACATTGCTATTCGCACCCAACTGTTTCTTGTATTCTATCGGTTATTAATACCAGCTTTACTTATTTGCGTTGAAATGTCTTGGCTATTTTTTTATAAGTTGCTAAGTATTCCTCATGTTTTTCACTACTCATTCCTAATACCATATAATAGCCTCCCATATCGTCAAAAAGCATTACCTCATACAATAGCTCTTTTATATTGTTTTTTAAGGGTCTGTATGCTATTATTTCATATCCTTTTAAGCTATCTATAGTTATTTCATGGGTTTCCTTCACAGCATATTCAATACCTTGTGGTAGTCTTTTTAATCTATCTATAGCATACTTTTTTTGATCTTGAGCACTTATAATAGACTCATCTACCGAATTGGATACCATAAGTATTGGCTTTTCAGGTGTGTTTTTTTCATCCACAGCATACAATGAAGTGCCACTCATGTGCCTAATGAATTTAAAATCACTATGCTCTACACTTATTGTAAACGGTATTGTCTGGCTAGCTGTTTCTTTTTTAGCATCATAGACAGTAGAAAATATTGCTTTTTTTATTTCTGCTTCTATATTCTTAGCACTCTCAGGATAAATGCCATTTACTAAAATTACATTTTGATCATCTCCAAACATTAGTATATGTTTATAATAAGTAGTGCTATTTGCAGATTGTGTCACTTGTATATAGCAGGCTTTTCCATTATTAAAGTCTACTATTTCTTTGCTTATCAAGTTCATTTTATTGCGCTTCAAAGCACTAGCCGTAAAGCCATCAACCATTTCTTGATACGAAGCCGGAATCTGATTAACCATTATAGATGCACCATTGCCGGTGTTTATAAATCCGTTAAACTTATCTGTTGTTACAAAACCTGTAGGGGGTATTATGCTGCATTTAGTACCGGCTACATTTACTATTTCATTGGTTTGTCCAAAGGCTAATTGAGCGCATAGTAGTAGAGCTAAAGGCAATATTCTTTTCATATATATAGTTCTGTTTTATAGTGCCGCGAAGGTAATAGTTTGATTTTATATTTTTTCCGCCCACTTTGCTACTCGTATCCCAACTGAGGATACAGATAGGGTAGTATACCTTTATAGGTCATAGCCTTAAAAATATGATTTGTTGCATAATTGTGTCTCCCAATGTCTCAATTACAACTTATCCACAAAATGCTATTCGTTCAGTTGGCACATAGTACTTTTGGGGGTTGTAAGCAGCTCTTTCACATAAGCCCTATAAAACAGCCTAAAAATACCGTTTAGGTATTTTATACCCTAAAAAAGGCATTTTTTTCACTACTTCATTCATTATCAATCACTTAGTAGGAATATTAGGGTATAAATATACCTTTTTACCCCCCTTTTAGGGTATAATATACCTGAAATTCCCTGTTCTATACCTAAATTGGGTATATTTTCAGCCCCTACTTACCACCAAAATTCCGGGTTCAGAGCTCTTAAAAGTGCTAGTTATATATGGTGTTTTGGTTGTAGGTAAAGCTGCTTTTTTAGTTTTTTATTATTTTAACAGCCCATATATGTAAATAAAATAAAGGAAGTAGACAATAGGCTAGAGCAGTTTCTCCAAATGTGGGAAACCAGCTTTAACCAGCTAGATGAATTATTAGTCACCATTAAAAATAAACAAGATGAACAATAACCTCTTTTTCGATTTTACAGTAGACAAAGAAAATAAAACACTACAGGTAATATGCGACTTTAATGCCGGTATAGACCTGATATGGCAGGCATGGACTACTGCCCGGCTACTAGACCAGTGGTGGGGCCCCAAGCCATTTGCCGCTAGAACAAAACATATGAATTTTGAGGTAGGTGGCCGTAGGTTTTATGCTATGGTAGGCCCCGAAGGCCAAGAGCATTGGGCACTACAGCTGTTTACAGCCATAACACCCCAAACCAACTTTAAAATGACAAGCGTTTTTGCCGATAAGGATGAAAACCCCTACTGGCCGGGCTCTGAGTGGGATCTTACCTTTACTGAAAATTCCGGTAATACAAGAGTAAGCATCACAATAAAAAATGACTCCCTAGAGCGCATGGAGCAAATGATAGCTATGGGCTTCAAAGAAGGCTTTACTATGGGCTTACAACAACTGGATGAACTATTGCCAAGTCTTTAGC
>CAYWUY010000138.1:0-4669 GCA_964461535.1 uncultured Flavipsychrobacter sp.
GAAGGCTTTACTATGGGCTTACAACAACTGGATGAACTATTGCCAAGTCTTTAGCTGTTAAAAAATCTTGTAGCTAAGGTGCTTAATAATGTTACATCTACTTGCTCTATAGGGTGGGGAGTGTTGGGTAGTACGCCTAGTTGAGCACTAGGTAATGCACTATATACAGCTAGTGTTTCATCTAGGGTTACCATTTTGTCTTTATCCCCTAATAGTATTAGGCAGGGGTGGGCTATACTAGTATAGTCGGCAGGCTTTAGTGGGTTGTCAGCGCCCATTTGTAGCATCATTTGGGCCGTGCGGGCAAGCACCTCTTTCCAATTTTCAGGGGCGTGTCGTTTAGCTAGAGCGTCTGCAAAGGAGGGTAGTTTCTGCTCTATCTTTTCAGGGTTTAGCATTTGTATTTCTTTGGCAGCTATAGCCTCATCCCAGTTATATTTGGTGGCTAGCGTTGCTATTTTATTTACCCTGTCAGGGTGGTTTTTAGCCATATACATGGCCACATAGCCACCCATGCTATAGCCTAGTATGTTTATTTTGCTAATATTGTGTTGGGCTAAATAGTCCAGTACGTCATTTGCAAATGTATGAATAGAGTATACTGTATTGCCCAATGGCAGCCCTCCATGACCGCTAAAATTCAGAACATGCACAGTATAGCTTGTAGATAATGCTTGTTGTAGTTCAGCCAATTGCGATGCGGCACCTATGGCGCCATGTAATAATAATATATCCATGATGAGTGAAGTTATTCAGGCATTTGCCATTTTGCAAATTCGTTAGGGTTAATTTCTAGGGCAAATATTTTTATAGAATCATGTTCGTTTTTAATAAGCTGCATAGACACCTTAGTAGCATAGTTAGCATAACTATCTATAAAAAACATATAGTATACAGATTGGCCATCAATACCATCAATTACCCTGCTCTCCCAATGGTCTAAGTTATGAGATTTTAGATTATGGGTTTCCGTTGCAATGTTTTTAAGATTTTCCCTGAACTTAATAGTATCGGTGTTTAAATACAAATATGGATGTATGAATGTCATAGCATCATTAAGTCTATTTTCTTTAAGTGCAGCGTAGTAGTTAGCTATTACTTTATTGGCTTCATTTTTATCTAGCTCATTATTACGTCTAGTTATGTTTAGTTTGCAAGAAGCTAACATCAAAGCAAATATTATTAATAGTGTTATCTTATTCATTGTGAGTAGCGTTTTTAGTGAAGTAATATTTTATTGGTACCAGGTTAGCTCTTTTTATACATTCAATCAATATCATCACCATTATAGAAATAATCAAAAGTGGATTTATGATAGTAGCTATTGTCAAGTCTTGTGTTATTATAACATAGTCTTTGGGTATTAATAGCAGTGCATATAATACTATATATACAGTATAGAATTTTGGTGACTGCTTAGTATTGAGTAAAAGAAGTAGCGGAATATATATGTTTATTAGTTTATAATCATAAGATGACTGCTGCATTACAATTGATGTAAGTACAAGTAGCGCTACTTTTTGCCAAAATTCCATTTTGAATAGTAACATCATCAGGATGACTATAAGTGTAGCTGTAAACACAAAGGGTATATACATAGAGTTGAACACTTGCTCATAGTGCGGCGGAAAACTACCTGTAGAGGTTTGGTAAGCATAGTATAAGAGCTTTAATGGAACCCATATGCTGGTATTATGTTGTAAATTATGTGAATAACTACCTAGAATATAAATATCGTTGAACTTGGTAAGCACCACTGATAATTTATGATAATTCTCAGCAAGTGTTCCATTAAAGCATAACATACTACCCACTGCAATAATTGTTGAAGCAACAAGCGTGTAAAGTGCATGTAGATATTTCTTGTCGGTTATATATAGTAATAGAAAAATTATGGGATATAATTTTAAGCCAATGCCAATAGATAGAAAAATAATAGCAGGTATGTGTTTGCCTAGTTTATA
Organism: uncultured Flavipsychrobacter sp.; assembly: GCA_964461535.1. Lineage (GTDB taxonomy): Bacteria > Bacteroidota > Bacteroidia > Chitinophagales > Chitinophagaceae > Flavipsychrobacter. The sequence goes on from CAYWUY010000138.1 coordinate 1,965, forward strand.
AAAATAAATGAACATGGCAATAGACATGAATATCCATACTTCTAGGTTTGCCCTGTCTACTACAAACCAAAATGGATAGGAAAATAAGCCAAGCACCGCTGTGGCTAAAGCTTTATTAATGCCCTTATTAGGGAAATTGTTGTATATATATATTATCCAGAAGGCATTGAAAGATAATTGGAATATCATCAAAGCCATATCCATGTTCATGAAGCAAAAGAGTCGCATAAGCAAAAAAGCAAATGGGAAATAGGGGAACTCATAGGAATAGGGGTCCATATTTACAGATGCCTTGTATATATTGTAAAAGTCTTCAAATCTTTCACTAGGGTTATACAAAAATGTGTTGTACGGATACATATTTGTAGCCTCATTGGTAGTAAATGACCTGTGGAAAAGTAATGAACATATCATCCCAATTCCAACTATAGAAAGCAGCATTAGCAAGTTCTTGTCAGGTGTTTTCTTTTCTGACACACTTTTAGTAGCAGCAGTAGTGCTTTGAATTGTGTTTTTTACCTTGGTAGGTACTGTTTTAGGTTTATTTGACATGGTAGTATTAGTAGGTGATCAACAAGATAAATAATAATCTGAATATAAAATATTTTATTAGTTAATCGATAATCTTAGAATATTATTTTTACATCTCTTCTAAGTATACCACAATTATTTATTTGATAAATTTATTACGTGTTTTTTAATGCGAGATAAAGTAGTACTATTGTAGAATATTCTATAAATACTGCTATTTTATAATAATTCTACAATGAAACTCCTATTCAAAACTCTCTGTATAGCTATATTGGCTATTATTTCATCTAATGTTAATGCTCAAGTTTGCCCATCGCTAACTGCAAATAATCCTAGTGTTGGTTGTGCAGCTCCTTGTGCTACATTAACCGCAACTCCCAATACCGATTTGTTGGCTACCACTACATATTCAGTAAGTGCTGTTCCTTATGTGCCGTATTCATACACTGCGGGTACATCTGCAACATTTTCAGGTTCTGTATGGTCGGGTACAACAGATGATTATTTTGGTGACCAAGTAATACTGCCTTTTACTTTTTGTTTTTTCGGCAATGCTTACAATGCTATAGCTATAGGAACAAATGGTAATATAACATTTAATGCCACAGGTGCGGGGAGTTTAGTTAACAGTTATGACCCTTACAGTATAAGCGGCCCCTTGCCAGGTAGTAATAGTAATGCTACTCAAAACTGTATTATGGGTGTATGGCTAGATACATATGCCGGTCTTGGAGATATAAAATATGCCACCTACGGAACTGCACCTTGTAGGAAGTTTGTAGTGTCTTGGGGAGGTGTTGCATTGTTTTGGCCAGGGTTTTATTGTGACGGTAATACATTAACATCTCAAATAGTATTGTATGAAACTACAAATGCAATAGATATTTACATAGGTAATAGGGTGCCATGTACAGACTGGAATAGCGGATATGCCGTAACAGGTATAGAAAATGCGGCCGGTACTGTTTTTTACTGTCCTCCCGGAGAAAACGGTACCACCTTTACTGCTACTAATGAGGGTTGGAGATTTACCCCAACAGGGGCACCTACTAGCTGGACTTACTCTTGGAGTGGACCTTCAGGAGTAGTGGGTACAGGTTCTTCAATTGTAGTTTGCCCTACAGTTACTACGGTTTATTCTGTTACTGCTACCAATACATCCTGTGCTCCTGTCAGTATAAGTACCACTTCTACGGTAACTGTCTCTGGGGCTGCTATAGGTGGTATATCTGGTATTTTTGATATTTGCGATGGTGCTACAAGTACCCTAGTGGGCGACTCTCCAGGCGGTGTATGGAGCAGCAGCAATAGTGCAATTGCCTCGGTTGACGCTGTTACTGGTGTAGTTACAGGGGTATCGGCAGGTACGGCCACTATTAGTTATACGCTTACTGGGTGTACAGCTATTCAACCTTTTACAGTACATGCTATTCCCAACCCGCCAGTTATAAATACAGATGTATATTGCCAGTATGAAGCCCCTCATGCTGTTTCTGCCACAGGAACCAATTTATTATGGTATGGTCCGGGGGTAACTACTGCTATGAGTATAGCGCCTACGCCTAGTACAACTACTGCGGGTACCATAACCTACTATGTAACCCAAACATCTCCATTCGGCTGCGTAAGCGATAGCGCTATAGATGTTGTAACCATAAAACCCAAACCTTCAGCTCTAACTACAAGAGATACCTCATACTGTCAATATACAGAAGGAGTTCCGGCACTTAATGTTCAAGTAAGTGGTATGTGGTCTGGAGCAACATTAAATTGGTACTCTTTTGTAGGTAGCAGTTTATCGGGTGCACCCACTCCTAATACTGCCTATCCCGATTATCCTACAGGAACAATTTGGCAGGTAAGCCAAGTATTAAATGGATGTGAAAGTGATAAAGTACAAGTAAAAGCTACCATACTGCCCACACCTAGGTTTAGTATGGTATACGACCATAAAATATGTACTGAAGATACTTTACATATAACATATACTCTTACAGGGTTCCCGTTAGCATTACCTACCTATACTTGGACAATGCCATCAACATCACACTACACTAATGGTACATCTGATACTTCATCTTACATAGATGTTTACTATGATACAACGCATGTATTGAGTAATATAGGTATGCTAACAATTAGTAATTTGGGTGGGTTATGTTCCACAACTGATA
>CAYWUY010000139.1:0-869 GCA_964461535.1 uncultured Flavipsychrobacter sp.
GGCAACACAAAAAGACTATACCATAAACAGCTACAAAAACACTAATAACAAATTTCCATTTGTGTATATCTTCATTTTCCTATCCTAAAAACCCAAAATACCTTTGCCCACATCAGTAAACCTTAAAAACTATCAACTATGAACTTAGAAGAACAACAACAACTAGCCCGCGACCTCTACTACCAAGAAAACTACACCCAAAAACAAATAGGCCAAATCATAGGCGTATCACAAAAAACCATTTGCATGTGGGTGAAAGACAAAAAGTGGGAATACCTCAAAAACTCAGTCGACCAAACCCCGCTATACATGATAGCCTCCATCAATAGAGAGCTAGCCGAAATCAACAACCGTATAGCCAACCGCGACGGTCGCAAAATACCCTACCAAGAGGAAGCCAACCTACGTTACAAGCTATTAAGTACCATCAAGTTGCTACAGACCAAGCAAGACCTCGGCAGCAACATGGAAGTACTCGCCAATTTTGTAGCATTCCTAAAAGAGCAGGGCAACACCCATTTAGCCAAAGACGTATTAGCCGCCGCCGATGAATACCTAACCGGTACCGATGGTAAGAAGAAAAAGAAAATAGTAGTAACCGCTTACAAGCCCATACCCGGACAAGAGCATTACCTACCCATACCCGCACCTCCCGAGCCCGAACCCGAAATAATGGAAGACAACCAAGACCCTGACCCTGACCCCGAGCCAGAACTACAACCCCAACCCATCACGCCCAATCAGTCAGCCGCTGATGCCCCACACCCACAACCCCCAATTGCAGAACCATTACCACATCAGCCCGCTATGCCCCACCCAATAGCATCACAGCCATACTACCGTCCCCCATACCTCCATCCACAGCACCC
>CAYWUY010000139.1:945-2659 GCA_964461535.1 uncultured Flavipsychrobacter sp.
TACAAAGTATTATTATATCCCCCCAACACCTACCACCCACACCCCTAAAATCCCTTTAAAAAAGCAGTAAGGTATAAAAAAGCCCAAAAAATAATTAAAACATTGATAATCAAGCAACTAATAGGTATTTCAGGGTATTTTTATACCCAAAACGCCAAAAAATACCCTCCGCAATACCCATTTAGTAACAAAAATTCCTCCGCAATACCCATTTAATACCTAACTAAAAATGCCACTATGTAATGCTCAACAAAATAGATTTTTTACATCCTTGATGCCGGACTTAGGTATACTATAGTATCTATTTGCCCTTGCTTTATATGGGCTATGGCTACACCTGCTTTGGTTAGGCTTAGTCGGCTTATGTCGTTAGTGCTATCTATAAGCACGCTAGCGCCATTGGTGGTTTTAAAAAATTGGTTATAGCTATTGGTGCTTACTATGGTGGTGCACTTTTTGTTGCTGGCCAGTTGTTGTATAGCCACTTCAGAGCAGTGTATACAGCCCGCCTCCGATATCAGCACATACAGCGAATCGCTAGCGGCTATGTGCTTGTTAAAGTGGGTATATAAATAACTGTCTAGCAGTTGGGTATTGCTGTTAGTGGGGGCAGGCTTATTGGCAGTGCTACAGGCTATTAGGCTAGCTACCCACACGGTAAGCATATATTTTGCGGGTTTCGTTATCGGCAGCATACAGTATGTTGTTATAAATAAAGCAGTTAAATATTCTGGTTTTCAGTTGGTTGTCTAGGTGCCACACTTGGGGCTGTTGCCGCAGCAGCGTATCAAACACATAAGCCGTTACCGGATAATCTTCAAAGGTAGGCTCATAGCCCGGCTTGGTGTTGGCAGCCTCTGTCTCTTTTACAAAAATGTATAAGAGGTGGTTGCGTTCATCGGCCTTAATAGCCAGATACTTATGGTTGTGCATCGCTATTCGTTCGTAATAGCCCGGTAGGCTCATGCTGTCTTTATTTAAGTAGCTATAGGTTGGTGTGTGTCCCTTAATGCTAGTAGTAGCCAGGCAGGTGTTAGCCCTATTATATTTGCTTAGGGTACTACTACTGTTAAATAGAGTATATATGGTTTGGTTGTTACTAGTATAGCAAATGGGGTAGTGGTCGGGGTACAGTTGCGTGCGGTATTCCTTAGGATAATACAAGGCATGCCCTATGCTGTGTATGCTAGTGTCGCCCAGTAGGCACCATTGCAATATGGGGCTATTGCATAGGCTATCTCTTCCCGCAGGTGTACGCATATCTATCCAGTCTGCCTTGTTCAGCACGGTGGTATTATTATATACCTTAAATGCTACAGATACCGGAGCCAGTACACTTAACCCAGTAGGTATAGGCGAGGTGTAGCGGTAAGTGGTGCTATCGGCATATTTATAAATGCGGTTTTGTGCTGCATTTACAGGTAGTATATACAGGTGCTGCGCACTATCTAGCGTAAAAAAGAATAACTGCCCATGGTGGCGAGGGTGCAGGGCTATACTATCCTCGGCATGCGAAAGCAGATTGATAGTATAGAGGCACTTAGCCGATGCCGTATAGTAAAGCAGGTGGGGTGTATCGGCTATAACAGTATAATTAATACTACCCCCAAAGCCATCTACCCCCGGGCGCAGCTTGATGCTGTCGAATATCAGTTGTTGACTAATGTGTATGCTATTATTGGTGCTGCTACAGCCCAAAAGCCCTATGCAGAGG
>CAYWUY010000139.1:2669-4657 GCA_964461535.1 uncultured Flavipsychrobacter sp.
ATAGCACAAAGTCCAGTGAAAACTATAAAAATTGACTTTAGTGCATTTAGAATTAAAGCTGCAGACCCTGTGCGAAAGCAGCCATTAAGATTTCAAAACATAGCTAAAGATTTATTATTGATTAAATAAGATGGGGCTATTAAAGAGATAGTTCTATTATAGTGCTTAAGTACAAGTGTTCTAGTAAAGTATATAGCTTGTTACTTATATACGTAAATTTCCTTAAAATTAAAAAGTAAAAACCCTATATGTATTGCGCTGAAAATGTAGTATATTCACAAAAAGACTACTATGAGGCAATCCATAACTGCGGCATCGGCATGCATATGCCTGCTGGCCTCTTGCAATAGCAAAGGCATAGAAGGGAAATGGGTGAAACTAGAAGTAGCAAGTAAACAAGGCGCAAGCAGTGGCATGGGTGAGTATGTAGGGGCAACCGCCGAGAGTATGCTACCGGACACCCTGGAATTTAGCTTTGGCAGACTAAAGTCGGGCAAAGAAACACTAGCCAAGTACAAGGCCGGTGCTGATAGCGTGGCACTAGATGTAAATGGCGATACGCAGCAGTGTGCCTATACCATAGCCGGAGATACGCTAAAAATTGACCTCATAGCAGCCGGCTTTCCCAGTGTATATAAGCGGCTGTAAGCCTTAACAGAGTATAAAAGTAAAGAGCCGCACTTGTGTAAGCGCGGCTCTTTAAGAATATTAGTACAGGAGATATTATTCGCCTATTACTTCAAATTCGATTTCAACAACGTTTTCTTTACCGAAGTCGATGCTAGCTTTGTGTGTGCCGGCTTCTTTAACTTCGTCAACTATGCTGATACGACGACGGTCGATTTCATAACCTTTTTGCTCACGGATAGCGCGTGCAATTTGAATAGCAGTAACGCTACCAAATATTTTACCGCTAGCGCCTATTTTAGCACCTATTTTAATAGGAGAAGCTTTAAGAGTTTCAGTAACGCTAGCTATTTGCGCCATTAATTTCTCTTCTTTCTTCTGCATTTGCTTGCGGCGCTCTTCCATTACTTTTTTGTTGGATTCGCTAGCCTCGATAGCATATTTTTGTGGAATCAGGTAATTACGAGCGTAACCAGGTCTTACTTCCACCATTTCATGGGCAGCGCCCAAATTGTCTACGTCTTTTATAAGAATTACTTGCATGATTTTTTTACTTTAAAAGGTCAGTAACATATGGTAAAAGTGCCATTTGGCGTGCTTTCTTAATAGCCTGAGCAACTTTGCGTTGGAATTTCAACGAGTTACCAGTGATACGACGAGGCAACATACGGCCTTGTTCGTTAAGGAATTTTTTCAAGAATTCAGCATCTTTGTAATCTACATAGCGGATGCCCATTTTCTTAAAACGACAATATTTTTTCTCGCGTTTTTCTACACGTGTCGAAGTAAGAAATTTTATTTCGTTTTGTTTTGCCATTTTTCGTGTGGATTAATTGAATTAAGAAACTGTTTCTTCCTGATTTTTATTACGCTTTCTGTTGTTGTAAGCCACCGCAAACTTGTCTAAGCGAGTGATCATGTGGCGCATAACAGTTTCGTCGCGGTTCAATTGGATCTCAACTTTAGCATTTACTTCTGCAGCAGCTTTAAATTCCAATACATAGTAAAGACCAGTAGTCTTTTTCTCGATAGGATAAGCTAATGAGCGCAGACCCCATGCATTTTGATGCACAATCTCACCACCGTTGGCAGTAATTAAATCAGCGAATTTCTTTTGAGCATTCTTGTAGTCCTCTTCCGACAAAACAGGAGTGAAGATAACCATCAGCTCATAATCCTGAAGTTTGTTTTCTGTTGCCATAATTTTGTTTTGTTAAAAAATAATCCCGCATTCCCGACAGCAACGCCGGATATTACCTAACGAAAAGTAATAGTCGGAAAATTTTGGGACTGCAAAAGTAGGCTAATATTTAATACGAACCAAATAAATAGAGAAATTAATGTAATGTCTGGTGTTGTGA
>CAYWUY010000140.1:0-4426 GCA_964461535.1 uncultured Flavipsychrobacter sp.
CTAAACAATTATCTACTGACCCCTGATTCTTATAAAAATTGATATGCTCCATTGTGTATCCTATTTCATGCTAGTCAACCCTCTACTACAAAGCTATAAAAGGCACAATCACCTACTTATTATAAATGTTTTGCGTGCGCCATAGCTACCTTAAAACCCCTAAATTAAACCTTGCCGAAAGCATACATACTACTAACATTAGTAGGTGTCTTTAACCAAATAGCCAGTATTGTATAGAAGTTCCGAAGAGTTAATCCTGCCACTGTTAGTAGTAGTTGTCTATTAAATACATGCTAACTTAAACGAATGCATAATTGGACGAATAATTTGGTAAGTTGGTTTGCATGCTTGTTCGATTGTCATACTACCAATGTTTGTCCGATGATTCAAAATGATAACAGAAACGAAAATGCTGATATTTACAGAGAGATTCACGCTTTAGAACAAAGGACAAAATCTCCCTACCATGCAGTTTCAAGTAAGAATATAAAGCTATTGAATTGGCATTTGAACGAGTAAAATATCTGATTCTGAAGATAGATTGGGCAAATGAAACTATAATATTTTAGTTAGGAAACTTATAGGATGTTTCATGTCTTGAATGACATTTTAAAAATAGTGTGGCACACAATAAAGTATGCCACACCTCTCACACACACAAAATCAACCAACACAATATTCAGACACACAACCTTAGAAAGCCTACCATCATTTCATTGCCACAGTTTTCCTTCGGGCTTTCTTACTACTAAGGTACTGTAGCGTAGTGGGTGTTTGCAAAAAGGGTTTACTAACGGTCGTAAAAGTTGATAAGCGGTAGCAGAATGCCGTTTTTAGGCAGCATTTGTATCTAAACAATTACTACACTTAGGCTGAGCCTGACAATTGTTATTAAACTACTAATGTAGGTAGTAAAATAGATTATTTAATATATTAGGTTTGTGTTGTTGATATTATATATACTATCTTTATCTAATAATAATCCATAGTTAATAAACGTACACTAACGAGAGTATTTATGAGCATGAATTATGATGTGGTTTATTGTGAGTTATTGGTAGATAATAGTGTTTTCAATAGTCTCGTTAGTATGTTGGATTGTGTAAAGCACTTCGCCGACTGTAAAGCTGTTGCTATATTGTTTCATCATGCATCTCACTTGCTCATACTTGAAGATGAAACTCCTATTAGTATAGCTATAAGCAAAAACGAAATAAAGCATACTAGTAGTAATGCAGATAATGAAACAGCGCAAAGTAGTGACATACCTGATAGCATTGTGCAATATTTGCAAAATACCATTGATAATCCGCGTTCAATATTGGTGCCGGTAACAAGTGCCAAAATGGGTGACGTGGCCAGGCTATACCTTATTTTTAGTGGAGATTTGCCAGCCACATATAGCAGCAAGCAACCAGAAATGGTAGCCAATATGATAGCTATACTGTGGGATGCTAAATATGCTGAAGTTCAGCAAAAGCTGTATTACATAGACCTTATAAAACATGCTGAAGTAGACTCTGTAATAGAAAAACAGAAGCGGTTTTACGAAGATATACTGAACAGCCTGCCTATAGATATAGCTGTGTTTGATACTGACCATAGGTATCTATTTGTAAACCCGGGAGCTATTACTAATCCTGTATTGAGAAACTACATAATAGGGAAAGATGACTTTGAGTATTCTGCCTACAGAGGTAGAAGTATGGAGATAGCCGAACAACGTAGAGCTATGTTTTTAGACATTAAAAAAACAGGTAAAACCATTAAGTGGGAAGATACTCAACAAAGCGCTACAGGCGATGCTATTACCCACTTGAGAAGATTTTATCCGGTATACAGTACAACAGGCAACCTATCTATGGTAATAGGCTTTGGTATAGACATTACTGAAAGAAAAAAGCTGGAAGAAAAGCAACTAGCACTACTAAACCAACTGACTGTAAAGAATACCCAGCTACTAGACTTTTGTAACATGATTTCGCATAATCTAAGGTCACCATTGGGCAACTTGCAACTACTGATAGAAATGCTTAGCGAAACTAACGCAACGCAAGAGCAGAAGGAATTACTGAGTCTGCTACAGCCGGTACTAGCCAATATGCAAACCACAATTGATGAGTTTGTAGAATCGGTACAGGTAAGTAGTAATACTGATATACCACTAGATGACAACAATATAGGCATGTGCTTAGAAAAAATACTTACAGGACTACGAGCGCAAATAATACGGTATAATGTGCGAATTAATACAGATTTTATAAGTGCAACGCATATTAAATTCCCTTGCAGATACCTTGAAAGTATACTTCTAAACCTAGTAAGCAATGCTATTAAATACCAATCTCCTAAAAGGTCATTGTCTTTAGAAATAAAAACAACTAAAAGTGGCGATATAACTACACTTATGGTAGCTGATAACGGATTGGGAATAGATTTAGAGCAACATGGCGATAAACTGTTTAAAATAGGAAAGGTATTTCATGCGCATCCAGAAGCAAAAGGCTTTGGCTTATTTATGACGAAGTGCCAAGTAGAGGCAATGAATGGTAAAATATGGATAGAAAGTGCCCCTGATGTGGGTACAACAGTATATATAGAATTTACAGGACAATGAGAGCACATAAATGAAGCGCTTATTATTATCTAATACCGGCTATTTAAGTGAACTGATATTTAGATAACGAGTTTATTTATTTAGTAACTGCTGATAGCTATCAAATAAACTAGATGTATAAAGAGGATTTCCTTTGCAATTACTTATTCGGAATAATTTATTGTCTACACCGTTAAGTATGTCTTCAATAAGTTTAGTTTGTTTTTCGATATTATTAGACTCCAATAAAGGGTGTTCCCATTCGCGCATCAGTATTTCAAAAGCTCCGGTATCTTCACCAACTACCCAAATGGGTAAATCCCAGGCACATAATTCATAAAATTTTGAAGGGATAACTTTCCTAGGAAGAGAAGACCATGGCACCACTAAAAAACAATTACACTGAGCAATTACGGTAAGATATTCATCTTGACTAAGCCATCCCATACTTTTAATAGTAACATATGGGCTTAGACACTCAGAAATAGTGCTTACTGTATCGCTGTTAGAAGCTAAGACTAAGCGTATTTTTGATGTTAAGTTTTTTAGTTTTAATTGCTTGAAAACTTCTACTAGTATATGAAGCGACTGAGAACCTTTGTGCAAACTTCCTCCGTAGAATATGTCGAAATAATCGGAATTTTGCTTTGAAGGGGTTAATGAATTTACAACAGGTATAGCATGTCTTATACAGCTTACTTTTCTTCCACAGAATATACTGTCTTGTTCTGCCCATTCAGGTGAAACTTGTACCACTGCGGCTGCAGATTTTAATATCTTTTCAGCCCACATACGGCTTAGCGATATCATTTGTGTAGAAAGTCCTTCTTTTAGTTCGTCTTGAAGATCAGCTATCCAAGGTGTGGATGTGATTTGAGAAAATACACTTCCTAATGTTAATGGGCCACGAGGAGTGTAAAATGAAATAATTAAATCTGGTTTATTTGAGAGTATTACATCTTGTATAGCTAATACATCGTTTGTCCATTGGTGAGAACGGTCTCCTTTAAATAGGACATAATATGCAGTTTGTATTTTTCTTACAAAGGGATTAGCGATGCTAGATGGGTCTGTATTATGCTGCTGTTTAACACTAATTCTTTTAAACGTACCCTTTTCCTCAATATAATAACTGTTATTGCCACTCTCACCAATCTGATCTTTATGTACTACAGTAACAGACCAACCATTATCTAAGAACGAATTGGCGACTTGAGCTACTCTTCTCGATAACGCAGTACCACCCTTAGAGTGGTAGCCATAATATTCCCATGCAAAAACTATCAAGCGACACATAAATATTATATAGATGATAAGAGTATCTGCAAGGTAAACCACTTTACATTATCAAGCAAAAAAATATTCTAATGGAGTTACAAAGTACTCTTTAAAAAGGCGTTATTGACTATAATAAATTTGACACTAACCCTTTTTTTTATTTGTAAAAAAAACAATACGATGCTTAATATGAAAAACTATTTAGAAAAGTATTAAAGACAAAACAGACCACAATACTCTTTTGCTAGCGTGAAAGAAGATTATGTAAATGTGATATACCAAAAACCGCTCACCATCCTCAGCTATATATTAACAACCATTATGGTTTAGATAGCTGCATTCAAGAGAGTGCTATATGTGGCTATTATTATTTTACATTTTAGAAATTAAATATATCAATACGCCATGAAGAAAAGCTTTAGCTTAATACAAACAAAAAAGACCGTTCCAGTTTTTACTTCTGAAACGGCCTTTCACTATCTAAATAAAGTTGTATTAATTCATTGTAGGATAGTCGGTATATCCTTTTGCATCAGCTGTGTAGAAGGTAGC
>CAYWUY010000141.1:0-4422 GCA_964461535.1 uncultured Flavipsychrobacter sp.
TAATATGGTAAAACTCATCTACAATATCCATTAATATCCCTTTGCGACTCATGGCCCTAAATAGGCCACCAGCATTACTACCCCTCCACAAAGGACCAACAGCAACGATTCTCATATAACAATTATTCTTTTTGTACTATAAACATTGGCAGCATTTTACTTATAGCAAAAAACATAAGATATACCGACAAAAACGTAACAGTTATCTGCAAGTCGATACTTATACCAACAAAAGAATAAACTAACAAATAACCTCCAAGTAAGATTCCTAATAAATTGTAAGATGATTCATTATACATGGAAGAGTTCCATAAAGCAGCCATGAATCCTCCGAAAAGAAAAGTGCCAATAATAACTCCGAGCCAACCAAAATCTAAATACAACTGCCCAGGAATAGTCATATTTATTGAGTTATTAATGGCTTCCTTTACGGTAATACCAATTTCTACAGCATACCATGCTCCGAGTCTAATTTCAGGTTTGTCAGGCCATAAGAAACGGGGAATTAATGCAAGTAATACAGTAGATGTAGTAGCCCCTTCATAGAATCCTTTTTTATTTACCAGATCATATATATTAGAAACTTGCGCTATAACTGATGAGCGCTCAAATAGACCGCTTGTTTTACCATCATCTTCTTCATCTTCTTCTAAAACTACCTGCTGACTATCTGACTCGTCCTTTTCTCCACTGTTTTCAGATATAATAACAACGGCTTCTTTAAAACTATACGCTCTGTATTTACCTAATTCACCAAAAAAAGTAAAGAACAAAGCACCAAACATCAAAAAAGGTATTAACTTGACTGATAAAAGTGATTTTATTTTTTTAGTTCCAGATATGTATCCAATTATTAAAACTACAGTAGGCAGAATAAGAGCCATACGTAAATAGGCATTTGATAATGCGAACCATGTTTGAAGAACCGTAATTAATATAGCATTTGTTCCATATTTACGCTCACCGGTTTCGCCCCAAAGACGCGCATAAAACATAATACCAACTGAGCCTAATAATTCAAACAATTTGATGATAGATCCTATAAAAGGGAATGTTCTAGCTAGTATAGGTGTGAAAAAAATTGTAGCTATTATTACTTTTATTAGTCCATCAGTACTTTTCTGAGTTAATTCATACCTTACTTTAGGCAGGGAGGCTTTATTAAAATACTTATAACCCATAAAAAAAATTTCAGTTCCTACTAACCATAAAACTGAAGCCTGAGTAATATATTTAGGCACGATATAGTAGTAACTTTTACTCTGGTCTGGGGTTCCTAGATTATTAATAAGTATGAAATTACCTGCAGATATTTGTATTGACATAACATACAACAATATCTCAGGTGTTATTATAAACTTATTTTTATTTACAAGCTGAAGTATTGAAAAAGAATAATGCACAATAGATAAAACATGCATATAGATAGGATCTACAAACTCAGCCAGCAATATATATAAACCTATAAAAATTATATGATTTAGCATTAGTCCAGATCTTAAATTTTAGATACTTACACTATAGCATTTAGCCCATAGCATAACAGACAATACCCTCCAAATATGTAAAGCATCATTCACATGCAAGTTACCAGAATTTAATAAGCCATGAAGTTTCTCTACAAAATCTTTGTTAACTATAGATGTGTTATTAATATTATTCAATATCCATTCTTTGTCACGCATAACTAAACTAGGTAGCGGAGTATGGAATCCAATCTTATCCTTTCTATTATAAACCAAATCAGGAATGTACTGCTTACATGCTTCTCTTAGAATATATTTTCTTTTACCTTCTTTTAAAAACTCATGAGACTTGATTGTGGCAACAAAATCAGCTATCCTATGATCTAAAAATGGCATTCTACCTTCTATACTGTTTGCCATACCATTCCTATCATCATACTGCACCAAGTGGGGTATATGAATTCCATAAACTGACTCAACCCAAACATCATAAAACGAATCATATGAAGGAAGATCTATATTGACATCTCTCACTTGATCCATAAGAGATTCTACAATATGCCCTCTACGAGATAGTCTAGATTTATTACGCATATCACTTTCTTTTTTAGGAAAAAGTGAACTAAATACAACACGCATAATATATTTATTACCCATACCCATGGCTGATAAATTCTTATACATATCAATAAACTTCATTTTTTTAAACTGCTGTATAAGTATTGACTGAGCCATATTTGTATATCCGAAAAAGAGTTCATCAGCACCCTGTCCATTCAAAATTACCTTAATGCCAGCTTTAGCAGTCATGTCCATTAAGGTACCATGGGCTATGATTGATGGATCTCCAAAAGGTTCTTCCTGAATATTTATGTACTTTTCAAGACTTTTAGATAATACTATTTCACTTGAATCTTGTCTGTGTACTATGAATTTTTTAGAAGAATGAGCAAGAACAGCATCTACATATTTAGTTTCATCATACTTACTATTTTTAGCTTGAGCTGTAAATATGTGCACCTCTTCTTTATAATATGCGCCCAAAATACCAGCAACTATAGAAGAGTCTATTCCTCCTGATAATGTAAGACCTATGGGAACATCAGATAATGTCTGAGACAATACTGCCTCAACCATAATATCGTGTAGTTTAGCTTTTGCATTATTATCAAAAGGAATTTTATCAGATTCTTTAATATTTGGTAGATACCAATATCTTTTAGGTTGTAGTTCACTATCACTAGCACTTACCCACGCATAAGACCCTTGTGGGAAATGTTTAATATCTTCAAAGAATGTGTGTTCACCTAAATGTCCATAATTACCTAATGCTATATATTCAACTAGTTGCAAAACATCACACGTATTTTTATCGGTAGGATTCAGCAAGACCTTCATCTCACTTGCAATATACCAGCCATCGTTTTTCCTACGAATATAAACAGGCTTCTGACCATATCTATCTCTACTTACAAATAACTTCCTAGCTTCTTTATCCCAAATTGTGATGGCCCACATACCTACCATTTCATCAAGCATTTTTTCTTGCAGAATAGAAAATAGCTCTATGATAGTTTCTGTATCTGAATGACCGCGAAATTTATGATTAGGTAAGTATTTAGCTCTTAAATCTAAGTGATTATATATTTCCCCATTAAATATGATTACATATCTACCGTTACTAGACGACATGGGTTGATGTCCGAACTCCGAAAGTTCTAATATAGATAACCTTCTGTGAAGAAAAGCGACACTAGAATCTGTAAAAATTCCATAGTCATCAGGACCTCTATGAAATAGCTTTCCCTTTGCATTTTCTACAAAATGCAAGCCCTCCTCAACACTCATGCCCAAGTAGCAGGCTATTCCGCACATAGTTTTTTCTATTAGATATTATTGATAAAATTTATTATTGGTTCTAATTGCTTTTGCATGCAAAAAGTATCCTTTACGTAATCTCTAATGCGAGATTTGATATCTACACTAGTAACTAGCTGAATTGCCTTGACATATGCAGTATATATGTCATCAACATTATTGGATTCAGTTATTTCTGCAACACCTGCTATTTTAAAGCTAGTTACATACTCATTTTTAGTTGCTACTACATAAGTTCCGCTATTAAAATACTCCCCTATTTTATTAGGCGCTATCATATATGAAGCTATATTACCAATTTCAACTTTAGACAAACTTACACCAATAGTAGCAACATTTTGCAAAGCAACTAATTGATTTCTAGTAACATAAGGTAATAATAATACCCTATCAGGACTCTGCGACTTTGATACTATATCTTTTATATCATTACAATATTTATTGTCTTTCATTCCAGTTACAATCATCCTGCATCTTTCATCATTTAATAAGCAAAATGCATCAACCAATTCCTTAACACTTAACCTATCATTTACAGCACCTGTATAAATGAACAATATTTTATTCTTATAGCTTAAAGGCACTAAACCTGATAAATCCTCCCAACCTATTAAATCCTCTTTTTCAACATAATAGGAAGTATTTAGAACAGTTGGAGGTAAATAATCCAACCCTGCCCTGCCAGCAAACCAGGCAGAACGTTCAACAGAAGGAGTAGCTATTAAATCCGCAAATTCAGCCTTTTTAAAAGTTAGGTAATTATCTAATGAAGATAAAGGCGATCTTCTTAAATCCCTTAATGTGGCGTTTGCCACCTCTAATGCCATATATATTATTGGAACATGTTGTTTTACTTTTAAACCAACTAAATAGGAAAAACGACAAAAACTAATTATTACATCAGGTTTAAATTCTGACACCAGTTTTTTAGCTTCTCTTTTAAATATAGCTTTAAGTTTAATTCTATTTAACAACTTCTCTTCATGAAATTTACCTATACTCTGGATAGAAACCCTTTCCCCAGGATTATACGTTGATTCAACAAAAGAATCGAAAGTCAATATATGCACATTACATC
>CAYWUY010000142.1:0-4420 GCA_964461535.1 uncultured Flavipsychrobacter sp.
GATGTAATGTGCATATATTGACTTTCGATTCTTTTGTTGAATCAACGTATAATCCAGGGGAAAGGGTTACTATTCAAAGTATAGGTAAGTTTCATGAAGAGAAGCTACATACTAGAATTATATTAAAAAATAAGTTTAGAAAAACTGCTAAACATATTGTTACAGAGTATAAGCCGCATGTAATAATCAGTTTTTGTCCATTTTCTTTTTTGGTAGGATTAAAGGTAAAGCAAGGTGTTCCAATTATATACATTGCTTTAGAAGTAGCTAATGTAACACTGAAAGATTTTAGAAGATCTCCATTATCTGCTATAGATAATTACTTAACATTTAGAAATGCACATTTGGCAAATCTAATTGCTACACCTTCAATAGAAAGGTCAGCTTGGTTTGCTGGTAGAGCCAGATTACATTTTTTACCTTGTACAGTTTTAAATGCTTCATATTATACCCAAAATAGTGATAAACTTGGTTGGAGTGATTTACAAGGTTTACTACCAGATGATTATAAAGAAAAAATATTATTTATATATACTGGCGCCACAAATGACCGATTGGGCGTTAAAGAATTAGTTAGTGCTTTTTGTCTACTTGATGATGAGCGTTGTAGGCTAGTAGTAACCGGAATGAAAGATAATAGTTATTGTAATGATATAAAAACTATAGTTGCAAATTCAAAATTCCCTCAAAGAATTTTGCTGTTGAAATATGTAACTAGAAATCAATTAGTTGCTTTGCAAAATGTTGCTACTATTGGTGTAAGTTTGTCCAAAGAGGATCCTGGTGATGTGTCATCCTACATGATTGCCCCCAATAAAATTGGTGAGTATTTTAGAAGTGGTACGTACGTAATTGCTACTAAAAATGAGTATAACAAGGACTTTAAATTAGCAGGTGTTGCTGAGATTGCAAATTCAAATAGCATAGAAGATATTTATGATGCATATATTAGAGCTATTATACTAGTTACTAGCACAGATATAGAGTCACGTATCTTAAATTATGTAAAAGATATCTTCTGTATGCAGGTTCAATTAGAGCCTATAATAAATTTTATTAATAAAATTCAATGTATATAATATGTGTGGAATAGCCTGTTACTTGGGCAAGAGTGTTGAGGAAGGGTTGCGTTTTATAGAAAATGCAAAAGATAAATTATTTCATAGAGGTCCGGATGATTATGGAATTTTTACTGATTCAAATATTGCTTTTCTTCATCGAAGATTATCAATATTAGAATTGTCTGAATTTGGCCATCAACCTATGACATCAACAGATGGCAGATATACTATTATATTTAACGGTGAGATATATAATCATTTAGATTTAAGGGCAAAATATCTATCTAAACATAAATTTAGAGGCCACTCTGATACTGAAACTATTATTGAGCTTTTTGCATTGATGCAAGAAAAAATGCTTGCTGAAATGGTAGGTATGTGGGCAATAACAATTTGGGATAGGCAGTCATCTAGATTGTTTGTAAGCAGGGATAGATACGGTCAGAAGCCAGTGTACATAAGAAATAAAGATTCTTCTTGGTATATAGCTAGTGAAATGAAAGTTTTACTAAATGATTCTGGTTCAAACAAATATGATCCTTTACAATTGGTAGAGTACTTAGCTTTAGGTAATTATGGTCATTTGGGCGATCGTACTTTTTTTAGTGATATAACACATTTTCCTCAAGGCTCGTATGCTTGGTTTTCACCGGGAGATACTAACTATAAGCCAATAAGATATTGGTATTTACCAGAAGTAAATAATAGCGATAAAGTTCCTTTTGATAAGAATGCACAGCGTAAATTACATGATATTATTGTCGAGGCAGTACTCTCACAAACATTATCAGATGTGCCAATTGGTCTTACTTTATCAGGAGGGATTGATTCGTCAATAATTGCGGGTGTATTAGGTGAATATTATAAAGACGATGTTCACATTTTTACGGCTCAGGCAAAAAATAGCAAATTTGATGAAACCAAATATGTTGATGCAGTTTTAAACCATTCCAATAAAAAATTTGTAGTTCACAGGCGAGACTCTAGTGAGATTGTTTTGTCAAAAAATTTAGAAAATTACATCAAAATACAAGAAGAGCCGTTTGGAGATCCCTCAATTATTGCTCATGGTACCTTAATGCAAATGACTGCACAGGCAGGAATAAAGGTTATACTAAATGGACAGGGGGCTGACGAAATTTTCTTTGGATATAACAATATGGCTCAAGCCGTTCTTGTACAACAGTTTAAAAGTTTAAAACTTGCTGATATGTACAAGAATTTGCTTGCTATGGGTATGAGTAAAAAGTACGTACTCAGGGTTGTCTTTAGTTCTGTTTTACCAGGAAAGGAGAGCCAAATGCGCTATAAATCTAGAATTACTAGAAGAGCTCATCTAGACAAAGATTTATTAAAAGCTGTTGAATCTGAACCGTTAGAAATGCCTGTCTATGACTCCTTTTTTAATGTGTGGAAAGAGTCTGTTTATGGAGTACATTTACCACACCTAGTGCATTATGACGATAGAAATGGTATGGCCAATAGTATAGAGGGAAGGATGCCATTTTTAGACCATAGGATAGCAGATTTTGTTGCAACAATAAGGTCTGATGAATTTTTGAAAAACGGTAGAAGAAAACATATACTTCGTGAAGCTTGCAAGCAGTACTTACCTGAAATTGTGTATTCTAGAACTGATAAAATTGGTTTCCATACACCTTTGCCTAAAATGTTACTTAAAGATAAAGAATGGATATTGAATAATATTAATAATACTAGTTTGGTTAACGAAAATTTTAGAAATAGAATTAAAGATTTATTAAAATCTGATAACTTGCACGTAAATGATGCCTTGCATATTTGGAGAGTACTTTCGGTTATGCTGTGGTTTAAGGTTTATAATGTAAGCGCTTAAAATCTTCGATTAGTTTAATGCTAAGTCATATTATATTTATTGGTTTGTATATATTGTTTGGGGAGTTTTTTGAGCCTCAATACATGCACTTACTTTCAATTGTACACTATTGCTTTTTAATATTTAACCGCGTAAATAAAAAAACATTTATACTAACACCTGAATTACTGCTCTATATAATGTCAATTCAGATTTCAGCTGGTAACTATATATTGCTTGAAACTTATAAAAGTGTAGGATTAAGTAAAAGTTATTACTATGCAGTGCCCAAATATTTTACTCAAGCTTCAATACTGTGGTTGGTATGTAGTGAGATTTTTTTTATGGGATATAAATATTTTAGTAGGTCATCGCTTCCTAAGGTGGAATACGAACTAACACCTAGAAGTACGGATTCAATGATTCGTTTAATATTGTTTTTCTCATTAGCTACACCAACAATAACAGCAGCATTACCCTTTTTAGGCTCTATTACAAAGTTTTTTGATTTGTTTGGTCTTATTGGTATTATGTTTTATGCCAGATTGTGGGGAGAAACTGGAGAACGTAAATATGCTAATTATGCTCTAGTGGTTTTTTTGGTTCAAACTTGGTTAGCCTTAACAACAGCATATCTTAGGATGGCGCTAATATTACCCACTGTAGTATTTATTGTAGGTTATATATCTGGTACGAAAAAAGTTAAGTCATTAATATCGGTCAATTTATTTCCTTTCTTTCTTATTGGAATGCTTTTCCTGTCTTTTTTTGGTGAATTAGGAAAGTATAGAGCATATAGTTTTAAACAAGCAATAGTTTTTATATCGGAAAAGAATTCTAGCGAAACAGAAAACAATGATGACAAATTAATATTACCTGAGGATGAAGAAGAGGATGAAGAGACTTCAGGATTTTTAGAACGTTCTTCGAATTTAGCTCAGGTTTCTAATATTTTTGATTTGGTAGATAAAAAAGGCTTTTATGATGGAGCAACAACGTCAACCGTATTAATAGCACTTGTACCAAGATTTCTTTGGCCAGATAAACCTGTAATTCGTTTGGGCGCTTGGTACGCTGTTGAAATTGGAATTACTGTAAAAGAAGCAATTAACAATTCTATCAATATGACTGTGCCTGGGCAGATGTATTTAGATTTTGGATGGATAGGTGCAATAATTTGTTGTTTTTTATTTGGCGGATTTATGGCTGCATTATGGAATGCGTCATCTTACAATGCATCATCTACTAATATCTTAGGTATTGTAATGGGAGGATATTTATTAGTTTACTCATTTGTAGGTATTAGTATTGATTTGCAGTTAGCAGTAACATTTTTATCAGTATACTTAATGTTCTATGCAGTAAGTAAATTATTGCCATTGATCATTGTACAAAAAGAATAGTTGTTATATGAGAATCGTTGCTGTTGGTCCTTTGTGGAGGGGTAGTAATGCCGGTGGCCTATTCAGAGCCATGAGTCGCAAAGGGATATTAATGGATATTGTAGATGAGTTTTACCATATTA
>CAYWUY010000143.1:0-4254 GCA_964461535.1 uncultured Flavipsychrobacter sp.
GTAAAATCAAACTACTCTTGTAAGTCTTTACCCATGAAGGGTGGGCGAGTAGTAACTATAGATCCCCTAACTGACATGGAAAGCATGGGTATAGTACAGGTGTTTTCCGCTACTGATAATAAAGTATATGCTGTAGCAGATGGCGAGGTGGGTTTTATCCGTCATTTTAAAACAATGTCTGGCGATTCTTTAATTATGATTGGCATTAAAAATTCTGATACCACTCAGATGTATATGGAGCTTGTAAGTACAACTGTTAAAAAGGGAGACAAGCTCAATAAAGGACAGTTGTTAGGCATAGCTAAACCCGATGAACATACAGGAGAAAGTATGTTTAGATTTTTAATTCTTGGTAGTGGCAATAAAAATAAATTAATCAATAAGAGTCCACGCCTTCAAGAGTTAACTCTAGCCTTTTTAAAAAGGAATGATAACTAGATAGATATTGAGAAATATTAGAGTAGTTAGTTACAACTTTTACTAACATCTGCAGTCTATTTTATTTTTTTATTTGCTTAAACTAAAAGTTTAGTTTTACTTTGAACTAATTTTTTAGTTTATGAAGATATTGACAAAGGCAGAGGAACAAGTGATGTTAGTTTTATGGCAGCTAGGTAGTGGCATGCTTATGGAAATAGTTGAAAATATGCCGGAACCTCAGCCGCATAAAAATACAGTTGCTACAATCTTAAAAATACTTGTAGAAAAAGATTTTGTACATATTGAAAATGTGGGGCGCGTACATCGTTATCATCCTACCGTTACTAAGCAGGCATACTCTAAAACTACACTTGCTGGCATGGCCAAAGGCTACTTTAACGGCTCATTTACCAACATTGTTTCCTTTTTGGTAGACGAGAAAAAACTGTCTGTTAATGATTTAGAGCTATTGTTGAATCAGATAAAGAAGAAAAAAAAATGATTACCTTACTTATTTTTCTTCTTAAAAGTACCTTAGTATCAGCATTTCTAATGTTGTGGTATCTGTTAGTGCTACGCAATACTAAACTTCACGTCTTTAATCGTATTTATTTATTAGCTGTAGCCATACTAGCAGCTGTGCTACCACTTTTACACATTCGTTTACCATTAGGTAACACTGTGCAGAAAAGTAGCGTAGTAAAAATATTAAATGTAGTATCTCAAGCTGGTGAACCGGATCCTATACAAACTGTTATCAACAATACAAATTGGTCTAATATTCTTTTACTTATTTATTGGGTTATAGCCTTTATAGCTGTAATAATAGTATCTAGGTCTGTACTTAAGTTGGTTATACTTGCAACCACAAATGTTGAAATGACATCAGGTCTGCGCCTTGTAAGTATACCAGAAGGTTCTCCATACTCATTTTTTAGGTGGTTATATTGGAATCATTCCATTGACATGGATAGCGCAGAAGGGATTTTAATCTTAAAACATGAAAAAGCTCATATACAACAGCTGCATAGTTTTGATAAGTTGTTTGTAACACTTACATGCTGCTTGCTTTGGGCTAACCCGGTATTGTTTTGGCTTAAAAAAGAGTTAGCAATGCAACATGAGTTTTTAGCTGATAAAGCCGCTGTTCAAGACGGAGATACCGTAACATTTGCCAGTATGCTATTACATGCACAGTCAGTAAATGCTGCATCAATATTAGAGCATTCATTTTTTCATTCACCCATAAAACGCAGATTACTTATGCTTACACAAAAAAATACCAGCTATCGTAAATGGCGAATACTAAGTGTATTTCCTGTTGTACTCTTAACTATTGGTTTATGTTCATTTTCATTTGTCAAAAGAGTAGCTACTACTCTCCCTAAAGGTATTATAGTGGTAATAGATGCTGGACATGGTGGAACAGATGATGGTGGAGAAGGGCTCCACGGTTTAAAGGAGAAAGATTTAAACTGGGCTATAACTAAAGAGTTAGAGAGATTGGCACCAGAGTATGGCATAACAACAATAGCCACTCGTAGCAGTGACGAATTTATTAACTTAGATGAACGAGTTAAAAAGGGTAATTCAGTAAATGCAACTGCTTATCTATCTATACACATCAGTAAAGATATTTTATCTATCTCAAAACATACCGGATTCGAAGTGTATGTGTGTGCTAAGAATAAGCATTATGATGATAGTAAACTACTTGCATCAAGTGTTTTAGGACAGCTAGATGTTTCTAAGAAAAATATTCTAGAAATGAATGCTAAAGTAATAAGATACGCTGAGGCACCAGCTATATTGGTGGAATGTGGAAATATTGATAATACTACTGATATGGATAGGTTAACTGATAAAGATCAGTTAGAAGATATGTGTCGTAAGATATTAATGGGTATAGCACAATATCAAAAGTCACGTAAATAGAGTCATCAATTTTTTATAACAAGAGCAGTACTACACCATTAGCAGTACTGCTCTTATTATTTTCACAAGCAATAGCTATGCTCAAGTTGTTCTATCGCTATGCTTTGCTAGGTATCTGCTCTACTAATATTTTATTGTTTTCTAGGTCTAGGTAAGTGCAGGTCATTTTGTCAAGGCACACTTCCCATTTCACTATACCACAGGTAGCACACATTGTTATGAAGGTCATATAGTTTGTACGCCCTTGTTGGTGCGCCAGTAGTTGAGCTTTAAATGTATCAAGGTCTAGCTTTTGCGCAATAGCTATAGGTTCATATTTAGCGGGTGTAGTAGCAGTGTGCTTGTAGCTGGCATGGTAGTCTATATGTCCGTCTGTTACATAAGCTTCATAATGAGTAACACCCATCGCTTTTATTTCTTGAATATAAGCCGGGAAATCTGCGCCCGATTTTACTTTGGCATGCGCTGCTTTAATTTGTTCTGCTGTAAACATTTTTTTTGATTTGTTTTTTATACAGCAAAATTGCATCACATGGAGCTCTCCAAATTGTAAAAAATCGTTTTTCTACAGCAGCCTTTTGTAGCGTTCAGGGGTTTCCCCTGTGTAGTGCTTAAACTCCTTAATAAAGTGCGATTGGTCAAAATAGTTATTCTCATAACTATGTTCGGTAAGTGTTGCAGATTGTTGTAGCGTCTTTAGCGCACTGTTGAAACGCACTATAGAGGCAAATTTCTTAGGAGTAGTGCCTACAATTTTTCTAAAACGTTTTTCCAATGGGCTTTGGCTGATGTATAGCTTATTGTTTAGCTCTTTTATGCGTATGTTGCCCTTGGCATTATATATAATCCGCACTGCCTCTGCTACAAGGGTATCAGGTGTTGCAGGCTGTAGCAGTCCCAATAGAAAACTGTCCACACAGGCTATGCGCTCAGTATTATTTGTGGCACATGTTAGAGTCTCTTCTAGTTTGCAGGTGGCATGCTTGTCAAAAATAGCTTCAAGAGCTATGCTTAGGTTAAACAGTTCGTTAGCAGGTATAGCCGTAAAGTGTGTAAATCCCGTTTCGGTAAAGTAGATGAGCACAGTACCTATATTGGCACTATTTCTAAATACTTTATAGCTATCACTAAGTCCCGTTATCCCAAGAGCATTAAGAGGTGTTTGCTCATTGCTTACCAGTGCAGATAAATGCCCTTTGTACTGTATGCCTATTACCAACCCTGTAGCCGGAAATACTTTGTACTCTCCCTCGCTATCGTTTTCTATTATAGCATAATGCTTCACATATGGCTGTAGCTTTTTTGTGGGTATGTATGTTTGGTATTTCATACGGCCATACAGCCTGTAGGTATGCTGTTTTTCCTACTGTAATATTACTTAAAAAATCTTGTTGAACTTTATAGTACTATCGCTCTACTAGGCTAAACACTACTTTTTCAAAGTCGTCTGCAAACATCTTTTTTAGTTCCATTGGAGTTATGCAATCAATTAAGTAAAAGCTGCGTTTGGTTTCAGCTATTGCAGTGTAGTGGTAGTAAGCGTCATTATAGTTTTTTCTAGTTTCAGTGCAGTCTACTTTAGTAAAGTAGAAAATTACACTGTCTATTTGCTTACTCTTTGTTTTTTGTGGTTTACACCTTAATCCATAGCTGTTTTTGCTTATGCCTTCAATGTACCTATTATGTATTTCATTTCCGCTACTCTTGTCGCTATCTGTTTTTGGTATTTCATATGTATTAATCATAGTATAGGCATTCTTATTCTTGGGCAAAAAGAAGTCCATGTTTTCAATTTTTTGGGTATATTCATTAGCAGTGTCTTTATATAAATAATCTGGTATAAGAATAGAAGCCTGCCCAACCGTATATCTTTGAAACGTAGTCTGGGCAACACATTTA
>CAYWUY010000144.1:0-4172 GCA_964461535.1 uncultured Flavipsychrobacter sp.
ATGTGCAAGATCAGTTGGCTTCTATGTACATTCAACCGGAACAATCTGGTTGGGGTCAAAAGTTAATTAATCCTGATGTATTAAAATACAGAATGGAACAGTTCGACTTTGCTAGTGCATCTCGTAACAGCTATCGCAAAAAGTCTACTTACAACGAAACTTCATTCATTCTGAAGTCTTCAATAGCAATTTATCCAGATACTACTGTTTGGGTTCGCCAGTTCCAGTATTCGTATAACGAGCCTATTTCTAGACAATATTTCTGGTTCCAAGGCTTTAATACTTACCCTGTTGTAGGTGTTAATTATCATCAGGCTAATGCATTCTGCGATTGGAGAACGCACTTATGGGCTTCTGAAAGAGAAAAAATTAAGCAATACACTGAAGGTAATTTCCGTCTTCCTTCTGAAGAAGAGTGGGAATATGCAGCTCGCGGTGGTCGTAATGAAGCTCCTTATCCATGGGGTGGTCCTTACATCATCAATAAAAAAGGTTGTTATTTAGCTAACTTCAAACCTCAACGTGGTAATTATGCTGCTGACGGTGGTTTGTATACTGTTCCGGTAGATAAGTATGCTGCTAACGATTATGGATTGAAGAATATGTCTGGTAACGTATCTGAGTGGACTTCTTCAGCTTACTTAGGTGGTAGTTACAATCAAATCGCTGATATTAACCCAGATATTAAGTTCTCTCCTAATGCTAAGGACGATCCTAATTATGTTTTCCATACTCGTAAAGTAGTACGTGGTGGTAGCTGGAGAGACGTAGCTTACTATCTTCAAGTTGGTACTCGCGATTACGAATACGCAGATTCATCTAAAGCATACTTAGGCTTCCGTTGTGTGTATACTCAAATTGAACCATCTTTGAGAAACAGACGCCCGGTAAGAACCAGATAATTAAAATAAAACACCATTTTAAACATTTACATTAACAACAATCTCCAAAAAAATATATTTATATGAAGCCTATAGTAATGTTTTTTGAGTCCAACGGTGGTAAATATCTAAAGAACCTCATCATCGGTATGGGTGCGTGTGTGGTTCTTATGGGGGCTCTTTTCAAAATTCAACACTGGCCAGGTGCAAGTATCATGCTTACTGTAGGTATGATTACTGAGGCTGTTATCTTTGCCATGTTAGGTCTTCTTCCACCTCACGCAGATTACTACTGGGAGCGTTTCTATCCAAACATCACAGAAAATCCACACGTAGAGGCTTATAAAAAAGGTATTAAGGAACATCATCCTGCTGCTGCTCATGGTGCAGTAGGTGGTGGTCATCAAGGTGGTTCTGCTCTTGCATCTATGGACAAAATGATGGAAGAAGCTCAAATCACTCCTGCTAGCTTGAAAAAATTAAGCGAAAGCTTCTCTAGTTTCGGCAAAACTGTAGAGCAAATTAAAGATGTATCTAACGTTGCTGCCTCAACTGATGCTTATTCTAAAAGTGCTAAAGAAGCAGCTGATGCTCTTGGTCAAATGAAAAATACATTTGTTGGTGCTACCAAAACTATGGGTTCTTTCAACGAAGCTGCCGGAGATACAGCTAAGTTCCACGAGCAAGTAAAAGTATTATCTAAAAACTTAGGTACACTTAATAACATTTATGAAGTTGAACTTCAAGATGCTAACAACCACCTAAAAGCTATGAACAAATTCTATAGCAACTTGGTTAGTGCTTCTGAAGCAATGGCTTCTAGTGCTAAAGATGCTACTAATGCTAAAGAGCAAATAGCTAAATTGGCTACTAACTTAACTACATTGAATACTATATACGGTAATATGCTTACCGCTATGCAAGGTCGCTAGTTAAGGCTTTAAAAATTAGTAATTAAAAAAATATTATAACACACTTATAATAATACTGAATAATGGCTATACCTAAGGAGCCTCGGCAGTTGATGATTAACCTGATGTATCTGGTGTTAACAGCGCTGCTGGCACTAAACGTGTCAAATGAAATTCTTAATGCGTTCAAAACTTTGTATCTAAGTATTGATAAGTCTAACTCATCTATCAACTTGAGAACAAATGAATTGTATGCTCAGATTAAGGAGAGTGAAAATCAACCTGGACAAAAAGAAAAAGTTCAACCTTTCAGAATAAAAGCTGATGAGGTTGTTGCCGAGTCTGATAAGTTTGTTCAATATCTTGAAGATTGGAAAAAAAGACTAGTAATCAATGGTGGTGGTTACTCAGAGCATGATAAAGCTTTGCCAGATAAACCAGATAATATTGATGCTACTACCTTATTATTAGTTGAGAAAAAAGGTGGTGACACACTTCGCAAGAAAATCGAAGATATGCGTCAGTTTTTGTTAGCTAAAGTTCCTGGCGACTCTGCAGTATTAAGCAAACAGCTACCACTAGGTATAACACCTGCTCAAAAGAACGAGCATAATCCTACAGGAGATTGGAATATTGAAAACTTTGAGCACATGCCTGTTATGGCTGCATTGGCGTTGTTCTCTAAATTCCAAAATGACGTTCGTAGTAGTGAAGCAATTGTTATTAAACGTTTATCTGAATTAGCGCACACTCGCGAGTTGAAGTTTGATACTATGATGGCTTTAGCAGTTCCTAAAACTACTTATGCATTACAGGGCGATAAAATTGAAGCTCAAATATTATTAGCTGCATTCAATAAAGCTAATAGACCTTCAGTTGCTATTCAGCAAGGTGGTGGATCTTCTAAACCACCTGAAAATGGTGTTATTTCTTGGGAAACTACTGCTGCAGGTACTGGTTTGCAAACTGTAAAAGGTACTCTTACTTACGATGACCCTGCTCAAGGTAAAAAATCTATGCCATGGTCATTTGAGTACATGGTTGGTACTAGTGGTGCATCTGTTCAGTTAGACAAAATGAATGTATGTTATGTAGGTGTTCCTAACCCTGTAACTATTTCAGCTGCTGGTTATGCACTTGAAGATGTATACTTAGAGTTCCCTACGGGTTCTGGTGCTTCTGGCAAGCCTTTGCAAACTTTAGGTAAATATGAATTAACTTTCACTTCTGTAAATCCTAATTTACAGATTAAAGTAATGGCTAAATCTAAAGTTCAGGGTGGTGCTCCTGCTACTGTAGCAACTGTTCCTGTTCGTGTAAAAACTATTCCTGACCCAATAGTTACTGTTGGTGGCAAACGCGAAGGTTTAATTGCAGCTAACAGATTAAGAGCTGAGTTCGGTCCTATAGCTAAACTGGAAAACTTCGATTTTGATGCTAAATTCAAAATAGTTGAATTTGAATTTTCTATTGTGCCAAAAGGTGATTATCTTCAAGGACCATTTGTAGCTAAAAATGCTACAGCTGCAGGCTTCAATGATAATGCTGACATTGCAAAATGGAGAGCAAGATGCAAAGCAGGCGATAGAATATTCATAGAAAAAGTTAAAGGCATTGGTCCTGATAATAAGGTGAGAACACTGAACCCAGTATCGTTGACACTTAATTAATTAAGCTAAAAAACTATTTTAGGAGATGAAAATCCTTAAGTCATATACACATACACTTGTTGCAGCTCTACTGTTAACATCTACAGCATTTGCACAGAAACCTGGTTCTGCCAGTTCTACTACTGATGCTGCCGTATCTTCATCCGGTTTTCAAAGTGTGAATTCTGAATGGAAGCCATCTTTAACTAGCGATGGTAAGGATGACAATATTCGCCACGTATCTGTTCCAATTCCTTGGCAGTATATCCGTGACGCTGATATCCTTTGGAAAAAGCGTGTATGGAGAGAAATAGACGTTCGTGAAAAGCAAAATATGGCTTTCCGTTATCAAGGTGACGAGAATACCGGTGGTGGTATGTTTATTGAGATTTTAATTGATGCTGTAAAAAGAGGTAAGATACCTGCTTACGGTACGTTTGATGATCGATTTACTACTCAGTTAACTAAAGAAGAAGTTCTATCAACTTTAGTTTCTGCTCCCGATACTATTCCGGTTGAGCAACCTGATGGTACAGTTGTTCCTACCATAATTGAGAACGTTTTCAAACCAGAAGATGTTACTACTTATGAAATTAAGGAAGATTGGATTTTCGACCGTAACCAAGGTAAAATGGTAGTTCGCATAGTTGGTATATGTCCTATTATAGATGTCTACGATCGTGAGTCTGGTGCGTTTAAATCTAAAAAACGTCTATTCTGGTTATATTACC
>CAYWUY010000145.1:0-4153 GCA_964461535.1 uncultured Flavipsychrobacter sp.
AACCTAATTATACATTGAATAATATAGCCCATAATATTTCATACATAAATTCACGCATAGCCGAAACTTGTTTGTTTTGCGGCAGAAACCCCAAAGAGGTAAAATTATTACTAGCTACCAAAACCGTATCGGCTGACAATATACTGTTGGCACTAAAATGTGGAGCAACACTCATTGCCGAGAATAAAGTGCAAGAGCTAAAAGAAAAATATGATGCTCTAAAGCAAGTGCCACATACTACTCACTTTATAGGTCACCTTCAAACCAACAAAATAAAAGATGTGGTTAAGTATGCACAATGCATACAGTCTGTAGATAGTTTAGACCTAGCTAAAAAACTACAGCATCGTCTGGCTTTTCAAAACTCATCTATTGATATTTTCATTCAGGTAAATACAAGCAATGAAGAAAGTAAATTTGGTATTGCACCCGAAAATGCAATTGATTTTGCACAACAACTTATGCAGCTAGATAGACTTCATATAAAAGGATTAATGACTATAGGTTTATTTTCCGCAGAAAAAGAGAAGGTAAGAAAGTGCTACAGATTGCTAAAAAATATACAATTACAGATGCTGGCACTACATATTCCTGTGCATGAGTTATCTATGGGTATGAGTAGTGATTTTGAAGTGGCAATAGAAGAAGGTGCCACCATAATAAGAATAGGCACTAGTGTTTTTGGTAAAAGAAAATACCCCGACAGTTATTATTGGAACGAAACAAAGTAAATAAGTGAAACCATTGCGCATACATTACTTACAGCATGTACCTTTTGAAGGCCTTGGCTATATTGAAACATGGGTTGCTGCTAACAAACATATACTAACAGCCACAAAATTTTACGAATCATGTAATCTGCCTGACCTTGACGATATTGATTGGCTAATAGTACTGGGTGGCCCTATGGGCGTTTATGACGAGGATAAGTACAATTGGTTGGCTACCGAAAAACAGTATATTAAACAGGCCATTGATAGTAAAAAGATGGTATTGGGTATATGCTTAGGAGCACAGCTTATCGCACATTGTTTAGGAGCTGCTATAGTGCCGGCTTTACACAAAGAGATTGGCTGGTTTCCTGTAGCTAATACCAATGAGACAGAAAACACAGCATGGTTTAAAACCCTCTTTTTATCAAAGCCCAAAGTATTTCATTGGCATGGCGACCAATTTGAAATACCACCAACTGCTACTCCAAATCTATTGATAAGTGCCGCCAACAAAAATCAGGCATTCTGTTATAAAAATCATGTTATTGGCTTACAGTTTCACTTAGAGGTTACAAATGAAACTATAGAACTAATGCTAGAGTACGGGAAACAAGACTTAATAAATTTGCCCTACATACAGGCTATTAGTGATATAAAAAATGGAGTAAAACACATAGCAGAATGTAACAGAATAATGAGTAGTATTCTGCACAAAATGCAACAAACAAAGAAGGTTTAGATACATATGGCAGGACACATTCGCTTATAAAACTGGCTTAACAAGCTCACAGAAATACTTAAGAAAAAGCCTAGATTTAAGCGTTGTAGGAAGAAACTTTTTTTACAACAATACATTGTTATACTTGCTTTGTATACTGTATTACAAATACCTCTATTAAGCGCATACTAAATACTTCATAATGCTTACGGCAGTATGTTTATAACTGTACCTATAGCTGTGTGTACAAACAATTCATCTATCTCTTTATCAACTACCGCTATACACCCCCATGTCCAATCGCTGCTAATGTAGTCTATATCATGGCCTTTATCGGTATTGGGTATACCATGTATTTTTATATCACAGCCTGCCTGCTTACCCAATTGCTTAGCACTAGCCATATCTTTTTTATTAGGGTACGATATACCTAAACTCTTATGAAACTTACTAAACTGATTTTTATCGTTAATGAAATATTTTCCTTCAGGTGTTTTACCATCGCCCTGAAATTGTTTATGCCCAATGGGACTAAACCCTAGGCTTACATGGTAAGACTTTAGCAACTTTTTGTTCTTATAAACATACATCATCCTAGTGTGCTTTATAACACATATACTGTCTATATCCACAGTTAAATTTCCAGCCGATACTTCCTTATTGCCCACCCTCGATTTTCTATCAGTTAAAAAGAACTCTTCACAGTAAGCAATTTCACTATTAGCATAACCCACATATACATTCCTAGAAATAAGAACACTACTATCTGTAGTTATAGCATTTAGCCTATACCAGCCCTCTTGCAATCCTATTACCTCAAATTTTCCTTTAGCATCTGCAGTAACTCTTTTAATGAGCTTATTTCTCGAATATACACCCACACTAGCAAAAGGCTGTGCTATATTATCAACCATTACATTGCCCATCAATACACCTTGCCCGGCAGTATCCACCTGCGCCACTGCACTTGGTACACTATAGAGTAGAGAATACAATAAAACGTAAATCAAAAACTTATGCATAACTCAAGCTGGCTTATCTCTTTTACCAAACTACTTATTGTTATACTAATAAAAACATAAAAACGGCATAACCTTTATTCCCAAAGTACTAAATAGAATAACTAAATATAGATGACTAATTTAAGCTTGGTATATACAAAGGCGGATCATTTGCCTTATTGGGCTACTATTATATCTACAATATGCCTATTTATATAAGGAATAATTTTCTTGGTTTTAGGGGTGGAAGGCAGTGTATGTACATCTGGACAATACAGCTTAGCTATCCACTTGTTATCATTAAACAGTTGAAGGTATTTTTTTAACTCTATCTTAGTACTAAAGCGACTATGATATTGTTTCCTATTTACCTCTGCAAAAAACAACTGGAATTGCCTAGACTTAAACTGGTGTACATTATTACTAATTGAAAGTGAATCTATAGATTTAACTAACTTACCACTGTATAAAGTAAAATTCAGAGTAACACTATCCTTATCAATATTATTATCGTAAAAGGTTGCATCCATTACTATTTTATATCCATCCCCTTCAAAACACATATACTTTATGAAATACATGTTTTTATTGCCCGGCATCGAATAGTGTTCATAAGGTTTGTTCTTACCAAGCATAGCCCCGGGCTTAATTCCACCACAAGAAATAAGTAAAGCAAATGCACATGAAAGTGTAGAAAAAATAAAAGATTTTTTTGTCATAGAATTAAGGCTTAGCTGTAAAATAGTTGTAATGCAGTAGTTCAATTACCTCATTTTTTTTCTTGCTGGTAATAAGTATTAAATATTTATTACCGGCAGAAAGATTATAAAATTTTATTCCTAAATATGAATCAGCATCCCTAATCATATATTCATGTTGCTTTAAATCTATATACCCGGAATCATCTCTAAAGTTTGCAGTTAATGCTCTATCAATTACCGCAGAGTCTGCTCCGGTACATATGTTAATGTATATGGTAGAGTGTAACAAACTGTACGCATTATATAAGGGTGCTTGAAAAGATGTAATGCGCTGTAATTTACTATTAGAAGATTGAAGAAGAAATTTATCTTTTTTTAGTAATCGAGCACTTTTAGGCAATGAAAATTCATAACCATTTACATACAAGTCACTTTTGCTCTCGGTACAACTAAATAGTATACCACATAACCCCAAAACGAGTACTAAAAAACGCATAATGCTAAAATAAAAAAAGAGTAGAGATAGTCATACCTCTACTCTTTTATAATGGTAAAAATTATTCTCCGGTTACTATTGTTTCATAAGTAACTACAAGATTAAGGATGCTAGTATATTTAATATCTACAGAAGAAATCTTAGATATACCTCCATTCTTAGCAGCAGTGCGAATTGATGCATCAGCATCAAAGAATAGGAAACCTAAGTAGCCTGTTGCTTTTGCACTACCTACTTTGCTTCCCATTGGGTTGCTAGTAGCGTTTACCGGCATAGTTACCGAGCAAGAACTAAGCAATGATGCAGCAACTAGCGATAAGCAAGCTGCTTTGATTGTTGTTTTGAATTTTTTCATAAAATAATAGTACATCTTACTCTATTTGGCTTTTCAGATACGCCCTGTTTTTTAAAGGGTTGCAAGTCTCCCTAAAACAAAAATATTATTTTTTTTGAATAGTTACAATTTACACTCTCAACACTCACTCTCCACTCTGTTTCCCTCTCCCCACCATCCTCCATTTACC
>CAYWUY010000146.1:0-3968 GCA_964461535.1 uncultured Flavipsychrobacter sp.
AATAGAACATACGCATTATCATCTAGGACAGATAGTAGTGATTAAAAAGTATTTTTAATGTAAATGAAATGAGGGTTGTTACATGGAATTGTAATGGGGGATTTCGAAATAAGTATCATCTTCTAGATAGTTTTAATGCAGATTTGTTTGTAATTCAAGAATGTGAAAATCCAACTAAGTATCCAGATAGTAAGTATTTTAATTGGGCAAATAGATTTTATTGGATTGGCGAAAATAATTCTAAAGGTTTAGGTGTATTTATAAAAAACAATATAGATTCTAGGTTACTTGACTGGAAAGATGATAATTTGAAATACTTTATTCCTATTAGGATTAATGATACAACTAACTTAATTGCGGTTTGGTGTCATCAGGCTAATTCACCAACATTTGAATACATAGGTCAATTCTGGAAGTATATGCAAATGCATAAATATAAATTTGGTCAATGCATAGTCTTAGGCGATTTTAATAGCAATGCAATATGGGATAAATGGGATAGATGGTGGAATTTTTCAGATGTGGTTAGGGAGTTGAAAGATTTAGATATTTATAGTTTATATCACCAAAATTCTCTGGAAATATTTGGTAAAGAATCAACAAAGACGTTTTTCTTACATAAGAATTTAGAAAAGGGGTATCATATTGATTACGTATTTATGTCTCGTGATTATATGAAACTATTAAGAGAAATTACTTTTGAAAAGCCTGAAAATTGGATTTCAATTAGTGATCATATGCCTATATTTATAGATGTGCTTATTTAATTTGTTTGTTCGACTACTTTGATGTAATTCATATTAATATATTATTCGTGCCGTATCGCGTAAAATGTAATTAGTTGTGATTTATTTTTACTAACTAACAATTAGTTGCGATTTTGCGTTAGGTAGTATATAAATCATTCAATAAATCTATATTATCTATGAAAGGATATTTTTTATTCACAACCCTTTTGATTACGTTTTATTCAGTATTTAGTTCTTCTTGTAAGAAAGATCCTAGAGGTTATGATATTGTTTATCCTTCAAATATACATTTAGGTGAAGCAGTTCAGTTATTTGGTAAAGGGGGACCTCAAGGATCCTCCTATTATTGGACGTTTAGTGATGGAAGTACTTCAACTTTACAAAATCCAATACATACCTTTCCTCTTAGGTATTCACGCAATCAACTATCACATCCTTCTCCAGTTGGGCTAGATGCCTGGTACTATCCTTATGATACAGTAACCTTAGTTGTAAATGGTGATTACGAAAATCCGGTAAAAAAAGTAATTTATGTGTTGCCATATGCAAAATATTTAGAGGGACACTATAAGTGGAAAGATGTATGTAGTATTACTACTGGCATCGCTTGGACAGATACCTCCGATTATTCTGAATATGGTAAAGATGTTGATATAACAGTAGTAAATGATAAAATAATTGTAATTCAGGAAGTAGGGGGGGCTACATATACCTATGATGATAAATTTGGTAATTATTACGCATTTGGTGTATTTGATCAAATAGCCTTTAACAGAGATACATTAAGAATCTATAAAAGGAATTACGGAAAGACATTCATATCCTACAGTACAGCGTATGTTTTATTGCGCTAAAATAAATCTGTATTTTTCTCTAACTTTTTTTTGTGTTTACATGTCTATATATATGTAAGTCAGTTAGTCATGAAAATCTATGCACCTCTTTTGCTGCTAAGCTTTTTACTCCTGGTTTCATCTTGTAAAAAAACTACGGAAGGATATAATTTTACTTATTCAGGCACAGTAGAGTTATATGAAGATATCCACTTTGAGCCTACAGGAACAGCGGAAGGTAGCACCTATCTTTGGACTTTTGGTGATGGATCTACATCTACCGAAAAAAATCCCACACATGTATATACTAAGGTTCCGTATGATAGTACTATATATGCATTAAAGTCTGAGACTATTACCTTAACCGTTAATGGAGATGAGAGCCGAAAAGTAATAAAAGAGTTGCAGGTCTATCCTAACGCATCATTGGTTGCTGGCGATCACACTTGGACCGGAGGCAAATATGTATCCTATATATATTCTACGGGCGAGCGTGAAGAAACACCGGCACCTGACACCAGTTTTGCCATCACCTATGTAAGTAGCACTTCAATAAATTTAGGTGGAGAAATATTAAATTTTAATGGCTTTAGTAATTCTTATGGAATGTGCAGAAGCGGTTATGTATCTACACAAATCTCTTACGATAAGAATTATATATACTTTGCCAAAAATGTATCTGGCGGACTAGGGGGAGGTACTTACTTATATTATCAAACACACAGATAATCTTTAGTCATAATTCTTTTATCCTTAAATTATTTTAGCCATGATGAAACTACTTAAGACTACTATTTTTTATTTGTTGATTATTTATATCGGATTTATGTTTGGTTAAACATAAAAAAACAACCTAACAAAAATGCCGATCATTAACTGGTCGGCATTTTTATTATCTATTATCTATAACCCTTTTTAGTTTGCCACCTTCGCTACGAGGAATGCTGTATGGAGTACAAATTTCAATTTTCATACTTAGCCCAATATCATTTTTTATTTTCTTCGCTAGCTGTTGTTGGTTATTGTAAATACTAGGGTGAATTAGAATGTCTTTTTCGTTATACTCTTTACACATTTCTTGAAAGAGTATTTGATTGATTTCAACTTTCACTTCCAATTCATCCATTGTTTTTCCCTTAGATACTATTAATTGGTAATTATTGCTAAATGCCTCTTGAAAGTGTTCTAATATAGCCTCTACCTGAGTGTGGAATAGATTCACCCCTCGTATTATCAGCATATCGTCAGCACGGCCTTTAAGAGCTCCCATTTTAATATGAGTACGTTTGCCATTTGTATCGTAGTATATATTGGTGATGTCATTTGTCCAGAATCTTATCATGGGCATGGCTTCTTTGGTAAGTGTTGTAAACACTAGTACCCCATATTCTCCGTTGGGTAGTGGTTCCCCAGTATCTTTATCCACAATCTCAGGGAAAAAATGGTCTTCCCATATATAACTCCCACTTCCTTTTTCTTCATAATCTTCCTGAGATACACCTGGGCCTATTACTTCTGTAAGCCCATATATATTGGTTGCTATTACCCCCAGTTTTTGTTCTATTTCTGATCTTATACTTTCTGTCCACGGCTCAGCACCCAGTATAGCGTATTTTAGACTTAAGTTTGAAGGATCAATGTTTTGCTTCTTTATTTCATCAGCCAGCGTTAGTGCATACGAAGGAGTGCAACAAAGTACATCACTCCTAAAGTCTTGCATTAGCATGATTTGTTTTTCAGTACCTCCGCCAGAAATAGGTAATACAGTCATGCCTAACTTTTCTGCACCGTAATGTATACCTAGTCCCCCGGTAAATAAGCCATATCCGTATGCATTTTGTAAAAGCATTTCTTTCTTGCATCCAGCAGCGGCTAATGATCTTGCTACAACTTCTGAGAAAATAGCTATATCATTCTCAGTATATCCTACTACAATAGGTTTGCCTGTTGTGCCACTGCTACAGTGCAATCGTGTAAGTTCGGAAACAGGTTGTGTAAATAATCCGAATGGATAATTGTCTCGTAATGCAGTTTTATTACTAAAAGGTAATTTATGAAGATCTTCTACTCTAGTAATGTCTTGTGGTTTTACTCCATATTCATCATACTTGTGTTTATAATAGGGCACTTTATTATACACTTTTGCTATTTGGTGCTGAAGTCTTTCATTTTGTAACCTTCTTAGTTGTTGTAGAGGGAGCGTTTCAATTTCTTTATTAAAAAAGTTCATTGTGAGTTCAGTTTTGTATGCTTCATATTCTACATGAAGTTACAGCGCTGAAAGGAATCATGGTGTTAAGCTTATGCAGTAGTCTGCTAAATAGGTATATGTTATTTTCTCTTTTTATTTATTGCTTTAATTTCATTTTCATTAAGTCTAAAGAGG
>CAYWUY010000147.1:0-3902 GCA_964461535.1 uncultured Flavipsychrobacter sp.
TAATGACCTATAAAAAAATAACGCCTGCGGATATAGCTGTGCTGGCGAGCATAGTGGGAGAGGCTTTTGTACATACTGATGCGGAACAACTTGAGCGTTGTGCGCACGACCATACCGAGGATTTACACTATCTGCCTGAGGTGGTGGTGCAGCCTGCATCTACTACTGAGGTGGGCCAGATAATGAGTTATTGCTGTAAGGAATTAATAGCCGTAACTCCCAGAGGGGCAGGTACCGGCCTTAGTGGTGGCGCTTTGGCGGTGCATGGTGGCGTGGTGCTAGACATGAAACGCTTTGATAAAATACTACACATAGATAAGCGCAACTTTCAGGTAACTACAGAGCCGGGTGTTATTACTCAGGTATTGCAAGAAACCTTGCGTGCCGAGGGCCTGTTTTATCCGCCCGACCCTGCAAGTAAGGGGTCTTGTTTTATAGGGGGAAATATATCTGAAAACTCAGGTGGCCCACGTGCTGTAAAGTACGGTGTGGTAAAAGATTATGTTCTGAATTTGGAAATGGTACTACCTAGTGGTGAAGTAATATGGACGGGGGCTAATGTGCTTAAAAATGCCACCGGATATAATCTTACCCAACTAGTGGTGGGTAGCGAGGGTACGCTGGGTGTAATAACCAAAATAGTGCTACGCCTAATACCGGCTGTTAAGCACGATATTACACTGTTGGTGCCGTTTAGGTCGGCAGTGGAGGCGTGTGAGGCTGTAAATGCTATTTTTCTAGCCGGCATTACACCATCGGCACTAGAATTTATGGAGCGCGATGCGCTAGACTGGAGTATGCGCTTTTCGGGCAATAGTAGCGTGCATATACCCGACGATGTAGTAGCCCACCTGCTAATAGAGGTAGACGGCAACCATATGGATGAACTCTATAGAGATGCGGAGGCCATAAGCCAAATAGTACAGGCGTATGATATAGATGAGATATTGCTAGCCGATAGCCACGAACAAAAACAAACGCTGTGGAGCCTGCGCCGCAAGGTGGGTGAGGCTGTTAAAAGTAATTCGGTATATAAAGAGGAAGATACTGTGGTGCCTAGGGCAGAGCTGCCTATACTACTGCAAAAAGTAAAAGAGCTGGGTGTTAAATATGGCTTTAAGAGTGTGTGCTATGGCCATGCCGGCGATGGTAATCTGCATGTGAACATAGTGAAGGGCGATATGAGTGATACTGCCTGGAATACTGAGCTGACACAAGGCATACGCGAGCTGTTTGCCTTTGTGGTGAGCCTGGGTGGTACTATTAGCGGCGAGCATGGTATAGGTCTGGTGCAACAAAAATATATGGACATAGCCTTTGATGCTGTGCAAATGCGCCTAATGAAGGATATAAAGCAGGTGTTTGACCCTAAAGGCATATTAAACCCTGGCAAGATTTTTGCTAACTGATATGTTAAAATAGGTAAACTGCTTATATGTAACTATTTAACGGTTGCATTTTAGTATAACTTCGTAATAGCAATCTCTTTATAAGTAATGAAACGGATTTCGATAATATTGGTATTGCTGCTTACTGCCTGGGCAGTGCAAGCGCAAGAAAGCTATAACAGCTCTGGTAAGGTACATGGCTACCGCCACAAGAAAAAAGAAGGACTAGACCCCGATAAGGTAATAATAGGTGGGGGGCTAAACCTAGGCTACTATAACGACTATGCCAACTTTGGTATATCGCCCAAGCTAGGCTATAGGGTAACCGACTTTTTAGGTGTGGGTGTAGGGGTAGGTTATCAGTATTATAAGTATCCTGATTTGCAGATAAACAATAACATATACTATTCTAACCAACACCTAATATACCCTAGTTTGTGGGCTAAGTGTAAAGTATACGATCCCTTTTATGTAGCTGCCGATTTTGAGATGAATTATGTGATGTTGAGGTATAGCGATGTGGGCTATGATGTGAATGGCATGCAATATGTAGTGAAGAAGAACCTGACAGCTACAGCTCCTGTAGGGCTTATAGGTGTAGGCATGAAACAACCAGTAGTGGGCAGGTTTAGTGTAAACGTAGAGATAATGTATGATGTAATACAAAGTGAATACAGTCCTTACTTAAAAACATTGGCTTACCGCTTTGGTATATATGCAGGCCTGCCGTAGGCAATGGCTATAACAGAATTTATTGTACTAAGCGACCGTAATGGGTCGCTTTTTTATTGTGGTATAGCCTTTAATAGAACATAAACATACACTGTGCTACATATAAAGCTGTAAGGCTAAAAGTATATATAGTTTTAAAAAACAATTACTTACATTTATAGTATATTTTAATTTCTCTAAAACACATACACCAACTGATGTCTACACCAGCACTGTTACCGGGCAGCGTGCAAGCTGCACAGCCTGGCTTAAAAGGATTTGACTCTAATGCCATTATTACCGCAGCAGTAGCGGCACAGTTTGTTAGCGATGGCTTTTCGTTTTGTGCCCGATACTTATCAAGGGGTAGTGGCCAAAGTAGCCACGACCTTTCTAATGCAGAAGCTATAACCCTACTAAATGCCGGGCTATCGCTGATAGCGGTGCAGCACGTGGCAGCATATGGCTGGGTGCCTAGCCAGCAGCTAGGCACTGAATATGGCACTAATGCCGCAAATAATGCCCTGTCTATAGGGCTACCCAAAGGCATGAACCTATGGCTAGACCTTGAAGGCGTAGCCGCCGGCACTACAGCAGCCACTGTAATAGCCTACTGCCAAGCCTGGTATGCCGCAGTGAAAGCAGCGGGATATGTACCCGGCCTATATGTAGGGGCCGACTGTGTGCTAACAGGTGAGCAGCTTTATAGAAATCTTTCTTTTCAGCATTATTGGAAATCGCTAAGCAGGGTGCCCGATGTGGCTACCAGAGGCTACCAACTAATACAGGGTGAGGAAACTACCGTAAATGGTATAGGCATAGACTATGATACTACCCAAACCGATAATTTAGGTGGTGCAGTGCTATGGGTATCGCCCAATATAGTGGCATAAATTAGTAGTATAGCCGGGTATAGACGTAATAAAATAAATACTACTATAAAAATAATTTTAATTACTTTTATAGTAGTATTCCCGGCTATGAATACTACTGTAAAATGGTGCCTTTGGGAATGGGCATATAATTTACTGAGTTATGAGTTTCAATATTTCTAACCAAAGAAAATGGATAGCCTTAGCGCTATCGTTATTGCTGGTATACGTAGGTAGTGCTATGCTGTGGGCTATGGCGCGTATAAGCAATGCTCAAATAGATAACGGCATGCTAAGCCCTGCCGAAAAAATAAAATCTTCCTTTATTGTGTTTTCGCCTAGCCTATTGTTATTTGGCTATTTTGTATGGCGCACCTACAAGCAGGGCGTAAAGCGTGTAGGGTAAGGGAAAAAGGGAATAATTGCATGAATATAAAAGAAGAGTATGCTGACATCATCTATTTAACTCAAAATAGATTTCCAGATTATTATGAGATACAGTTTGATATGTATCTTACGCGTAAATTAAATGATACTGGGCTGTTTATATCCAATTTAGACACAAATAAAATTAGCTCCAAACTAAAACAGCTATACGGAAACGATAATAGTTGTTTTAAGGAATATGGAGAACTCGTAGATGTTGATTTAAGACAACTAAAGTATTATCAACAAGGGGTAGGTATAGATGGCCCTAAGAATACAAAACGAGATGAGCCCGTATTTATTCTAAAAATAGACTCTCAAGATATTTTGTTTAATGGTTATCACAGAACATTATGTTTCATGGAAGATAATACTTGGATAGTTAAAGCATATAAATTAGAGCTTTCCTTTTAACAGCGTGTTTCTATACCTACACCTGCAATTACTCAATATGTTCACTATTTTGTTTTGTTCACGTTTCTTGAACAGGTGAAATTTGTGAACA
>CAYWUY010000148.1:0-3883 GCA_964461535.1 uncultured Flavipsychrobacter sp.
AAGAACATTTGATCGTCGGTAAGTAAAAGTTCGCTACCACCAAGGAAAGTTAATTCGGCTAGCGACTCGAATACAGCTAGTGTTTGGTCTTTATCCATTTTACTCATGGCACAATTAAGCTCGTGTCTATTGGGGTTTTTAAAGTAGGCAATATGTCCATCTATTACCAGGGCATATATACCTGAGGGATTTTGGCGCTTCCAGTCGGTGATTTGTGTGTCTGTGGCTATGCCTATAAAAGTTGTCATGGTGTTATTGGGTTATTAGTTTCATAAATACAATAGGTAGTGTTATTTCCATTTGCTTGGCTCCTTGCTCCCATCCTTTCTCAAACTCTTTTATTTCTACATTCATGAGTGTATCGGTTTGCAGGGTGCGGGTGTCTTTAGGTTTGTAGGTAACCACTATGTCGAATTGCATATCAAGTATATCATTACCACCGGCGGCTATAGCTGCCCTATTCATATCGTCCAGAGCTCCTTTTAGTACCTTGATTTTGCCATCGTAAGTACGATTGCCACCCTGTATGCTTACCGGCTGATCCCCGGCACCATAAAGCAATTGTTTTTCTTTTGCTGCTTTATAAAATATGCTCTTCACCTTTACCAGAGGAGCACCTGCAAATATGATAGACATATCTGCCCATTCGCATTCTTTACTGTCGAAAAAAGTAATTCCGGCCATTATGTTTTGTTTTTATAGTGATTAATTGATGGAAGGATTATCGAAGCCCAGATTGATATTAATAGCAGAAGCATAC
This sequence comes from uncultured Flavipsychrobacter sp., assembly GCA_964461535.1. Taxonomy (GTDB): domain Bacteria; phylum Bacteroidota; class Bacteroidia; order Chitinophagales; family Chitinophagaceae; genus Flavipsychrobacter. Next base: position 761 of record CAYWUY010000148.1, read on the forward strand.
CCTATAGGTACTATAGATACTACTACATTAAGAATATTGGTACTTAATACGTTTTGTGTAGGATCTATTACGCAGTTAACGCTACTTATTTCTTTATTAGCAGTCATAGCATTATTAATGCGGTTGATGATTTGCTGGCTGAGCCAATTGCAGAAACCTGCATCTAGTGTGCCGTCTTCGTTTATAGGTATTTCATCATCTACCTGTTGTACAAATGTGGTATAGGCCAGTATGTGTGCTTTATCTATAACTCTGCCTCTGGATAAGAAATGATAATCGTCGGATGGAGCACTGCAAGTATCATCGCCACTAAAGAAATAGCCGGAGATATTAGGATAAGTGCACCAGGTAATAAAACCCTTTTGGGCAATAATGGTAGCAGCACCGGGAGCATCGTTAAGAGCAGCACCTGCTAAATATGCCTGTGTATTAGATAAGGCACCTGTGCGCACTCTACTTATTTTACGCATAACCGGAACCGCAGCTAAACGACCTAACGCCAGGCCTAAACATGCGGCTATACCATCGGTAGTGTCACCTACTAGTATGGCAGTTCTATTATTGTCTGTGCCTTCGTTTAGCGTGTCTAAAGCGGTATGGATACCCGTATAGCTAGAGCCGCCTATAATAGCTCTAAAAGGCTTTTGCATAGCAAAGAACGCTTGCGCCATTACCTTCATGTTGACTGCTGCCGTGTATACCTTGCTATTTAGCGCATTAAGAATGGTAACCTCGGATCCTGTAGCTACTATATTGGCATAGTCGTCTGACATTATACCCAATAGTTTTATTTTGCCGTTGGCAAATTCTAGTAAGCGTCTGGCACCTTGAGTATTGGAGTAGTCTGCCATGTCGGCTACAGTTACCAGAGGGTCTAATAGCATGAGGTAAAGTTGTGCGCCAATGCCTGCTTCGTCGTAAAACTCTTTTACCTGTCTGTAAGCAAAGGCATTGTTTAGCTTAGTAATACCGTACTGTTTTAAATCGTCTAGTGCGGTAATTAGTATAGGCGTACCTAAGCTGTAGCCCTCTTCTACTGCTACACCGTTTAGCACCAGACCGGCAACGCCATCGGCTGTTTGAAGTCCGGCGCCAAGCCTACCATTAGTTAAAGTGATGTTTACACTTCCCATAGTGATTGAATATTAAATTGAATTAAGAAATAGAATAGATTGGGGCGCTAAGCAGCTTTTTCGGCACTGTAGCAAGCCTGCGTAAGTAAATCGTATACATTTTGCTTTTTTCGGTTGCCATCTAGGCGAGCTGTAATAATGCTTGCCAGCTTCAGCAGTAAAGCATCACGCTTATCTACCGATAGTGTTAGCAGATATTTAGCCATACACTGCACCTTGTCGTTAAGGGTAGGGGCTGTGGCACAACTGGCAGACATGCCTAGTGCATCAATAGCATATTGCAAGGCTACTAATAGCTGCTGCCTGAGCAAATCGTCGAGATTGCCGGGAATGATAGCCGTAAGCAAATCGGCTGCTGGAGATTGTAGAAAGCGATGTAAAACAGTAGTAACATCTAGTGCTATACGTATACATTCTTCTACATGGGCATCCCACTGAGGGATGATGGTTTTTAGTTTTTTGCGTAGTGTTGAGCAAATCATAATTGGTACAAGTGAAAGGGTGAATAATAGTTTTATTGATTAGGGGCAGCCTCTAGCTGCCTAATGCGGGCATCGTGTAAGGCTAGCTGCTGTTGCAGATAGGCGTCTTGTTGTTGCAGCATTTTTATTTGCTCGTGCTGGATAGCTGAAATTTGAGCCAATTGTTTTAGTTCAAAAACGATATCATCTAATTTTTTGATGACCTGTGCTGTAACAATGCGAATGATGAAACTAAGTATAGTAGTTAAGATGCCTATAGCTGCAACCAGTAGCCATTCTTGCTTGGCAGTGCCCGATACATCGACCAGTAAAAGTAGTGTTGTGAAGTGCATAGTAATAAGGATTTATAGGGGTGACAGATGACGGGCAAGCAGCCGTTAAGCAATAATTTTTTGAACAATAGCTAGTACGCCTTTGTTATCGGCACGGCGGCGGCGGCCACCCATACGAACGCTCATGCTGTAGACATTGCCATAGTAGGTAGGGTCATCGTTGCACTCATAAAACTTAACCTCGCCCAGTGCACGCTCTACAGCATCTTTATGCCAGCAGAGAACAGCATCGCAATCGGTAGCTGCTGCCGCGGTGCCTTGTGCTTTTATATTGGTTTCTCCGGCGAATGATACCACACTACTGCGGCTCATGATGTTGAAGCCATATAAGCGACCAATGATGCCTTCCTGTGCATTATATGCTGCACTAAAATCGCGGTATTGGGTAACATCCATAGCATCTGATAGCTGCATGAGCATGTCGGCACTGAGCAATGCATAACGATGATCTATAGGAATGTTGGCACGGTTCATTTGTAGTTGTGCTTGCTTTAAATCGGCCAGTGTAAGTTTACCCCTGTTTCCGGTTGCACCATCCAGATGTGCCGGTGCGGTGGCGCCGGAGGTATTAACCACGGTACATGCTTCTGCCCACTTAAACAATAGCGTATCGGCAATAGACTGACGCAATGCACTTTCGTGCTCTGCCAATATACTATCGCGCTTATTGTAGCTAAGCTCTGCACTATCGGCATTAGGAATAAGAATTGGGTCGGAGGTGTACTCGTCTAGCGTGTAGGTAATGTCGGCATCGGCACGGGTGGTAACGGCAGCCGGAAGTGCGCTTCTGTTTTTAACTACATTGGGTAATATACCTGCCTGTGGAATGTGTACTACCTTGCCCTGTAGTACGAATTGGGAAGCATCGGTAGATGCTAATAGAAATTCATTGTTCTTGAATAAATTTCCTACAATGTGATCTTGCCAGATTTCTCTTTGAATGGCCATAGATAAGTGATGGTTTATGGTGAAAAAAATAAAAATGAATAGGTAATAAATAAGCTGCTATTGTGCACCAAAGCGTAGGTTGTAGAGCTGCTTGTACTTATCGGGGTTGTTTTGCTTTAAGTGTTGCAGCGCCTTGCCATCGGGGTCGTTTTTAACGTAGTCGTCCCAGGTCCAGTCGTCAGACTGCTTAGTGGTGCTTAAAATAGCAGATAAAGGGGTGTAGACCGG
>CAYWUY010000149.1:0-3847 GCA_964461535.1 uncultured Flavipsychrobacter sp.
CTAAGCCTGTTCCTTGTATAACACCCACATTAGATGCACGAAAAAAAGCATTGAATAACTTAGCCTGGTCTTCGAAGGGTATACCAATGCCTGAATCAGTTATGCTAAACACCACTGTTGTGGCATCTGTGCTTACTTCTAGTATAGGAGGCTGCCTACCTGAAGAGTATTTAAACGCATTATTCACCAGATTTATGATGGCATGCCTCAATAACTTTTGATCTATTTTATCAGAAATGATATCATTGTCAGGAAGAATGACTTCTAAAACTCTACCATCGGAATATGGATTATACAAATCTGTCATGATGCCTGTAATAAACTGATTAACATTTACAAGCTCCGGCGTGTACTGAATATTACCCGACTCTATGCGACTAATCATCATGAGCTCATTTAGTATTTGAGTCATAAACTTAACCTCTTTAACCACTTTAGCCACAATAGTCTTAGGGTCTACTTTAAGAGTACTAGTGTCTAGCCTACCTAATAATAACTCAATTATTTCAGTATTGGTAAGTATAATAGATAATGGGGTGCGTAGTTCATGCGATGTAATTCTTATAAACTGCGACTTAGAAAAATTCAACTCTTTCTCTTTAGAAATAATAGAATTCAAATCTCGTTCTTTATTTACTACAGCAGTAATATCAGAGATGCGCCCTATTATAAGATTAGTATTCTCAAATGATTTTGAAAATGAGCAATCAAAGTGCTTAATATCACCTGCAGCATTAACATGCATAAATGTTCCTGACTGAGGTATACCTGTTAGGCTGAGCTGATGTATAGCTTGTTTAATTTTATCAGCTTCATTAATTTCAAAAAAGGAGTAGAAGTTTATTTCAGGTATGTTATTGCTGTTCTGCAATTGTAGTATATGAGCAAAGGCTCTATTGTACAGTTGAACATAGCAGTTCTCTTTAAGAATAAATACTCCATCATTAATAATATCTAATAGATGGCGTATTCTGGCTTCCTGCAGCTCGGCTTGCTTTTTACTTAACTGCTGTTCTGTAATATCTATACCATAGCCTATTACCTGAGTAACATTGCCGTTAGCATCTACCGATGGGGACATAACCCTTAATACATACTCTACACTACCATTAGGCTTTTTAATTTCATCAACAAACGAAATAGACTTTTTACTTTGCACAACAGAATTAAATATACTTCTGCGGTAGGTAGCTTTTGTTAAGTCTAAACCCTTCATTTTGAAGTATTCGTAATCGTCTTTACCTATTATCCAATCTCTAACCTCTTTACTTCTTACCGCATTCCTGTTTATAAACTGGTATTTATGTTGTTTATCAAAAATCACCACATCGGCAGGAAGCTCATTAAGAACATTATGGTAATATTCTCTTTGCTCTACCAATCTCTGTGCTGCGTGTACTTGCTCTGTAATATCTACACCAAACATTACTACAAACTCCGGCAGACCGTTTCTATCCAAAAATGGATATAAATTCCTTAGCATATGCTTATCTCTACCATCAAGCAGAATGTGTTTATCTATCATAGCTACCGGCTTCTGTAGCATTATAGCTTCCTCAAACTTTGCCTTACGCTTATCTGCAAGGTCAAATGTAAATCCGCGTTTTTGGCAGTAATCATACATATCCTTGCCTATCATCCACTCACGCAATTCATTATTAGCAACGGCAGACTTATTTATAAATACAAACTTCTGTTGTAAATCGAAGATTACTATATCGGCCGGTATTTCGTTGAGTATACGATGATAATATTCTCTCTGCTCTCTAAGCGAGTTTTCAAAATTAACAGTAGCAGATATATCTGTATAAATCCATAGATAGCCAGACTCTACCCCTTCTACCTCCAGCGGAATAAAGTCTCTACTAAATGTTCTACCATCAGCTAATTCCAACAGTTCGCCATAGACAGGCTTATGTTTCGTAATTAAATATAGTATACGCTTAATAGCTACTTCAGGATGTTTAAATAAGTGCTTGTATCTGTAAATAGCATTGTAAGTATATTCTCCTATAATTTCTGATGAAATACCACCAGAAATACTGTAGAATGCCTGATTGGCAAACAATATTCTTCCCTCTGAATTTTCAAACATCACACCTGCCTTAAAGTTATTCATCAAGGCAGATAATCGTGCTTCAGATTGTTTCAGCTTTTGCTCTAGTAGCTGTGCTTCAGTTACATCTGTATAATTCCATAAGTGACCATAATAATCGGTGCCTACAAAAATGGGTATGTAATCTCTATGTAGTATTCTACCATCTTTAAGGTATAACAATTCATTTTTTACAGCCTTTCTTTCGCTAAGTATACTATCAATTCTTTCTTCGAATTTGTCTTCATTTTGAAAGTAAGCCTTGCTTTGCTGTGCCATTAATACGCAGTCCATACCCACCATTTCGCTTTCTTGCATGGATATACCAAACATCTTTACAAATGCATTATTTACCAGCAATATTTTTCTATACTCAGACTCTAGTAAAACAGCAGAGTATAGGTTTTCTATTAGTGTAGATAGTCTTTTTTCAGAGGCTGTGAGTGCTAAGTCTTTTTCTTTTTCCTCATTAATATCGGTTATAGTACCAAATAATATTTTAGGCGCTTCTTCTCCGGTCCACTCTATTATTTTACCCCTTATTTTATAGTAACGTTCTTGACCTTGTTTTGTTTTTATACGCTGTTCTATAGAAAATGTAGGCTGATCTTTTGTAAGCCCTTGAAATAGCAGGCTAGTAAGTATAGCAACATCATCATCGTTCATTAAGCTGCGAAGTTGGCTTATGCTCAGTTCATCCTGACTATCATAACCCAATAGTTCTTTAAACTTAGGAGAGAATAATAGTTTTCTAGTAACAGTATTATAAGACCATACTCCATCGCCTGCGCCTTCTAGTGCAAAACGCCATAACTCTTTACTTTCTCTAAAGGCCACTTCATTATTCTTCAATTCCGTAACATCTTCAAAGTAGTAATACCTTCCTTTTACTTCGTTATTAGCATCTAGTATTGGCTGAATAGTAGTTCTGAACCAAAAGGAACGTTTTTGTCTGTTATAACCAATATTATCAAACGAAAATGGTTTTTTTAGTTTTACCATATCATCTACATAGCTAGAGGGTATCAGGTTAGACTTTTCACCATAGATAACAGTACGAGGTCGTCTTCCTTTTATCTCCTCTAGCTTATAGCCAGACGATCTTTCAAAGTCGGTACTCACCCACTCAATAGCACCATCTTTATCTGTAATAGCAACACCCCTTATGGATTGATAATTATTGAGCACATTTTTATCCAAACTACCTACTGTACGGGTATCTACATCAGTTGTAGCATCAATATCATTTGATGGCTGATACACGATATCGGTATTAAGTTCTAAAGAGCTTATTTGCTTATCTTGACCTTTAATTATCTGAGGGACGCCAATGAAGAAAAGTTGGTCAGCATCTTTTAAGTACTCTACTTCGCCCTGTAATATCATGGGCACTGCGCCCACCTCTGAAGTACGTTTTACCAACTGATAATGCTTGCCTTGCCATTGCTCTATATGTTCGAATTCGGGAGACTGTAAATAGAAATAATACTGTAAGCTAACGCCAACCTCAAGATTAAACACCTTAGCTGCAGAACTACCACACGCCTGAATAATAAGATCTCTGTTTACTAAGATGTAAAAGGGATGCAACCTGTCAATCTGCTCGGCGGTAAATGTAAATCCTGATGACCCCATAAAGAAATGCTATTTGAAGTTACAACGATTTTTGAAAAGGTAGGTAGTTGAAATTGTTAGTATAGACTGTATGTTATACATACTAACAATTAGTAGTATTAGCTATATGGGGTAGAA
>CAYWUY010000150.1:0-539 GCA_964461535.1 uncultured Flavipsychrobacter sp.
TTTTTGTTCTTTCAGCAAAGCTTGCAGTAGTAATACCTGCTGCAATTGCAACTAGTAGTAGTTTTTTCATCATTGTTTTGTTTGTTTTGATTTGGTTTCTAAAGGTTTTATATTATAAATGTAATATTGAGATATGAATCTTGTTATTTGCGAAATAGCTAGTTTGGTTTATAAGTTCCTTACTATAATTGACGAAGCTAGAAAATGAAATGTTAGTGTTTTCTAAAAAAATTTTTATAGGTCACTTTCTATTCAAGAATTAACTTGCGGCGCGAAAATAGGGTAATTGTAACATCTTCAATGTTATATTTTTTATACTCATTTAATTATTCTAAATGTACTTGCAGTAGCATAGATGCCAGTTGACAGCTTATATTTTGTCATCAATCAATTAAAAAAGCAGAACGCCTATTTTTAATAGATGTTCTGCTTATACCCGTTGCTAATTTGTATTTTTCTATTTCTTAGAACACTACATCTCAAGATGTTTAAAAATTATTAGTAACTATAGTCGTCCCAAGAATCTTTAGCACTTTTCC
>CAYWUY010000150.1:549-3745 GCA_964461535.1 uncultured Flavipsychrobacter sp.
TATTTATTCGAGTACACATGTCAATTTTATAAAGCAATATTTATTGAAATTTATGTAAAATAATGGCTAATAAAAAGTCTCCCAGCCTCTTGTTAGGGTGGGAGACTTTTCTATCATTTCCGGTAAATTTTATTTTATAACAGATAGTTTTTTATTAAAAATTCTACCGCTATTAGTTTCGCACTGCAGTACATAGATACCTGGTGCATATGATGAAGTATTAATGGTATATGTGTTTACAAGTTCATTTCCTATTGAATACTTGTATACTACTTGGCCGTTAATGTTTAAAATTTTTAAGTTTTTTATTCCATCATCAGTTTGGCTATGTAGTCTAACAACTGCATTATTTCCGGCTTCATCTATTCCTACCAACAAATTTTCGGTATTTTCATTACCGTCTAGTAGTGAGTTATTGTTGTCTTCGTCAGTAGGTTGAGACTTTGCTCCGGTTGCAGGATATTTAGGATAGCCAATGCCATATTGTGGGGTCACATAGCCAATTTGTGGTTCGGTCTCATTTTCATATACGTCATTAGGTTCATAATATGGAGTTATTTTTACCCATTTTACATCCATGTACTTATCTGTGTATTGCATTATTGAAGTGTCGTTACCATTTACCCATAAGTCACTAGCATACCATACACCTAGCCAGAAACGAGCAGCTCTGAAGCCCACGTGTGAAGAGTCGGTAACTGTACGAGCTAAAGTGTCGTCTACATACCATTTTACTGATGGGGAAATTCCCCCTCCTCCGGTGTGCCATTCAATGGTATACTTATGGTAAGCTTGAGATAGAATCATAGGTGTTTTGCGATATCTTAATGATGCACAATAGCCTTCCCCATTGCATAGGCCTCCCCAGGTATTAACATTCATATCATCTATATAAGATTTATGACCTGAAAATCCTGGATTTAATACTGTGTCAGTTGGTGATGCTGGGAATTCAAAGTCTATTTCTGTATTTTTTATTCCGCCTGATTGGTAGTTGGCGTCTTCAATATAATGAAATGTCCAAAATGCATTTATCATCCCTGGGGTAAGTTTAGCATAAACTTCATACTTACCAGATGCGTAATAGTCTTTAGTTGCGATACAAGCACCTACATGTATTTTTCCATTACCCATAAGGTTAGTTGATCCGTATACAGGACCATTATATAAGTTGCCATGTCCATGAAAACGCATGCCTCCTCCGCTTAATAGCTCTAGATTTTCAGGTACAACTCCGTTATTGTTCACTCCCCAATTCTTTTTCACAACTAACCAACGGTCAAAGTTTAAGGGTGATCCAGGCGTACCTTTGAAGCTATCTAGTAATATTCCAGTAGGTATATGGGGTATAGAAGCATTTACTAAGTTGTACATGGTATCCTTATTTAGCAACTCTAGATTATCTACCCATACAGAGTCATTGTTGCCTCTATAATAGGATACTTGCATTAATGAGTTTAGTATAGGTAATGAAGTGTCTGGTACATTGAAAGAATATGTATAAGGACGCCATGCAGAATCTGGTTTTATTAGTGTGTCCTTATATACTACCCATCCACCTGAATAATTAAGTCTAACTTGCATTGATACTGTAGCAGAGTTGGTAGGTACAGGTCTTTTAGACTTCATATAACCCCTTATAGTATACCTTTTTCCTCTAGTTAAGTTTGGTACTGACTCACTTAGTAGTGCATCTCCATCGGCAGTATTTAAAGAAGTTATTTTTATACAATTGCCAAAACCTCTTACCCCGTTACTTACTCTTGATACTCTACTGCTATTGGGCACTTGTAGCCAGTTGCCTATTCCTGTTTCAAAATCTGCGTTGGCTACCAAGTTGCTATCGCTTATTTTCACGCTATCAACCCATACAGTATCGTTTTGTCCTCTATAAAATAATACTTCAGCTTTTGATACTTCTATGTCACTTCTTGTAGGTACCGTAAAACTAAAAGAGTATTTCTGCCAAGTTGAAGTAGGCCAAAATAATACGGGAATTGTTTCCGAATATCCAGGATAATTAAATCTAACTTGCATGGTGACATGCTTTAAGTTGGGATTAGAAGTTAGCTTAGATCTTAAGTATGCCGACATGGTATATGTATTGCCTGCAGTCATGTGTGGTATTGCTTGACTTATTAGTGCGTCGCCTCCAGCATTATCAGTTGTTACCATTCTCACACACTTGCGACTAGTATTTGTTGGGTCTGTGGTGATTTTTGCCCTATTGCTATCGGGGTAGAATAACCACGCATAGTTGCCTTCTTCAAAGCTTGCATTTTCTACAATATTATTATCGCTTTTTTTTATCTGCACTTTTTTAGTGTATGCTGTTTTTAGACAGGAGCTTTGTGCAAATGTTATTGATGTTTGTACTACTAAGAAAATAGTAGCCAGTGAAAGTAATTTTAGAGGTTTCATATATGTTGTTTTAAAAGTGATTAGTGTATGTATTTTTATATGCTTATTGCAAGAAGACCAAAGCATATGTTTATATGATTTCTTCTGGCTAAAGGATGTAAAAGTAGTTAATTTTTTTACTAGTTTATTCTATTCATATTAATTTTATAACAAATTAATGATTGGTGATTTTGTTTTGCCATGCAATCGAAATGAATTAGATTATTATAGATATTCAATAGTCAGTTGGTTGTTGTAGCATTATTAAATTCCTATAAAAAAACGACCTATTATTTTAGTATGTGTACTAAAATAATAGGTCGTTGAGATGAATTTTATCTTAAAAAAATTATTAGTAACTATAGTCGTCCCAAGAATCTTTAGCACTTTTCCAACCAAAAGAAAATGGCATAATTAGTAGTGCTAAGTTTACTGATGTTTTACTTGTTACTTTGGTGTCGTTAAAACCTCCCATAGTAAAGGCGTTTCCACTACTATTTGCGAAGTCTCCTTCTGTAACGTCAACTAATGTACGGTCGCCAAAGTAGGCTGTAGCACGAACTTTAAAGGCTAAACCGGCGAAATAGCCCATTTCCATCATTATAAATTTACGCGCAGCAAAATTTAGATAAGGCTCATAAATTTTAGTAATGGTATAACCAGGAGCAACACCAAGGCCTGCTGTAAATAAGAATTTATGCTTTTTATTTAGTGTAACTTCTCCGCCTGATTTATAAACTAGGGCAAATGGAACTAATGCTTCATAAGAAAAACCTGTTTCGTTTGAATACACTTG
>CAYWUY010000151.1:0-3737 GCA_964461535.1 uncultured Flavipsychrobacter sp.
GAAAGTATTACTTTACTGTTGGTTGTTGGTGCGAACACCAACAACGGCGGGAAAAAGGCACCAACAATGGAAATTGATCTTAAAAAAGTAGTGTTTACTTCAGTTCACGTAATAGCGCATTCAATGCCAATTCTTTACGTAGTTCACGATGAAGACGATGATTGGCAATTTCTATCTGGCGAGGAAACAGGAAGTGATGAAGAAGGCAGAATTATTTCTATGGGTACTGCATTGCAGCTTGATGGAACACTAAATAAAATCACCTGGCTACCTATTGGGGCAAGCGCTCGTAGAAGTAGTATTGATAGTGAATGGAAAACAGATACTTATCAAATTCATGAGAAATAAAGTACAGCCTCATGTGAGTTCTTATCAACCCTTAATAATGTTTGCCCTTAGTTAATTAAAATACAATTGCACCGTAATTATCTATGAATAATAACACAGTTTTTCGCCCTTGTTGGGGGGATGGCAATAAGAGCAGAATGTAAAAGAATTATCATGAAATTGAACGTTAAACACGGATTCTTGCTGATGTTATTTGCTATCGGTTGCGTCCAAAAGGATGTAAAGTACTATCAGAAAAACTACTCTATACACAGAAAGAATTACTTAGCCCTCGGAAACAGTGTAGATGAATTAGTTCATAAGAGTGATAAGACATATAAATATGTAATTAATTTCACGGGTAAGAGATTGGAAGAAAGCTCTTACATAAGTGACTCTAAACAATATTATATTGATTCTATCAAGTTGTCAGAAAATGAAAGGCACCTTTTTGAAGAAAAAATGTATGATCTAGATATTAGTTACATTATTGGTTACCATGATAGTATTAAGTTCATTTTTAGTGGTAGGCATAAAGATATAATTGTCAGGTACAAACTAGACATAAAACCGAATGGAGGAATTTTAATTGATACAAATACCTATCTATTTTTTGAGGGGACAAGATAAGTTGGGTAGCCTATTTTCGCCGTTGTTGGTGTTAGCCACCACTACAGAGGCTAGTAGAGAATGGAAGTAATACACCTTTACTGCTGCATATAGTATTTTTGTTAGACTATATACGCAGGCTTGTTGGTGCGAATGGTAATAAGGGTGGAAAGTATTGATAACTATAAAGATTCCAAAAATGATAAAGAGAAAGTTTATAGTGTTTTTGGGGGTAATTTTTGCTGTATCAGTGTTTTATGTTTCATACTGTGGTTCTAAATTTAGAAAAGAACACTCATTAACTGTTGGGCAAATTATTAAATGGGATGGAGGAAGTGGCACCCGAGGTAATTTCGGGCCACTATTTTATTACTACTATCATGTTAATGGTAAAGTTCTTCGACGTTCACGAAGACATAAAAATCTAAAAAGTAATATTGGGAAAATAATGACTGGAAAATCGTTCCCAGTTGCGTATCGAAAATACTGGTATGGATATATGGAAAACATTATGATAACTCCAGAAGATTTTCAATCATTTGGTTATCAGTTCCCTGATAGCTTAAAATGGATATTACCATACATGGAGAATTAAGCATAATCATTGGCACAGATTATCGAATATAAAAAATACTCAGCCCATATTGATGATTGCAACAACTACTACCGAGGATACAAGAGTATGAAAGTAATAAACCTTTACTTATGCATACTGTACATTTGTTAAAGCAAATACTAGGGCTTGTTGGGGAATGGTAATAAGGGTGGAAATTTACGAGCATGAAAAGACAACGAATGACAATAGGTGGGATCATAAAGATACCTTTGAGTGAAAATAGGTTTGCATTAGGCAAAATATTAGAAGAGGGCTTTGTAGTAGTTTATAGAAAAACTACTAATGCTTCCGAACTAGGTTCTACTGATTTAAGTATTATAACAAGCAGCGGAGAATTGGTATTTGCTATACTATTTAACGACATTATCACAAAGGGTCTTTTCGAAATTATCGAAAAGTCAATAGTATCAGATGATGAGTTGAAAAAAATACCACCTCAGTATCATATAGAAACACTACACCCTGAGTTGTGTACAATTATATACAATGACAATTCAGAAAGAAAGGCTTTGCCTAGCGAATGTGTTGGAATGGACTATATGTATATCTGGGAAGCGCCAAGCTTTGTTGAGTTGATAGAGGATCGTTTAGCTGGCAGGTCAAATAAATACGAAGAACTGAAGAAGAAGGAGCTAGAACAAGGCATAGCCATAGAAAAGGAACTAGGCATGAAAATTCCGAGGGAGTGGTGGAAATATAATCCAGAAACAGAGATAATGGGTTATAATAGTTTAATAGGTCACCCTCCAAGTGAGTGGAGACAAATCATAGAAGCAAGTGGTATGTCAAAATAATTATAGACCTCTGACGTCAGTCGTTGTTGGAGCGAACACCAACAACAGGAAAGTAAGCGACAATGGAGTCCATTTGTATTGCCACAGGCAACTATTGATAATTTAGACTATAGATAAGGCAAGGGTATGGAAATTATAAAAGAGGACTTTTACACGTTTCTCAAATCAATAGTAGGTGTTGAGATAACAGATAATACGTTTTTCTTCCATGAATTGGGGATGGATGGGCTTGACGCATGGTCGTTTATTGAAGCGATTGCTAAAAAGTATCACGTAGATTTTTCAGGATACAAGTGGCAGGAGTATCACGATAGCGAGGCGGATATAACAAACCTGCTAAAAGGAATAATGAGTGTTTTTAAAAAGAAAGCACCGATTAAAAAATTTTCGGCATTGCATTTATATAATGTTGTCCAAACTGGGAGATGGCTTGAACCTACAGAACAATAATTCTTTATCAACCCTTAATGATGTTTGCCCATAGTTAATTAAAATACAATTGCACCGTAATTATCTATGGATAATAACAAAGTTTTTAGCCCTTGTTGGGGGGATAGTTACAAGGAGGGAAAAGAGAGTAATTAATGGGGCGAATTTAAAACTGCCAAAAAACTTGGGGAATTAACTAACGATAAAAAACCAGCACGAACAGAGCATGGGGGAACCTCGTTTATTGAAAAAAAGTATGACGCACTATATAGGTGTATTAATAATCTTGTTATTCATTTCTTGTTCAAATAAGCAGATAACTCAGAATAATAAAATAGTTATAACATACATAGATATAGAAACAGAGTCGGTAATAAACATCTCTTGTGACCAGTTTGATTCTTCACATATTTCTAAAATGAAAAAAATAGAAATAGACAGTAAAAATGTTTATTTCGATACTTTATCTACGTTATTGCAAAGTTTTAGTGCTGATAGTTTAGCTGATTTAGATGTGAGAGTTAAAATTTTCTTTGCAAAACAGCCCTCAAGACAAATTTGTATGGATGCCTTTGGTCATTTCTATGACAATAGTGAAAATAAAAATTATCTAAACGACAGCCTTTATTTTTTTATAAATAAAATAATTAGTGAACATGTAACACGTCGGTAGATGACGATTCTGCAAACAAGTACTTGAGTAATATGTTTTTTTAAGCCGTTATTGGCGTTCCCTCAAGCAACTTATAAGGCGTGCAGAAGCTTAGCTGCCTCAAAAACGGCGGCTAGCAGCGCCCTAGCAGGTGGGGCGTTTTTTTGGGTGCCGTTTTTTTGTTACTTTTCTGAGGCAGCACAAAAAAGTAAATGCACGCACCAGCCCTAGTAAAAGGAGAATTAATTATAACTATGGCAGGAAAGTATTACTTTACTATTGGTTGTTGGTGCGAACACCAACAACGGCG
>CAYWUY010000152.1:0-3543 GCA_964461535.1 uncultured Flavipsychrobacter sp.
CCGCATAGGCTTGGCTAGCTGCCGTTTTTGAGGCGGCTAGGCTTCTTCTTCCACCATAGTAGGGATTGAGCTAAAATTTAAGAGAAATTACTAGACTATAATTACGCAGCAGCGCACTAACAAAAAATATTAATCTATCTCAATAAAAAAATAACCATGCATTAACTAATAATTAATTTGAAAAAATCATCTAAAATACAGGCAACAAGTAACTTTATAGAAAATGATATTATTATGAAACGAAATCTACTATTATGCTTAGCCATGTTAGTCCTTTCAATTAGAAACGGCAACTCTCAAACTGTAGCATGCAGACAAAAAATGTCAATGGTTTGCTATGAATACCACAATGATTTATTAACTGTTAATCCAGTTAGAGATCGTATTCTATCTGTTGTACCTGACATTCTAATTGACAATACTCCACATGGGTTTTGGGGAGAACAAAATGGGTACATCGGATGTAATCCAAGCTTATATACCATACATGGTACAAAAGTATTTTCATACATAACTGGTGGATATGAGGGCACAAAATACCAAAATGATACCTCCGGGCTGTTTGAGAACTTAAACAGAGTAAATGGAATATATAGCGATGGGGCAACAGGTGTGTTTTTAGACGAAGTAAGTCATCACCCAACTACTGCGGGCAAAATTTATATAGACTCTATTTTCAACAGATGTAGGTCGCTAGGAATGAAACTAATTGTTAATCCAGGAACTACATCTTTTGACTCTTGGCTTTCATCTCATTGTGACTACTTGGTATCAGACGAACACTATAATGGTAGATCTCCGTCTAGTTCTGAACTATCTATGTTGGATAGCATAATTGTTTTATCACAACTAATAAGTAATGTTAGTACTGCAGACTCTATTAGCAACTTAGCAAGTACTAATAGATTTGGCTATTATTACCCATGTTATCAGTATATAAATATTCCTACTTGGATTGAAGATTATAGCACAAACATAACTCATCCCCCATTGCCTAACTTTAATTACATATCAAGTGGCTTGAGCGTAAGTTTTACATATACTGGTGCAGTTAATAGTTTAGATTCAGTAACCTGGTTATTTGGAGGAAGTTCAATGTATAGTGGATTAACAACAACACATACGTACCCTTCACCTGGCACATATGAGGTATGTGCAATATCGCACTCCAGCTGTGGGAATGACACTATATGTAAATCACTTGCTGTAATAGCAACCTCAAGCGTAAGCAATACTAATTTAGAATCAGAATTAAATATTTCACCAAATCCAGCAAATGGCTATGTAAATATTAAATTAGGCACGCTTTACTCTACAAAACAGACAGAATATAAATTGTTAAGTATAGACGGTAAAGTTGTTCTATCTGGATCTATGAATAGTAATGAGTCAAAGATTGGATTAGGTAACATTCCTAGTGGGGTTTACATTTTTTCAATACAAAATGAAACAATAAATAGCAGAAAGCTTTTAAATATTGAAAACTAGCAAACGAACTATTTATCTTGTCAAAAAATTGCTTGTAGAAAAAAATTCAGAGTATAATGAATCATTAATTTATACAGAACTAACGTAACCTTTATCATTTGCATAATGCAAATGATAAAGGTTATTTTTTATGAAAACATGCCAAAAATTTAGTATAGTACCAGTAGGCTAACTATTGTATGGCATTATAGTTTTTATGTCTTAAACTAAACATACCTAAGGGTATACTCTAAAAGCGTCTTAGACACCCCTAGACAGTTTTTTTATAGACAATTACTTAGCAGAAGAATACCCGCATTAAACTACTTTTTGTGGATATCTTCTGGACGCAATAAACATACAGAATAATAATACATTATACCTTTACATAAAATAATTAGTACACTGATGATTGATATATCTATCGATGCACCTAAGGAGCGTTTTAATGAACACCTAGCACTAAAAGACAATAATCGTATTCTTTTTTCAGGGAAATTTGGCACCGGAAAATCTTACTTCTTAAAAAAATACTTTGATATAGAGGTAGAGAGGTATAATGTATTTAACCTATCTCCTGTTAACTATGTAGTAGGTGCTAACCAAGATATTTTTGAATGGATAAAGGTGGATATAGCTACACATTACTTGACTTTCCATCACATACCAAATAAAAATACTTTTGATGAGAAAGAATCACGCCTACTAAAAGTATCAACCTATATTCATAACAATTATAGTACCGTATTCAAAAGGCTAGTTGAGAGCATTATTGCTAAAACAATAAGCGATAACACTAGTCTAGATATTAAAGAAGAAATTGCAGCATATAAAAGATGGGATAAAGAAATTGAAGATAAAACTGAAGGAATAGATAAACTATATAGCATACTGAGTAATGAGAAGGATAAAATTGGCTCTATATACGAGGAAGACATCAATACCTTGGTTCTCAGAAGAGCTATTAAATCACTAAAAGACGACAGCCCAAATAAAGAATCAGTATTAATAATTGACGATTTAGACAGATTAGACCCTGAACACATTTTTAGAATACTAAATGTTTTAAGTGTACATAATTATGGTTCTGGCGAAAATAAATTTGGATTTGACAAGGTGATAGTAGTCTGCGACCTAGACAACATAAAACATATTTATGGTCATAAATATGGTAATGAAACAGACTTTAATGGCTATATAGAAAAATTCTTTTGTTACGAGCCGTTTTCATTTGACTTAGATGATTTAATAAACTTTAAACTTAGTTGGATATCATCATTAAATTGTAATTATACTTCAGTATTTGAGTTGTTTAAATTCCTTATAAAAAACAATGTGCTCTCTATTAGGAATTTAAAAAAACAAATCGACACTGAAACTCTAAAAACAAACAATTATAGTTTAGATTATGATGTAAAAAGCCAAGCAGAGAATCTAAAACGTACTATAAGACCTTTCCCTACTGACATGATAGAATATTTTAATAAAGCTATTTCAAGATCAAACTATGGAATAATTAATATAAAGTATACAGACTTTAAAGGATATAACATAGTTAAACTAATATCTATTATATGTGGTGAAAGTAGTTTTTTAAAAAGCAAACTTGAAAAATTAAAACATAGTTCAGAAAACATAGAGCCAGAAGTATTCAGAAATTTATTTAATTACTTTTACTTACCTGTATATGTAAAAGAAAATATACATGCAACAAACCTCATAGGGACAGTAAATTCAAGTAAAAACGAATATTATTATCCAAAAGTATCATTAAAATTCAAGGATGATGGAAAACAAGATTTTCAAGTTTATTTTATCGACCTCTATGGCGGCATAAACTACAGTTATGAAATCATAAATCGTTCGGATTTAGAGAGCTATAGCTTTTTTAATACATGGGGAAACATTATCAACATTATGATACAACTAATAGATAATTACAAGATTGAATTATCTAAATAGAATAGCTACCCATATTGAATTACAAATTTTAATATTAACTATGTCTATTCACTTAAAACCCTACCTTTGCAGCGCAAAAACATAGAAATTTTATGAAAGAAGTATATATCGTAT
>CAYWUY010000153.1:0-3512 GCA_964461535.1 uncultured Flavipsychrobacter sp.
ATAGAAAGCCTCAGGGCGACAGCATAGTAAGCACTACCGATCGTAATGTAAACCTGTATGCACGCCTGGGAGCACGCTATTACATATCTAAGCGCGCCGCTTTCTATGCCGATTTTGGTATTAGCAAACAAGCCATAGCCACTGTAGGCTTCACCTGCCGCTTCCGCAAGCTAGACTAGCTAAATATCTCAGTAACTATATACAATTTTACACTAAATAATTTTTTGGTGTAAATAGCTACTTATCTTTGTTTTATCAAACGATTGAAGCAATGATAAATGTAGAATTCAAATCTGTAGTAGAATTAATAAAAACTTTCCCTACACAAGAAGTTTGTATTAAACATTTGGAGGAATTACGTTGGAATGGCAGCGTGGTTTCTCCTTTTGATGCTACATCTAAAGTTTACGTTTGTAAAGGCAATAAGTATAAATGTAAAAATACAGGCAAATATTTCAATGTTTGCACTGGCACTTTGTTTGATAATACTAAGATTGAATTACCTACATGGTTTTTAGCTATTTACTTAATCACTGGTCATAAAAAAGGAATTTCTTCTTTACAACTAGCTAAAGACCTTAATATTACTCAAAAAACGGCTTGGTTTATGAATCATCGTACTCGTAATTGCTTTGGAATTACTGATGCAATAGAAAATGAAGACGATAATAATAATAAGTTAGGTGGAGAGGGTGTTATAGTTGAAGCTGATGCAACTATAATAGGTGGTAAAGTTAAGAATATGAGCAATCGTAAAAGAAGAGAGATTAAAGAAAAGGTACGCGGCACTAACGACAATAAAACTGTAGTATTTGGTGCAGTTGAAAGGTCTAATAAATTATATCTTCAAATTGTTCCAATTAGTTTAGGAGAAAAAGAACTACTTAAATCTACTATAGATAATTCGTCTGTATTAATGACTGATTCAGCTACTCACTACAATGTAGTAGGTCGTGAGTATGCTCATCATGGTATAGTTGACCATTCTAAAAGCGAATATGGAAGAGGTGGCATATATCATACCAACACAATTGAAGGGGCTTTTAGCCTATTAGATAGAATGGTAATAGGCACTTATCATTCACTATCTCCAAAGCATATGCAGAAATATTTAAATGAGTTTTGTTTTCGTTATAATAGTAGAAATTCAAGCGAAAGCACTAGATTTAAATTGATGTTTTCAAATATGGAAAATAAATTAACTTACAAAAAATTAATATCTTAATATTATGAAATCTACAAACATAAATGTTCAGAACAAATTAATCGGATTAACAGAAATAAATAACAATGATTATATCTGCTTGACCGACATGGTTAAAGATGAGGAAGGTAATGATCATATCCGAAATTGGATGCGAAATAGAAATACTGTAGAGTTTTTAGGAATGTGGGAACAGCTTTACAATCCAAATTTTAAAGGTGTCGAATTCGACACCTTTAGAAAAGAAGCGGGATTAAATTCATTCAATATGACTCCTAAAAAGTGGATTGAGTCTACCAATGCAATAGGTTTAGTTTCTAAAAGTGGTAAAAATGGAGGAACATATGCCCATAAAGATATTGCTTTTGAATTCGGAGCGTGGATTAGTCCAATATTCAAACTTTATTTAATAAAAGAATACCAAAGGTTAAAAGAAATTGAATCTAATCAATACGGAATTGAATGGAATTTTAAAAGAGTTCTTAGTAAGGCTAATTACCATATTCACACAGCAGCTGTAAAAGAGTATATAATACCTAAAGCGGGATACACGCAAGCTAAAGAATGGATATTGTATGCTGATGAAGCAGACTTATTAAACTTGGTTTTATTCAGATGTACAGCTAAACAATGGAGAGAGAGTAATCCACAAAGAGTACTAAATGGGGAAAATATACGTGACAGTGCTAGCATTAACGAATTAGCTATATTATCAAATATTGAAAGCTTGAATTCTATATTAATTAAAAATGGATTAGGTAAAAAAGAACGTTTCAGAATACTGTCGGAAACAGTTAAAGACCAAAGAAAAACACTAGATGGTATAGATTTTATGAAAACGCTCAAAAAGACTGATGAAACATCATACGTTAATATAAAAAACATAAACAAAGACAATAATTCAATTTCTGATTTCAATTCAAAACTTAAAACTGCACTTGATTACAATCCTAAAGAAGATAAGAACAATAAAATATAAAGCTCTGTTTGGAGCTTTATATTTTTAAAATAATTTACTAAAAAAAAGTTAGTCTATGCAAGCGAAAAATCAGTAATGTCTTCACTTGGATGGTATGTTTTCTCTGTATAGATTATCGCATTACCAATATTCTTTTCCCACATTTTTACAAACGCTTTTATCTTAATAACGCCATATCCACATATAAACATACCACCAGCAGTTACTAATAATACAACTAATAAAAACAAAGAAAAAATAAAGCTTTTTAATAGAAGATACTTAATTGTAACTTCTATGCTTTCATTATAAACAGCACTAATGTCCTTATCACTAAAAGTATTCTTGTTAATCTTATTCCCCTTTTTTAACGTTTTTCTAAAAAACAATATAGAAAGAAGAACAAACATTATATTAAGATAGGGTAAGCAATTTTTTGATATATAAATGTTATTATACAAATATATGTGCTGCTTATTATTAGTATCATTCCGTAATGAGAATGACTTATTCTGCAACTCAGTTAATTTATTTTGCGTTTTCAATGTTAGGTTGTTAACCCTAAATTTGTTGGCAAAATAAAGTAACAACGCTATCGGAAGAATATAATATATTGTGCTCATGGTATTATTTTTTTGCGTAAATTTTGTCTAACTTACCTTCTAATTCAGATACCCTTTTTGTAAGATGGCTGATTGTGTTATCTTTTAAATCAACCTCTTTTTTCTTAAGGTTTAAACGAGATACGTAGTAAAAAATTGTTATGGCACATAAAGAAACAATACAAACAAATAAAAAATAGAGGTAGGTTTTATCCCCTCTTAATATGTGTAAAAGTAAAAAATTATTTACAAATTCCTTTTTCTGTTCCTCACTACCATAATATAACAAAAATAATGCCGAGAAAACGATAATAAACCCAAAAGCCCCCAGCTCAGTAAAAAGCTTTGATAGCATGACTACTGAGGCCTTTGACAATTTCAGGTCTTCACCTTTGGGTTCCGAGGAGTTTTCGGGTTTTGCTGCTTTTGCCAAGTTTTGTTTTTTTGACAAACATAACTAACAAAATTATTTTTTAATAACTTTTACATTATTCTATAATAAATAAATATTTTATTTATTTAAGGCGCATTTGGTGTAAAATTGTATATAGTTACCAATATCTCACTATATATTTATCAACGGCTACAGGTTTTCTTGTAGCCGTTGTTGGTTTATGCGGGCTATTACACAGCCCCCCTTAATACGTAGTTACAATATTCTTGCTAAATGGGGCGGTGCGTTGGGTGTAGCGTGTGCTATCGTCATACAGGCTAACGGTATATTTTATTTCCCGCACCCGTATATTGT
>CAYWUY010000154.1:0-3484 GCA_964461535.1 uncultured Flavipsychrobacter sp.
AAACAATATTGGGGCCTTTGTGGTTTATAATTCAGCCAATATTAACAGCATTGACCTTTGCATTTATATTCGGGGGAATAGCGAAAATTTCTGTTGGAGATGGTATGCCACAAATTTTATTTTATTTGTCAAGTTTGCCATTGTGGAATTATTTTTCTGAGACGTTAAATATTACTTCAAGAACTTTTGTTGAGAATGCATCAGTATTCGGTAAAGTATATTTTCCTAGAATTGTATTGCCATTGGCTAGGGTTATTTCAGGGTTGATTAAGTTCGTAATACAGTTAGCAATTTTTTTTATTGTATGGGTCTATTATTTGGTTACTACTGATACTATTCATCCCAATTTTACTTTAATATTCGTTCCAATATATATATTAATTATAGCACTTATTAGTTTGGGTTTTGGTATAATTATCACATCTTTAACTACAAAATACAGGGATTTGGCATTTTTAGTAACTTTTGGTGTGCAGTTGATGATGTATGCTACTCCTGTAATATATCCACTAAGTAATGTAACTGGCCAAAAAAGATTTTATATGCTACTAAATCCCCTTACCTCAATTTTCGAAGCTTTCAAGTATGCGTTCTTAGGCAATGGAGTAATTGATACTTTTGGTTTGATATACAGTGGTATATTTACAGTTGTAATACTTATACTAGGCATATTTATTTTTAACAGTGTAGAGAAGAAATTTATAGATACAGTATAAGGAAATGGCAAATACAGTTATTAAAGTAGAAGGGTTATCCAAACAATATAGACTAGGCCAAATAGGTACTGGTACCATAAGCCATGACTTAAATAGATGGATAGCTAAGATTTCTGGTAAGGAAGACCCTTATTCTAAAATAGGTACAGTAAATAAAAGATCTGAGAGGTCTACAGAGGCTTATACATGGGCACTTAGAGATATTAATTTTTCAGTCAATAAAGGAGATGTTTTAGGTGTTATAGGTACAAATGGGGCTGGAAAGTCTACCTTACTAAAATTACTTTCTAGAGTAACAAGCCCTACTACAGGTTCTATTAAAGTAAAAGGACGTATTGCATCATTATTAGAGGTAGGTACTGGTTTTCATCCTGAAATGACAGGAAAGGAAAATATTTACATGAATGGTGCCATCTTGGGCATGTCAAAATCTGAAATTACCAAGAAATTTGATGAAATAGTTGATTTTGCTGGTATTGCTAGATATGCAGATACACCTGTAAAACGCTATTCATCAGGTATGTATGCTCGATTGGCTTTTGCAGTAGCAGCATATTTAGAATCTGAAATTTTGATATTGGATGAAGTATTAGCAGTAGGTGATGCCGAATTCCAGAAGAAGTGTTTGGGGAAAATGAGCGATGTTGCCCAAAATGAAGGTAGAACTGTACTATTTGTAAGTCATAATATATTTTCGGTTTCAGCTATTTGTAATACTGGTTTATTATTGGTTGATGGTACTGTTGACTATAATGGTGGAATTAAAGAAACCATTGACAGGTATTTTTCTTCACACTCTTCTGCCGGTGAAATTATTATTGCACTAAATAAGCAAATAAAGTGGAATGGTATAAGTAATAAGAAAGACTTAGATAATCTTAGTCCGCATGAAGATATTAAAATGAAATTTTCATTCGACATTGGAGATTTGAATATAGAAGGGGCTATTATTGATATTAATATTTTTAGTGATAATAAAACTTGTGTTGTACATTCCAGGTCATTATGGTTAGGATATACTTATGATATAAAACCTGATAGTAAATTGGAGTTTGAATATGTAATAGATTCTCCTAAGCTTGCTCCTGGAGAGTATGCAATGAGTATATATATATGTAAAGCAGATAATTTATTAGTATATATTGATAATATCTCAGCTTTTACTGTGAATGCCAATAACTATTTTGGTGCTTCAATGTATTTAGATATTGTAAAGTCTACATCTGTACCTTCGTTCAGTATTAAAAAAATAGATTAAGAAAAATTGTATTATGCGTATTTGGGCGTTCCCATCATTTTATCCGTACGATTATCCAGGAATGAAATGGGCCGGTATATTTGCACATCGTCAGTATAAAGCTTTGATTGAGAATGGAGCAGATTTAAAAGTTGTAATCCCAGTTATGTGGCGTCCTCCGGCGCCAATTAATAAATTACACACAAAATGGAATAATACTGCCTTTATTTATCCTGATACTAGGATACATGAAGGTGTTCAGATTTTTCACCCGAAAATTCCTAACTTATTACCATACTTTCTTCATAAAAAAAGTTATAAAGATAAGTTTTATTATACCCTAAAGAAAATGTTTGATTCAATGGGTGTGAAATTATCTCAGGAAACAGATATTTTTTACTCTCAATGGTTGCCAGAATCTTTTAATGTTCAATACGCTGCCCACAGGTTTGGTATAAAGTCCGCAGTACTTTACATAGGTGATGATGTTGTCGTATGGCCCAAAAATGGTGATGAGCAGATGAAATCGTTTAAGAGCGTAATTGAGAAAGCTGATAAAAGGTTTGCTTGTGCAGATTATTTAGGAAGAGAAGCTAATAATATATTGCAAAAAGAGTATAGCTATAAAGTTATAAGAATGGGTGTTGATTATGATTATTTTAAGCCCGTAGATGCAAAAACTAAATTAGAACTAAGGGAAAAGTACAACTTACCTAAAGATAAATTAATAATACTCAATGTTGGAACTGCTATTGCCAGAAAGGGTTGGTTGGATTTATTTGATGCCCTTTCAACTGTAGTAAAAAGTTTTGATAGACTTTCTCTTGTTGCTGTGCACGCAGGGCATAGTGAATTTGATTTAAAAGTAGAGGCAAAGAAGAGAGGTGTTGATACATTTTTGAATGATCTAGGTGAAATACCTCCAGGGCAGATTGCAGATTTATATAAAGCTGTTGATATATTTTGTTTACCATCTCATTGGGAAGGATTGGCTAATGCTAATATAGAAGCAATGTCTTCTGGTTTGCCAGTAATAACAACGAATGTAAGTGGACACCCTGAACTTGTAAAAGATGGAATCAATGGAGTTTTGGTTCCCCCCAAACGTCCAGATATCCTTGCAGAAAATTTGTTGAAACTATTAAAAGATGAAGCTTTAAGAGAAACACTATCAAAAAATGGTAGATCTTTCATTTTATCAGAATGGGGAAATTTTGCAGATAACTCTAAAGAATTATACAGAGAGTTGTGTATAGTATAGGAGCTGCATTAATATTATTTGTTTTTTTTAAATATATAATGTGAGTTGCAGTGTAATTGTACCAACATATAACAGAAAAAAAATAATATCTTACACCTTAGATTCTGTGCTAAAGACAGCAAACTGTGATATACAGATTATTGTTGTTGATGATGGATCTTCTGATGGGACTATAGATTTTATTAAAGAAAAATATACAACCGTAGAGGTTTACCGCAATACTAAAAAAGGTGCAAATGCCGCAAGAAACCTTGGGTTGCAGAAGTCGAT
>CAYWUY010000155.1:0-3422 GCA_964461535.1 uncultured Flavipsychrobacter sp.
CCCCCCTTCCAAAATCCCACATATTGTTGTATTATTAAGTCATAATTTTCATTTATGAAAAAACAACTACTATCGCTATGTATGTTGCTGGTAGGTGTGGGTGCACCTTTTGCCGGGCGCTGTGGCGTAGGCATACAGTTGCTGGGCATACAGCCACAAGGTAATATAAAGTGGAGCAATAGCACTGTACCGGGTATAGGTGCCTATATTAGTCATCCGCATAGGCTATTCCCCGATTTAAGTTTAATACTAGGCGCGCAGGCTTTCAAGGTAAAATCTACCTATGCTCCCGTGCCTTCTTACTTAGGCATATTAGATAGTTCTCAAACCAATACTACTTACTACGGAGCCAACTATGTTTTTAAAGAGCAACTAATGTATTACGGCTATGCCGGTTTTCAGTATAATGCTGTAAAGCTTAAGCCTATAGATTTAGCGTTGAAAATACAAGGGGCTTTTGTATTTGGTGGCACATATGTAGATGGTGCAATAGAAATGCCCCTAAAATCGGAATACAGACGATTTGGTGAAGAGGGCTATATAGGCTATAAGTTTTCTGCCATAGTAGAGAAGAAAATAGTAGACCACGTATACTTTAACCTAGGTGCTGAGTATACCAATATAAGAACCCGAGAACTGGACTTAAATTATACACACTTGAGCGCGTTTGCAGGTATGTATTTTATGTTTAAAGCTAAAAAAGAAGACGACCATGAAGAGTAAACTACTAGTGATATTTGGTGCTATACTTGCTTTAGCTGCCGGTAGTTGTTCACCATATTTCCCTAACACTAAAGGGGATGATGAACCCGTAATAACCAAAATAAAGCGTGTTACACCTACATCGGCATACGTTCAGGGTGAATTTAAGACTTATAGTAGAAGTAACATGTGTATTTCTATAGATACAGTACCTTATAGAGCAGGTGTATATTTGTCCCAAGATTATACTTATAATAATAATACAGCTACCTATACTTGGCCTACACCGTTTTTAGACTCTAATAAAACGTACTATGTTACAATAGCTTCTTTTAAAGAAGGTAAAATCGTTTTTGGCAATACACTTACTATTCCCCCGCTTACAACAGACTCTCTAGCGCCGGACTGTAACGGCTTGCCCGGGCTAGCATTAAACAATATGAAAAACTCCAATGGTACATATGTGCTTAAATCATCCATGATTTCAAAGAGTTCGTTTAAAATTGAAGACACCTATAGTTCCGGTATTATTAGCTTTTCAGGTACACCCCATACCGGATTTTATACTGTTTCTACTGAGTATAATTTAAATGATACTAGTGTTTCCATTAATGTGAATGATGGAGATTCATATGCTACTTCGGGGAGGGTATATGTTAAGGTATATAACAATCCTTTTAGGTGCGAAATACAAGGTTGTAATGTATATTTTGCATGGAGATATAATGATAGTAGATACCAAAGCTTTAAGTTCTTATTTCAATAATAAGTAAACCATAAAATAAGCGGCCGCTATCTTGTTCTACATGATGGCGGCCGCTTTGTTTTAAGATGGTTATGCTGTTTTAGTGTTTCCAGTATAGGTAGCCCATAGCCAGCCATACCAAGCCTTTAAGTGCAAAAAGTACTATTCCCCATTTGCCCCATTTTTTAATAAAATCTGCGGTGGGGCGTTGCAGCGTGTTTATAATATACTGCATGGTTATTACTGTTTTGCCGGTGTATGAAACTGTTGCATTAATGCTTGCACATCTACCCCCAATCCTTCTGCCACTGCCAAGCCTAGCTGAGTGTTAGCTCTAAAAAAGTGACACAGTTGTCGGTTAATAATCTCATCGCGTTTGGGTCCGCTAATGCCACTCATAGCACCTACTATATTGCTTACTGTATTATATCTTTCGTAGTCGTTCATCACCTGGCTAAATAGTATGCCGGGCTGAGAGTAGTGGTCGTTATCACCGGCTCCGTTTCTATCATACCAGTAGGCATGTGTGCTGTCTAGTTCTACAACCGGTTCTTTATAGGCCTCATCGGCTACAATGTTATCAAAACTATTAGGGAAGTAGTTAGGGCTGTCTTCTCCATTGCCATTGATGCTCATCAATCCGTCGCGCTGATGATTGGCAGTCATATATGGGCAGCGGTTCACCGGTATTTGCTCGTAGTTAGCACCTAGGCGATAGCGTTGTGCATCAGGGTAAGACAGTAAGCGGCCTTGTAATAGCTTATCGGGCGAAAACGAAATGCCATCTACTACATGTGTGGGCGCAAATGCCGACTGCTCTACATGTGCATAGTAGTTGCGTGGCACCTCGTTAAGCTCTAGTATACCCACATCTATTAGCGGAAAATCTTTGTGCGACCATACTTTAGTAATATCAAACGGATTGTACGGTAATATCTTAGCTTGTTCATCGGTCATCACCTGTATTTTAAGTGCCCAGCGTGGATAGTCTTTATTATCTATGGCTGCTACCAGGTCGCGTTGTGCAAAGTCAGGGTCGGTGCCCTTCATAGTACTGGCTTCAGCATCGGTAAAGTTTTTAATGCCCTGTAAGGTTTTAAAATGAAACTTCACCCATACTGTTTCGTTCTTAGCATTTATCATAGAAAACGTATGCGATCCATAGCCATTCATATGTCTATAGCCTAC
Source organism: uncultured Flavipsychrobacter sp. (assembly GCA_964461535.1). Lineage (GTDB taxonomy): Bacteria > Bacteroidota > Bacteroidia > Chitinophagales > Chitinophagaceae > Flavipsychrobacter. Next base: position 2,636 of record CAYWUY010000155.1, read on the forward strand.
GGGCGTGCCACGGTCGCTCATCAGTATTAGTACTTGATGCAGACTTTCAGGGTTTAGACTCCAGTAGTCCCACATCATAGTAGGGCTTTTACAGTTGGTGCGTGGGTCGCGCTTTTGCGTGTGCACAAAGTCGGGAAATTTTTTAGCGTCTTTAATAAAGAACACCGGAGTATTATTACCTACTATATCCCAGTTGCCATCCTCGGTATAAAATTTTACAGCAAAGCCCCTAGGGTCGCGCTCGGTATCAGCACTACCCTTCTCGCCACCTACGGTGCTAAAGCGCAAGAATAGTTTAGTTTGTTTACCTATAGCATTAAACATCTTAGCACGTGTGTAGGCACTGATGTCGTTGGTAACGGTAAACGTACCAAAAGCACCACTACCCTTAGCATGCACCACACGCTCAGGTATACGCTCACGGTTAAAGTGGGCTAGCTTTTCGTGCAGTATTACATCTTGCAGCAGCACCGGTCCGCGGGCACCGGCAGTTAGCGAGTTCTCGTTTTCGGTATATGGGCGGCCCGATGCAGTTGTTAGTTTTACTGTTTCGTTATTACTCATTGGTATAAAATTTTTAGTGGTTTTTGTTTATTGATAGTGCAAAAATGGTGCATGTAGAACTATCAATCAAACTGATATTATATAACTTTACATCGATTTTATCTATAAGTATAATGAACCTACAGCAACTGGAATATATAATAGCAGTAGATGCACACCGCCACTTTGTAACGGCTGCCGAAAAATGCTATGTTACCCAAGCCACCCTTAGCATGATGATAAA
>CAYWUY010000156.1:0-3351 GCA_964461535.1 uncultured Flavipsychrobacter sp.
TTTCTTCTTTATAGAATTATTCTATGTTTATACATGGAATATACTCTAGTGTGACAAGAATTGAGTTTTTTTTAGTATGTTGCATATCTGAAACGAACGTATCTATTAACTGAAATTGTATCATGCTAAAAAAAGTTTTACTCACAACCCTCGCAGCTCTATCAATACAGGGGCTGGCGCAAGCTCAACAGCCATGTCATACTGACACAAAGTATTGGAATGCCGTAAAGCAGCATCCTGAAATCTTGGAGTACGAGCAGCAGTTTGAACATCAGATAAAAGCTCAAATTGATGCTGCATTTTTAAAAAATCATTTAGGAAAAACTACTGCGGCTTCTGATACAACAACTTATGACGTTCCAATAGTTATTCATATTGTACACGATTATGGTGTTGAGTTTTTGCCGGATACTTCTATATACACAGCTGTAGCTTATTGGGCAGATGTATTCATGGCTAGAAATGCTGATACAAGTGAAACAATCAACCCATTTAAAAGATATGTAGGTAACCCTAAAATTAGGTTGCATTTGGCAACAAAAGACCCTAACGGACAACCAACTAAAGGAGTTGTAAGACATATGTCTTACTTAACTTCCAATGCTGATGACCAAGCTAAATATCATCAATGGCCCAATAATAAATACATTAACTTTTGGTTTGTGAAAGAATTTGGTGCATCTGCTACAGGTGCCGCTGCCTATGCCATTTATCCATCAACAGCAGCAATGATTCCTCACTATGATGGAGTTATAGGTCTTTATAACTATTTAAATTATGACAAAGCAATACCGCATGAGATTGGGCATATATTAAACCTGCAACACGTTTGGGGTAATAACAATAATCCAGATGTTGCATGTGGAAATGACTTAGTAGATGATACGCCTCCTACAAAAGGGCATTATCCTGCTGGTTGTACTGCTGCTGCTTTATATGATACTACGTGTTCTTCTGGATATTTAAAAGTCTATACGGTAGCTGGGGTTGATTCAATAGTTAATTTCCCGGATACAAATAACTCTCAAAATATTATGGATTACACATATTGCCAACGTATGTTCACACAAGGGCAATGTGTAAGAATGAGAACAGCACTTACATCTTCTACAGGAGGGAGAAGTAATTTAATTACGGCAGCTAATCTAGCATCAACAGGAGCATTGCAACCAATGCCAGATTTACCTCCTACAGCGGAATTTGCTGTAGATAAAGCTACAGGTGGTGGCGCAGTAACAGATCCGCATACTAGATTTCTAGCACAAAATAGTGCCAATAGTTTTTTATTTAGAAATCGATCTTGGAATGACACAGTTACAAATGTAAATTGGTCTTTTAGTAATGGGGCTACAACTCCAACTTCTACATCAATGACAGTTGTTAATAATAAATTCACTGTACCTGGTTGGGTAACTGTTACCCTTACAGCGACTTCAAATGCTGGTACAGGAACAATAGTTGACGACAAAGCAGTTTATGTGGCTGATAGTAATACTATATCCAATGGATTTGTTCAGGATTTTAATAGTATTTCTGATATGGCAAGTTGGCCAATGGTGAATTTTTACAGAAATCCATTCCGTTGGGAATTTGTTAACGGTGTAGGTTATGGTGGTTCAACAAGCTGTGTAAGATATAGATCTTTTGATACATCAAATAGATTTTTTGGTACAGCTTTAGGCGATTATGATGATTTGCATACACCTGCATACAATCTTGAAGGTATTACTGGTAACTATTACTTGAATTTTTATACAGCAGCTTCTAGAGTTAGTTCTACTGTGTTAGGATGGGGTACAAGCGCACAAGGTGATTCTTTAGAAATTGATGCAAGTATAAATGGCGGCGGTAGATGGTTTAAAATAGCTGGTTTTAATAGTTCGCAGTTAGTAAATAATGGAACTAGATCTTCTGAATTTACACCTTCTTCAGCTTCAAACTGGGCTGCACGTGCCATTAATATACCTGAGACTTATAGAAAAAAACAAACATTCTTCAGATTTAGATATTATCCTGGCAATATTGGTAATAATATGTATATGGATAAAGTTTCAGTGGGAATGTGGCCGGCAGAAGTGCAAGATATTGTAAATGGAAACGTTGACTTTAAACTATTCCCTAACCCTACTGATAATGGTGCAAATTTAGTATTTAACAGTGGTACAGAAGGAGTTATCACTTACACTGTTAAAGATATTACAGGAAAGTTGTTGTATACTGTTACAAAAAATTATGCACCTAATATTGTAGTTAGCGAGTTTATTTCAAAAGAAATTACACCTACATCAGGTTTATATTTAATTACCTTGACAGTTAACAACAATTCTTTAACTCAAAAGTTACTAGTTTATTAAGAAATTCATATTTTTATACCCTAAAGAAGTTATTTCGTAATGAAAAAATTATTCCTTTCGTTAGCTAGTGGTCTCTCGCTATTTTCTTTAAATAGTATTGCACAACAGCATTCTTGTGCTTCAGATGAAGTATACAAGCAGGCCATTAAGGCACATCCAGAGTTGGCCGAAATAGATGCTAATTTTAATAAGAAGTTGCATCAGGAAATAAGAAAAATAAAAATTAACCCATCAACATTAAGAACTACTGCTTCAAATGACACTTCTTGGATAGACATTCCTATAGTTGTACATATTATACACGATTATGGTAGTGAATTTGTAACAGACAATCAAGTTTTTGATGCTGTTAAAGAATGGAACGTAGTATTTGCAAAACAAAACGCAGATACATCAGATGTTATTGCTCCATTTAAGAAGTACATTGGAAACGCAAGGATTCGATTACATTTAGCTACCAAAGATCCACTTGGAAATCCAACTAAAGGTATTGTTCGTCACAGATCATACTTGAGTTATGGAGCAAGTGATCAGGCTAAATACACCCCTTGGCCGAATACATCTTATCTTAATATCTGGTTTGTAAAAAAATTCAATTCAAATCATTCTGAAGCTGCCGCATATGCATATTTCCCTTCTGTAGGGCTTGCTATTCCGCATTATGACGGTGTAATTTCATTGGCTGAGGTTATGAACTCAGATAAGACTATAAATCATGAAATTGGACACACTATGAGTTTGTACCATACCTGGGGAAATAATAACAATGCTGCAGAAGGTGTTTGTGCTGATGGTGGTACTGATGAGGTTGATGATACCCCCCCTACAATAGGACATATGATAACATATTGTTCCCCTGCGGCTCTATATGATACTAACTGCGCTACAAATTATTATAAAGTTTATACTACTGTGTACGACTCAGTAAGTGGTGGTGATAGTATTGTTACAACTTTAGTTAATTATCCTGATACCGTAAATTCTCAGAATATTATGG
>CAYWUY010000157.1:0-3335 GCA_964461535.1 uncultured Flavipsychrobacter sp.
TATACCCATGGTACGGTCGCCCTGTACATTGCTATGTCCTCTTACCGGACAAGTACCAGCTCCTGGCTTACCTATACTACCTTTAAGTAATAATAAATTTACTACCTCTTTAATCGTGTCTACTGCGTTTTTATGCTGAGTTAGTCCCATTGCCCAACAAGCAATAATTCTACTTTTCTTTTTAAATACCTCAGCAGTTTGTTGTATTTGCTCAAGCGATATACCGCAAGATTTTGCTAAGTCCTCTACATTATATTTTTTTAGCCCGTTAATAAAGGCATCATATCCTGTAGTATTGTTTTTAATAAACTCTTGGTCAAAAACGCTACCCGGAGTTTTTTCTTCAGCTTCTAGTAATAGTAGCTCTATGGCTTTTAATAAAGCCATGTCGCCATTCAGCTTCACTTGTAAGAATATATCAGTCAGCCTGGCTTTGATACCTAGTGCACCTTTAACGGTTTGTGGATTACTAAAACCCATTAATCCGGACTCAGGTAGTGCATTTACTGAGATAATTGTTGCTCCATTTTCCTTTGCCTCTTGAAAGGCCGATAGCATACGATGGTGATTTGTTCCTGAGTTTTGACCAAGAATAATAATAACCTCTGCCTTATAAAAGTCTTCCAGTTTTACCGAGCCTTTACCAATACCTACCGATTCTATTAACGCTACACCACTTGATTCATGGCACATATTTGAGCAATCCGGTAGATTGTTGGTGCCATACTCTCTTGCAAAAAGCTGATATAAAAATGCAGCTTCATTACCTGTTCTGCCTGATGTATAAAATACAGCTTCGTCAGGATGAGATAGTTTATTCAGTTGGTTGCCTATTTTCTTAAAGGCATCTTCCCAAGATATAGGTTGGTAGTGTGTAGCCCCTTCATGTAAGTACATGGGTTGAGCTACGCGTCCTTTTTTTCCTATTTCGTAGTCATTAAGTTTCGATAGTTCGTAAACAGAATTCTTTTTGAAAAAATCAGGGGTTAGCTTTTTGGTGGTAGCTTCTTCAGCTATAGCTTTTGCTCCATTCTCACAATATTCAGCTATGGCAGACCTATGCCCATCCGGGTCTGGCCATGCACAGCCTGGACAGTCGAATCCATCCTTTTGATTTAGGGCAGCCAAAGCTTTTAATCCTCGGCTTACACTCATTTCTCCAAATACATGCTTGGCAGAAGAAATTACTGCGGGAATGCCTGCAGCAACATCTTTAGGTTGAGTTAGCTTTAAATCGAGAAATTCTTCCGGATTTTCAGCATTAGGTGTCAAGTGTTGACTCATGTATATAGTAATGTAATATTTGTTTTAGTATATGCTAACTTATTAGCTACCTAAAAATACTACAAAAAGAGAGAATGATTATATAAAGTCAGATTTTTATGTATAGTTCCTATAGCTACTCAATCATTCATCCCTAAAAAGTAGGCTTTCATCACAGTAATTTACTGTTTAGAAGTTACTACATGACAATTCTGTCATATAAGTAATACATTTGTATATAAAGTGCAATATTTCACCACCATGTTGTGTTTATAAAGTGTTCAGCGAAATGAACTTTATGAAGAAAATTATATACCTCCTTATCATAGTGGCTTTGTGTATTATCAAGCCACTATCCATTTATGCAAACCATATTTATGGGATGGATTTGACTTACGCGCATGTAAGTGGTAATACCTATTCTATAGTTTTAACTGTATATGGAGATTGCTATGGTTCTACTTTTTTAAATTTACAATTATCTAGTCCTGTAATAAAAGTATATAACGGTGCTTCTTTAAATGGATCGGTGAGTTTAATTAACCAAATTCCAACCACTGGTGTTGAAATTTCGCCAGTTTGCCCCTCCTTATTAAGCAATACTACCTGTACTAATATTTCTAGCTCAATTCCTGGTGTAAAGAAATTTGTTTATAAAGCTAATTATACCTTAAGTAGTGCTTCCGCAGTGTGGCGTTTTAGATTTGAGGGTGATATGGGAGTTTCCTTTGCCGGCAGGAGTACAACAATTACAAATATTACAGGTGCAGCCACTTCTCAAATTCTTTTAGAAGATACACTTAATAATACATTAGGTGGAAATACCTCTGCTTTATGTTCAGGTGTACCAATACCATATTATTGTGTAAATGTAGCTACTGGATACAATCCTCTAGCTACCGATGCTAATGGAGATAGTCTATCTTATCAGCTAGTGACAGCATGGGATGCCGCAGTGGGTTCTCCTGTTACCTACCAGTTGGGCTATTCTGCAACACTTCCATTGGCAGTAGCTACCGGTACATTTTCATTTAATCCGCTTAGTGGTCAAATGAATTTTACACCTAACCTAACGCAAAGGTCTGTAGTGCTTTATAATATAAGAGAGTTTGTAGGGGGCGTTTTAAGGGGTACCAGTCAAAGGGAAATGTCAGTTATTGTGTTAGATGGTTGCGATAATAATCCTCCAACCGGAGTTATGTCTGCTCCTAGTTCGGGCACAGTTAGTGGTGGTGGCACAAATATTTCTTTATGCCCTTCTTCAGGTGCTTTCAATTTTAGAGTTAATCCTACTGATGCCGATGGAGATAGTATTACTATAACGTCTAGTGGTTTGCCTACAGGTGCTACATTTACAGTAGTAAACAATGGTAGCACTGCACCTCAAGGCACTTTTAACTGGAACACTACCGGGGTAGCTCCGGGAGTATATACGTTCTACCTTACTTTTCAAGATAATGGCTGCCCAATAACTAGAACCCAAACTATAGCTTATACCATAACTATCTTAGCAGCACCTACTAATGTAGTTAATCTCATCAGTCCGGCTACTTGTTTAGCCAAAGCAGTTTTCACTATCAGTCCTGGTGGCGGTTTCAGCCCTTATGCTATCAATGTTATTCAAGGGTCTACTACTGTTCATTCGTTTACCGGAGTTACGGGAACCATCACTGATAGTGTGGTTGCAGGCACATACACCATAAGGGTATATAATACCAATGGTTGCTATACCGATACTACAGTCACTTTCGCCGCTCCTGCTACCCCTAATGCTACTGTAACCCTAAATCGGCCGCTTTGCGTAGGTGCTGCTAATGGTAGCATTGTGGTAAATGCAACAACTGGAACAAGCCCTTTTTTATATAGTATTGGTACCGGAGCTTATGGTACAAGTAATACTTTTAGCTCACTATCTGCAGGGGTATATACATTGCATATAAAAGATGCTAATGGCTGCATAAAGGATACCACTGTTACACTTTTGAATCCTAATCCAATACTGGAGAATATATACATTAGAAAGCCTACTTGTGCCGGTTTTGCCAATGGTAGAGTTATTATTGATGCATATA
>CAYWUY010000158.1:0-3317 GCA_964461535.1 uncultured Flavipsychrobacter sp.
ATACACTCAATGCTAAAGCATCTTATAATGTTTGCGATAACTTCAATCTTACAGTAGCATTGGAAAATATATTAGACCAAAACTATCGTCAGTTTGCCTCTGGTGTCAGCGCACCCGGTCGTAATCTTGTTATTACTGCAAGGGTAAGACTGTAGATAAAACTCAATGAACTATTATAAAAAAAGAGCGCAAATGCGCTCTTTTTTTATAATGTTTTAGTCTCTGTAATGCTTCTAATTATCCCATTCTAGTCTATATCCCATATTTACAACTATACCCGTCGTACTTAATCCTTTTGCACTGGAATGATTAATGTCTGTTTTTACATTGAAGTCGGGTCTTATGTATCTAATAATATCCAAGCTAGTTGTGAATTTTTTATGAATATATTGCCAAGTAATACCAGCTGTTGCAGTACTAAATCCTTTAACGTCATCAGCGTAGTTAGGACCTACGTAGCTTATTTCGGAAGATAAAATTTGTATCCGCCTAAGCCCAAAGTTAACCCCCATAAGTAGTGCTTCGTTTTTGTCATAAAATATAGGTTTCAAACATTCACCTTTTATTTCAACTCCTACGCTTAAGTTTATCTTTGTCAAGCTGTCTCCGGTTCCTGATATATTAGCGTAGAATTTATTATTGTGAGCGGTAAAATAGTGTAAATTGAATCCTAACTTCCACACAGCATTTGTGTTCTTGCTCGTTTTAGTCCACAGATTAGTAAAGCTAATGCCAAGTTTATTCGCATTTTTAGCCTCGTCACCCAAATATAAAGCTAGCCCCATATACTTTTCCACATAGGTGCCTTGTAATATATGCGCTCTGCTTCCTGATATTTTGTCGTCATTATTCTCAGAATTTAGTTTTGCACTTTTTTTACTCTGTTTTTCCTTTGCACTTAGTATAGAGTCAGCATAATCAATACGCTTCCGTATAGAATCATTTCCACTAAATTTTTTCAAATACTTGTTGTAGAATTCAATACTAAGCGAATAGTTTTGAGTACATTCATATACCTCACCCATTAGTCTATAGTAGTCTACATTGTCCTTATAGTCTAAGCTAAGCTTATTGGTTAGTTCAAGTGCTTTTTGGCACTTGTTTTTTTTCATTAAGTCTCTTATTTCAAGAATCTTTAAGCTATCGCTTGTGTTTTGTGCAAATCCTTTAATTGCACTTAAAAGCAACAATATATATAATGCTATATATTTTATCTTCATTGTGTCTGTTTAGTCAAGTTTCATCCAAACTATATCTGTGGTCTTTTTTCTCCCTTCTTTAGAGTTAATTAAAGTTACCATCTCAGCATCATTAGAATCAAATGCAAATGGAATCATAACCTTATTATTCTTACCTGTAGGCTCACCAACTAAATAATCTTTACTAAAGTTGTTATTCCTTAGCGAGTACACTAACGCGTTATAGTTTCGGTTTTTTTTGTCTTTTTTTGTTAGTGTTATAGCATCTCCATCAATTTTTTTCTTGTAATCGTTATAAAATACATAGTTGTTTTTTATGCCACTAGCAAAGTTAAATCCAACTAAGTCTGCATTTGTATAATCTTCTAGAAAGTCGAATGTTTTAGGTGCCCATATTTTTTGTTTAATATCTCGCAAAAAATGGCTGTCATATCCAAACATGGTAGTGTATTTTGTTCTGTTAAGGAAGTAAGAAGAGATCTCTTCTCCAGATGTATTTAATATGGATACACCAATTGCTCCTAAGTCATAATATGTTTTGGTATAAGATCCCCCTTTTGTATAATAAGTATACATTCTTATGTCAACCGATTCTTTTAGTAGTATTGTTTCGTTTTTATTATTTACATCCATGTAATGGACGCCACCTCCATAGTTTACATTTTGTCCTGTTGTTTTTGCAGCTTCATTAATTTTAGTATTGTCTATACCTATTAAATTATTTACTACTAAACTCTCGGGAGAAATGTAGCATAGTACATTACCTTCAATGGTTGTTTCTACTCCTTTTTTAGAATTATGGCTTATTTCACCAGTTACTAATAGCTGTAGTTTGCTATTTCCGGGATTATATTTTAAAAATGCAATCCAAATGTGCATATTCCCATACTCACTCAAATCAAGTTTCTTTGTTTCACAGCCATTTTTTGAATTGCTTATTTTGCTGAGTAATAATAATGGTTTTAAATTATTGTCTTTGTAATATCCTTTTGTTACTAAATAGGCACAGCTGTCACCCACTGTAATTATATCTTGTGTAAGTGTCCTGTCAAATTCTTTTGTATTTATATGGGCTGCATTTAGTAACCTATGTTCATTGTCATAGAGTTGTATTAGAATATTGTCTTCGCCTTTAGTTTTTAAGTTGTCGTAATACGCAATTGCATAGCTGCCAGAGTTTGTATTATTTGAAATGAGGAAAGTGCAATTTGACTCAAGTCTTTTGAATCTTTTTTTACTTGTCTGCGAATATGATGCCTTATACTTTGTAATGCCAAGCATATCTTCACTTTTTAAGTTAGCACTATTCCCATCAATTACTAATCTGTATAGTACAGGGTGTCCACTTCTTGGCTGTTGAAATAGTATTACTAAGTCATTTTTTATCGCTAAGACACCTCTTATTGAAGTGTTTTTTACTGTATGTGTTTTCCAATATTTTGAACTAATTAGGTTTTGTGCTATTACGTTATGCTCTTTGTCGTATATGCGAATACCAATTCCGCCAGAACCGTCATATTTCAGATAAGCAGTATTTCCGTTGTTTAGTAGTTTGATGTTTTCGAAATGTAATGGATCTTTTTCTCTAGGTAGGCTAACTGTTTTCGTTATGCTTGGCTGTGCAAAAACTATATTTATGTTTGATATAATAAATGCAATGAATACTAGATATTTTTTCATTTTCTTAGTTCTTTTTTAATGGTTTAAAAGTTTTGTCCATACCCTTCTTACCCTTGTAGTTTCCAAATGCCGGCTTTAATTTCCCTGTTGCAATTAGATAAATATCGGTTAGCCATAAAATTCCAAAGCCTCCTCCTGTTAGTGTCATACGAAGAGCTGACATTGGTTTTCCTAAATAATATCTGTGTATTCCTAAAACACCTAATAGTACCACTAAGGCTAGAGCTATATAGTAACTTTTCCCTCCTTTAACTTCCTTTTTTTCAGGTAGTTCATATTTTTCGGGTGTTACTTTAACAGTCTCTTTATTTTCTTCTGTTAGGGTAGTAGTGTTTCCTATTGATTCTTCATTTTTGTTCTCCGTAGTAATAGCCTTTACTGGTACAAATGCTGCATAGCTACGTTCGCTTATGCCACTTGTTATTAGCATTAAGCTTA
>CAYWUY010000159.1:0-3304 GCA_964461535.1 uncultured Flavipsychrobacter sp.
AGTATGGAATGATTGATGAAGTATTAGACCGTAATCCTAGAAAAACTGACAAGTAGTATAGCAAACAGTTTTAAAGGTATAGATGGGGTTGTTTCTTACAAAGAGGCAACCCCTTTTTGTTGCCTTAAAGTGCTAGTTGATAGGAGCGCCTATACTTAGCCAATAGTGAATTTTGTGTAAAGAGCAACTGTCTAGTATGTAGGTAGGTGGCATTTGCTGGGCTAGAGGAGTATGTAGTAAACAGTGGTATAGCTTAGAACCATATACCCCGTCTCCACGAAAGCCATTTTTAAGATAGCTTTTTAAACTAGCTGTATCTTCAAGATCTAGCCCTCCGCCCGTGGTTACACCGCTAGCATGACACTCGTAACAGTGTTGTTGCAGTATAGGCTGTATGTTGCCATAGTAGGTAATATTTATGCTATCACATGCAGGCAAAGCGTTGTTTTGTAAAAGAGGATACTCAGGCCTATGAGAACAACTGCATAATAATATTGCTACAGCTACAACAAGATGCTTCATACTTGAAGATATTAAGGGTATATTATGCAATTATTAAGCAAATAAAAAAGCACCTGTGCGTGTGTTGCATAGGTGCTTTGTACTAAATAAATATTGTTAGAGGTACTACTAATAATCGTGCTCAGTAATAAATGCTGAAACCGCAGCTTGATTTAATGTTTCTGAAGTGCCATTTTTAATAGTTATACCGGTAGTATATGTCTTACCATCGGTATTGCTTAAGCCTATTACTTGACTTCTTTGAATGCCGGCATTAGCTTGTACAAATGCTTGCTTAACGTTAGTGTAGGTAATTATTTTATTATCGCTTTTTACAACAATGGTATAAGTTTCACCCACTTTATTTACTTCTGTTACGGTACCGCTAGTCATAGCAGATACTCTTGCGTCAGTTGATGTTAATGTTACAACTCCTGCATCATTTTTGCCTGAACTATAGCTATAAGTTCCGGCTTCTACAGGAAGATGCTTGCAAGTACCAGTTTCTAACTTGCCTTTTGCAGTTGCTGCCGACATGGCACTGATAAGTAATAATGAAGCTAAGCCTATACGTTTCATATTGTCGAATGTTATTTTCTACTCAAATATAATTATATATTATCTAAAAACTTGTACTTGTAACCAATAATACTAAAAATATTTGGAAACAGTATTCCATTCTTAAGACCGAAGATATTACAAAAAGGTTGGGTTGTTAATACTAAAAGCTCCTAATAACGGAGCTTTTAGTTGTAGTTTTCGGAAGAATTATTTCTTTTCTGCTTGTTTCTCAGCTGGTTTTTGAGCGAAAGAAGCACCAGAAATTAATAGAGCTGATGCAGCAAGTAGGATAGTTTTTTCATTTTTTTTGTTTTGTATGCCCAATATAGAGTTAAGCTATTGATTAGCAATAGTTTTGGGGTGATAATTTTAATTGGTTTTGGTCATTTCTATAGCTATTATCAATGGTATGGTTGTTGTGCTAATGTCATAGCTTTATGTATGTCTAGTTCCTCTAAAAATGTTTTGTCATGAGAAACAACAATTAATGTCCCAGTATAGGCGCGTATAGCAGCCGACATTATTTCAATATTTTGTAAGTCTAAATTATTTGTAGGTTCGTCCAAAACGATTACTTCAGGGGCTTGTTTTTGTGTAGTTAAGCAACAAAGTGCAAGCCTCATTCTTTCGCCACCACTAAGCATACTACATTTTTTATCCCAGTCATTGGCATGAAATAAAAACCAGGTAAGCCGTATTTTTATTTCATGTTCCTCTAGATGAGCAGTATTGTAATGCATTACTTGGTCGTAGACACTGATGTTATCGTTAAGTAAGGAGTAGTGCTGATCTATGTAAATAACGCTTTTTATAGCGCTATATATGTTGCCACTACTTGGCTGTAGCGCACCTACTATCAGCTTTAGTAGGGTGCTTTTCCCACTGCCGTTATTCCCATTTATGCTCCATCTTTCCCCACTGACTAGCTCAAATTCAACGGGTAAACTCCATAGCGTTTGATTGTTATATTTGTAATTAATATTACTAGCCTTAAAAAGTATTTTCCCCTTATGTAAGTTGGCGCTTGTAAAAGCTAATTTAATTTTATCTAAATCGGGTAATTCATTTCTTAGCTCATATAACTCTTTCCTTATTGAGTCTATCTTATTACTATGCGTATCTTTTAGTTTTGCAGTACTTTTCTCAGCATTATTACGCATAGTATTCATCATTATTTTAGCTACACCGGCTTTTTCTTGTTTTTTATAGCCTCTTGCATTTAGTTTTTGTTGACGTTCAATACTTTCTCTTTCTTTTTCTTTTGCATGTTTTAGTGCACTTTCTTTATTCCATATGTCTTGCTTCAAGGCTAGCATGGCAAGTTGTTTTTGTTCTAAATAAAAGTCGTAATTACCGCCATAGCTGTCTATGCCATTTGTAGTTAGCTCGCATACTTTATTTAAACAATTAAGTAGTTTTCTGTCGTGGCTTACTACTACTAATGTACCTGTGAAGGTCAGTATCAACTGATATAATAACTGCCTGCTTGCATGGTCTAGGTGGTTGCTTGGCTCATCTAGTAGTACAATTTTTGGCTTATGTATGGTTATTCCCGCTAAAAGTACCTTAGTACGCTCACCTCCGCTTAACGCCTGCATAGGTGTATCTAGATCTATTGTCTTTGTTTGCCAATATTGCAGTGCGTCATGGCTTTGCTCTTCTATATTCCAGTCTTCGTTTAGTATTGATAGATTTATTTCGTTGACCTCACCATCAAGTATACGATGTAGCGCTTGTCTTTTCTCTGTTATTCCAAGTGCATCAGATACTGTATGTAACCCACTTAGTTCAATAAGCTGAGGTATATAGTAAGGCGTTTCTTTGGTAGTGATGCTTCCATTAATAGGCATTAAAGTACCTGCTATCAGTTGTAATAGAGTTGATTTTCCGGTGCCGTTATTTCCTATTAAGGCTATTTTTTCTTGGTTGTTTACTAGCCAATTAAGATTGCTAAAAAGGACATCTTTATTATGATGAGCGTATGTAATATTTTGTATAGATATCATTTCTTGTCTGTTTAAAATATGAATAATAGTAGCCAGTTCAGGCTGCTTTAGGTCATCCTATATCAGAAAGAAAAAATCTATTACATTTTAAATCTATTGAGAATGCAAAGTTAGTTATAAAATTCTTTTGACCAGTCCACAACCTACAAATGTCGCTTTTGCTAAACCTTATCTCCTTTAACTTTATAGTATGATACAGCTTCCTGTAAATAAGACTGATTTCTTGCTAAAAGATG
>CAYWUY010000160.1:0-3295 GCA_964461535.1 uncultured Flavipsychrobacter sp.
GCGCACGACTCCCACTTTATACTACGTATAAAATTTTAATGTCGTGCCGCTGTTCTAGCCTTAGTAGTTTTTCATTCCGTTTATCATATTAGGTTTAAAGATAGTTATTAGTAATTGATTTAGTGGGTATTTACGCCTGATTGGTTGTTGGTGGGAACACCAATAAGGGCGGAATATGTAATATAGAACTTATTTTGCGGGGAGTGGGGGAAAGATTTCGAACTTTTTGCTGAGGATTTGAACGCGATAGCTTATTTTTCAATATAATTTTATGTAAAATTTCAAAGTTGATGCAGTTATGGGTTTAGATGTTTGTCACTATAAATTAACTCTTCATCCCGAAGACAAGAGCAATTATCTGGAAATTGATGGCTGGACTGAAAGAACTTGCAATTTACCATTGGAGGTTTTTGCCTCATATATTCAGGATATACCTTCAGTAGACTTTAGTACGAATATTTTGGTTATTGAGGACGAGCGATATCTAGGTAAAATTGAAAAAGATACTTTACAATCAGCCTTAAAAGTTTATACAGGGCAGCCATTTCTAAAGATAAGGGATGAGATAAACAGCTTCATACGAAGCGAAGGACTAGGCAAATTAGAAAGGCTAGATATTACTTGCGGATCTTCAGATACAAATGACCCGCCAAACAATTATGAATACCTCTCAATATGTTTTGGGCAAAAGACTACTGTGCAAGGTATGTATTATAATGAAGTAGGGTACCAACGAAAAGGGATGAACAAGGATTTTTACATGGAATTTGGAAAACATGAGTTTTACGGGAAAAAGGAAGATTTTGAGAAAGCGCTAATGTGTGTTGGTGACGACAGGTATATTGAGTACTGGGGAGAAAAAGCTGTCAACAGAATGCGGGAAGATTTTAGAAAAGAGTTCGTAGATACCTTTGAATTCGGCGTAAGCTTGCTACACCCTAGTTTCTAATCATTGTAAACTGGAATCAGGTTTGTTCAATTTTACGATCCCGCCTACGTCGGGAGTATTGAGCCCGACGGCTTTGAATGAAAAAAGGCACCCAATTGGATGCCTTTAGTGTAGCGAGGACTGGGATAGAACCAATGACCTTGCCTATGTATTGCAATGAGCATTCAGATATATATGGACTGGAACTTTTACTCGCTATACGAATCCATTATTCCATTGGGCTTATAAGGCAATTTATTCCAAAATTGAGCTGGATTTACACTGCCTGAAATCTCATTGCTATAAACAATGTCTCTATGATTTTGTTCAAGTTTTTTTCTGTAGGCTAACTTAGCACGTATTTTAGTGTTTATACTGCCGGAAAAAGAAGGCCCCTCAAGTTCCCAATATTCTCCAGATGACAAAAACAAAGTGTGGTAACTATTTCCGCACCAGCTATTGGGTATATATTCAATGTCTGCCCATTCTCCGGATGTTTTTTGTGCCTGTAGATTAAGATAGATTCTGCTGTTTTGTGCATTAAAATATAGGGTGTCTTTTGATGCATTTACCACATAAATTTTTATACCTCTGTGTCCGTACCAATTTGTACGTTTTGTAGTATCTATTATTACTTGCAGGGTAGAAGAGTCACTTAGTCTTATTTTTTTTGTCGCTATTTTTTTAGATGAATTTTCAGATGTTCCCCATCCGCCAAAGCCGTTTAGCTCTTCTTTAAAAGCAGAACTAGCTAAATAGCAGCTTCTGTTCATATAGTCAATATTTAGTTTTTGTCCTTTTGGTTGTTCTTTCTTTTGTTTCCAAATGACTTTACCAGTATTGGTAATGTATAGCATTTTAGTTTTTTTAAAAGCACAGGTGATGTCTGAATTGAATGTTTTACCAATGTAATTGTATTTTGGTTTTACAAGTAGTAGTTTTCTACAATTCCAAAAGCCATATAAATAGTCGTATCCGTTTTTCTCATTTTCTATATATTTTTGAATAAATATGAAATCGTTTTTTCTTGTTAGGGATGGGTTTTCAGTATTAGATAGTATAGCATAACTTATGGGTGAGTTACCGTTGGTGTCAATCATTGTCCACCCATTTGTTGTTTCTACATAGGTTACACCATTTATAAATGCATATTCATTATCGCCATGATTCTCTGATAAAATTCTATCGTAAGCTGAATCATTAATGTATTTTCCCTCTTTGTTGAT
This sequence comes from uncultured Flavipsychrobacter sp., assembly GCA_964461535.1. Taxonomy (GTDB): domain Bacteria; phylum Bacteroidota; class Bacteroidia; order Chitinophagales; family Chitinophagaceae; genus Flavipsychrobacter. The sequence goes on from CAYWUY010000160.1 coordinate 2,155, forward strand.
TAATTTCCATTTTTTATTATTTGTTTTTACAAATGCTCTATTGTTAGTAAAAGGAGTAATGTCAATCCAAGTAGAGTCGCTAAATATTAAGGTGCCATTTGTGTCTATTGCTCCTATAGGGTAGCTACTATTATCTTTTATGTTTTGTTTTATATCTACTAACAATAAATTATCGAAATATCCTTTCCCATTGTAGCGAAAACGGTATTTATAGTTGGGAACTATAAATTTAATTTCCCCATTTCTATTTATAATAGAACTGTATTCGTAATATGGTTCTTGTACTTCTTTGGGAGTTTCGATAAACTCAACTTTTGCAAAGCCATTGATATATGGTGAGATGTCTTTGTATATACCATAAGGCACAATAAAGTGACCGTTTGAGTCTATTGTACCAATTTCATAGTGTCTCTCATTAGATGTATCGGTACCATAGGGTAAATGGTTAAATCCGCAGACTATAATAGGTTCGTTACTATAGTCTTGATTAATGTATTTGAAAATGGTGTCGGTAATCATTTTACCATTTCGGTCTATGAGACAAGACTTATTGTTGTATGTAATTGCTTTGGTGAAGGTGTGCTCTTTAAAAGGTGAAATGTATTTGAAGGGATGTTGGAATATAATAGTTCCACTTTTATTTATGAAAAACGGTTTGCCATCTATGTGTACTTGTGCAAGTCCATAAACAAACTCGGATGCGTGGTCGAATGTAGGCGCTATTACTACGTTGCCCAAAGTGTCTATGTAGCCGTAGTATCCACCGATACGAACCGCTGCAAGATTTTCGGAAAATTTTGATGCAAATAAAAACTGAGGCTTAATAATAGTTTTACCTTCCTGGTTAATATAGCCCCACTTATTTTTTTCTATAATTGGGAATAGATGGTTTTGGCTAAATGATTTAGTGCAAAGTAGAAGTATTGCTGTAAGTAATGGTAGGAGTTTCATATGAATAGTATTGGAGATGAACAATGCCTTAATGGACGTTGAAAGTGTATTTAGTCTTTGTGTAAGGTAGGAACTTATAACAATTGTTAGCTATTCTGTCACTTTCCAGGCATGAAAAAAGGCACCCAATTGGATGCCTTTAGTGTAGCGAGGACTGGGATCGAACCAATGACCTTCGGGTTATGAGCCC
>CAYWUY010000161.1:0-3218 GCA_964461535.1 uncultured Flavipsychrobacter sp.
CTGCTCAAGCAGATTCATCTTCAATACAGGCATGTGTATTGGAGAAATAATAATCTGGTTATTCTGCATAAGAACCACTTCCTCCTCGGTAATTGGTCCAGACTTAAGGATGGTTGTTGCTTTAAACAATTCTGCCTTATCGTATACTATACGTGCACCAACTTCGCTGTAGTCATTATCGAAATAATAAGAACCTTCACCGGCGCCATGTTCTACTACCACGTCGTGACCTCTGTTTACCAAAACAGATACCCCCTCGGGTGTTAAAGGCACACGATTTTCCTGAAATGCCGTTTCTTTAGGTATACCTATAAATAATTGTTTCTTTTTAGGAAATCGTTCAAGCGTTTCTTCTTGAGTAGTGTACGAGAAGGTCGGAGATATGTATGGCTTTTTACTCATCTGAATTGAGATAAGAGCATTTCTACACAAGGTACAATGATACTAGCGATAAAAAAAACACTTTAACAAATAAAGCATTTATACGTTAAAACATCTTTAGTAAAAGCAATTTGTGGACTAAATAGTAGACATGATGTACCATTATCTTATATTTTTGTGGCTCATTGCTTAATGTAACATGCTTCGTCAAACCAATCAACAGAAACTACTTCAAAAATTATCGCCACAGCAGATTCAGCTTATGAAACTGCTGCAAATACCTACTGCCAATTTGGAAGAGCGTATTAAAGAGGAGTTGGAAGAGAACCCGGCACTAGAAAATGAAAATAATGCCGACGACTACAATAACGAGTATAACTTGGACGACAACAACGACGGCGATAACGATGACTATGGCGATGAACTAGACGACGTGGAACTTAGCAATGACACGGCCGAAAAAGTAGATTTAGACGACTTCTTAAGGCATGAAGATGATGGAGACCGCAACTATGACTATGGCGATGACTATTATGGCGGTGATGGCAATGACAAACAAATAACCCCTGCCAGCGTAGAATCGAACCTACACGACTACCTGCTAGACCAACTAGGGATGCTAGAGCTAGATGATAGAAGACACAGCATAGCTGAACAAATAATAGGCAGTATAGATGAAGATGGTTATCTGAGACGCGAGGTAACAGCCTTGGTAGATGATTTGGCGTTTGGGCAAAACATAGATACTACAGAGGAGGAGATTAAAGAGTTGATAGTGCAGATTCAACAATTTGACCCTCCGGGAATATGTGTATGGGACTTACAAGAATGCTTGCTACTGCAACTAAAAAGAATGGCAGATAGCAAGGCTGTAAAAGATGCTATAATAGTGCTAGAGAAATACTTTAATGAGTTTATTAAAAAGCACTATGATAAAATTCAGCGCCAACTAAACTTAAAAGAAGACGACTTCAAGCAAGTTATTAATATAATAATAAAACTTAATCCCAAGCCTGGATCAGCATTTGCTGTTGTTAACAAGGCTGAAAGTTATGTAATACCCGACTTTTTCATATTTAACAATAATGGCATATTAGAATTATCTTTGAATTCTAAGAATGCACCGGAACTGAGGGTTTCAGAGGGATATAAAGAAATGATGCGAGCTTACGAGCGTTCTGAGAAAAAGGATAAACGCCAGAAAGAAGCCATATTATTTATTAAACAAAAACTGGACTCTGCTAAATGGTTTATTGATGCTATTAAACAGCGTCAGCACACCTTACTACAAACTATGCAGGCAATTGTTGATTTCCAAAGAGAGTTTTTCCTCACCGGAGATGAAAGTAACCTGCGCCCTATGATATTAAAAGATATAGCCCAAGTAACTAATCTCGATGTATCAACAGTTTCTAGGGTTGCCAATAGTAAGTTTGTACAAACTGAATATGGCACCTACAAATTGAAGTTTTTCTTCTCTGAAGCATTACAATTAGAAAGTGGAGAAGAGGTATCGACTAGAGAAGTGAAAATGATACTAAGTGAAATAATAGCAGGAGAAAACAAGAGAAAGCCCTATTCTGACGAGCACTTAACAGACATGCTGATAGAAAAAGGCTACAACATAGCCAGACGTACAGTGGCAAAATATAGAGAACAACTGAACGTACCAGTAGCTAGACTTAGAAAAGAATTATAATATATAAAGAATAAGCGGTAAAAAGTTAAAGATTTTCTAATAATGATAATCTGTGCTTTATTACCTTTGCAACCGTATTTAAAAACAACAGTTATATGTCAAACAAAATTCAGGAACTACTAGGCGACCAGGCCGAGTATCTATTGGGGCATACCTGCCAAACTATAGATAAATCATCTCTTTATCTTCCTTCACCAAACCATTTTGATTCTGTATGGACACAATCTAACAGAAACATACAAACCTTGCGTAGCTTAAACGCTATCATGGATCATGGCCGCTTAGGTGGAACAGGTTATGTTTCTATTCTTCCTGTAGACCAAGGTATCGAACATAGTGGTGGTGCATCATTTGCTCCAAACCCAATATACTTCGACCCTGAGAACATAGTGAAATTGGCTATTGAGGGTGGTTGTAACGCTGTTGCTTCTACTTACGGTGTATTAGGTGCTGTAGCTCGCAAATATGCACACAAAATACCAATGGTTGTAAAAATCAACCATAATGAATTCATTTCTTATCCTAACCGCTTTGACCAAATCATGTTCGGCACTATTAAAGATGCTTGGAACATGGGTGCTGTAGCTGTAGGTGCTACTATATACTTTGGTAGTGACGAAAGTAGCCGCCAAATAGTAGAAGTAGCTAAAGCATTTGAATATGCTCATGAGCTAGGTATGGCTACTATCTTATGGTGCTACTTACGCAATAGCGGCTTCAAAAAAGATGGTGTTGACTACCACACTGCCGCTGACCTTACAGGACAAGCTAACCACCTAGGTGTAACTATACAAGCTGACATCATCAAACAAAAATTACCAACAAACAATGGCGGTTATACCGCATTGAACTTTGGTAAAACACATAAAGCTGTTTATGAGAAGTTAACTACAGATCACCCAATTGACTTAGCTCGTTATCAAGTGGCTAACTGCTATATGGGTCGTGTAGGTTTAATTAACTCTGGTGGTGAATCTAAAGGTGCTACCGACCTAGCTGAAGCAGTAACAACAGCAGTAGTAAACAAACGTGCTGGTGGTATGGGCTTAATTAGCGGTCGTAAAGCCTTCCAAAAAGACATGAAAGTAGGCGTTGAACTATTAAACGCTATACAAGATGTTTATTTAGATAGCGCAGT
>CAYWUY010000162.1:0-3025 GCA_964461535.1 uncultured Flavipsychrobacter sp.
AAGGAAGCTCTATTCATATAGTATAGTGTTTATATTGTAAAGATAAATTTACTACACGTTGAGCAAAAACTATACCAGCTTACAAATACTTGGCTATATGATGGACTGTTTTACAGCTCTTTTATTATGTTTATAAATTGGTCGTTACATTCTGATATGGCAACCAATTTAATCATAGTCAATTAGCAGATTTTCATACTGAGAGCATTTTATTTGTATTAATATTTTTTAGTTTAGTTAATGTGTTGAGTCTGCATCAAATTTCTTTTTTCCTTACATACCTTTGTTTCAAAGTAAAACTACTATGGCAAATCTACTTCGAGCCGTTTATAGGGTTATAAATAACCCTATCACTGAAATTCAACAACATAACCTAGCTAGAAACAGAGCAAATTCAGTTGGAGAAGCGCTAGAAAAGTATATTATAGACTTATTTTCAAACACGTTTGAAGTTTTGGATGTAACAGAAAGAAATAGAATTCATAGTGATACTTTTTCATATATTGGAAATCAAAATAATCCGCCTGATATAATTCTTAAGAACGGAGATGCGATAGAAACAAAAAAAGTTGAATCTCCTTATGCGTCTCTTGCTCTTAATAGTTCATATCCAAAATCTAAATTATATTCAGATAGTCCATTAATCAACAAAGCTTGTCGAATGTGTGAAGATAAATGGGTAGAAAAAGATATCATTTACTGCATAGGTCACACAAATGATACTCAGCTAAAATATCTCTGGATGATATATGGCGATTGTTTTTCTGCGAGTAAAGAAGTTTATGAAAGAATAAAAAATACTATCTCGGAAGGAGTAAATAATATTTCTGATGTCGAATTTGCTGAAACAAAAGAAATTGGTAAAGTAAAAAAAGTAGATCCTCTAGGAATAACAGATTTAAGAATTCGAGGCATGTGGCACATTGAAAACCCTCATAGTATTTTCGACTATTTAGATTGTGATAATAAAGACGCAAACTTTCAATTAAATGTACTCATGAGATTAGATAAGTTTGAAACTTTTCCAGAAGAAGATAGACAGCTTTTGATGAATATGAAAAAGCAAAATTATAGTTTTAGTATTGTGGAATTCAAAGACCCAGACAATCCAGCTGTGTTACTTAAAGGGATAATGATAAAATATAGTATATAGTATTTATGAAAATTGCTACTTTTTTTGCCGGTGCTGGCGGGTTAGATTTAGGTTTTACAAAGGCAGGTTTTGAATGCGTATATGCTAATGAGTATGATAAAGAAATTTGGGAAACTTATGAATATAACCATCCAAAAACAAAATTAGATAGGAGGAGTATTACTGAAATTAACTCAAATGAAGTTCCAGATTGTGATGGTATTATTGGTGGACCTCCTTGCCAAAGTTGGAGTGAAGCAGGTGCACTTCGTGGAATTACAGATAAAAGAGGTCAACTGTTTTATGACTTCATTAGAATATTAGCTGACAAGCAGCCTCTTTTCTTTTTGGCAGAGAATGTTTCTGGAATGCTTCTTCCCATTCATAAAAAGGCGTTAGAAAACATTAAGTCTATGTTTTCTGAGTGTGGTTATAAGCTTTCATTTCAACTGCTTAATGCTGCTGATTTTGGTGTTCCGCAAGATAGAAAAAGGGTTTTTTTTATTGGTTATAGAAAAGATTTAGGAATTGAATTCAAATTCCCAGCAGGGTCAACAATTTTTAATAAAATTTTACTGAGGGATGTAATTAGTGACTTGAAACAAAATGCACTACCAGCATTAGGGGGTCAAAAGACTAATGGAAATAATTGTATTATCCCTAATCATGAGTACATGACTGGAAGTTTTTCATCAATTTTCATGTCCCGGAATCGTGTGCGTTCTTGGGATGAAGTGTCTTTCACTATCCAAGCAGGTGGAAGACATGCTCCAATTCATCCACAGGCTCCCAAAATGCTATTTATTGAGCAAAACAAAAGAATATTTTCTCCTGGAAAAGAAGAGCTATATAGAAGGTTAAGTGTAAGAGAGTGTGCTAGAATTCAAACATTTCCAGACGATTTTATTTTTAAGTATAATAATGTTAGTGCTGGATATAAAATGATTGGTAACGCTGTTCCTGTAAAACTTGCACAGGCTTTGGCAGAAGTTATTCTTAATGATCTTCGAAGTGTAAGGAAGGAAATACAAAAGAAGCCACCTCAATGGAGTCAAGTAGTAAAAATGATAGAGGAGGAAGCTGTTAGTTATAAAGTTTAAACGAAAAAAGGTGCACATGGCTTTCGCTATGCGCACCTTTTTTCGTTTTTTGGTGGAGCCGGCGGGAGTCGAACCCGCGTCCAAACATATGCCCAATATGCTTTCTACATGTGTATTCCGGAATTGGATTTCGGGAACTAGCAGGAGCCGGACAAACCAACCACTTCCCTAGCTACTGAGGTTTTCGTACACCGGGCGCAGCACTCCGGTATCTTATTCCGTCTAAGTTTCGTTTAGGCGGCGGGGACAGCGACAGACGACCATCCCGGCGGCCGTAATGACTATCTAATTACTAATTAGGCAGCCATGGCGTAGTTATTTTCGCCATTTAGAGTTCGAGTATTCAGATTTACGTGCTAATTACACAACGCACGACATGCTTACATACCCTGCCCTATGCTGTCAAAACCGGTCGGCCCCCTGTAATGTTCATTCATAAAGATGGTATTCCTCCACCTCAAAGAGCTTTTTACTGTTGCAAAGGTATTGTATTATTAGCTACCATGAGTGCTATAGTGGGTTTAAAATTTACTTAAAGCCTCCTATAGGCTTAGTATCGGCGCTTTTTTCTGCCTGCCATCAGCACTATTAGTACTACCATTAGCCCCACATTGCCTATAATAGATAGTACACTGCCCGTCATAGTGCCTCTATAGTTGGGCAGATAGGCTAGTATACTTATAACGGCAAATGCTACCGCCGGAATAAATAGTGCCATCCTTTTCATAAGCTATTCGTTTATTATATTACTTTCGGTCTACTATAAATGTAATACAATTTTTAGCTTGCTACA
>CAYWUY010000163.1:0-3016 GCA_964461535.1 uncultured Flavipsychrobacter sp.
AAGGCTATCCGGTAAATATAGCCTATCACGGAGGTGTGACGATGGAACAAGAAGCTAGTTGGGTGGGCCTAGGCTGGAATATTAATCCGGGAGTAGTGAATAGATCTGTAAGAGGCGTACCTGATGATTTTAATGGGGATAGTATATTAAAACAGCTTAGTATCAAAGATGAGAAAACCTTTAGAATAGGGGCATCTGCTTCAGCAGAGGTTTTGGGTATTGGAGATCCTGTAATAGGAAAATTGAATGTAAGTACAGGGTTTAATATCACTATAAGTAACTATAGAGGTGTTGGCGTAGATTACAATATAGGCGCCAATTTAAACCTATTTAAATCCATATCAACCGGAGTAAACCTAGGTATTGGTTCACAATCTGGTGCTGATATAGATTATAATTACAATGTTACATGTGATATCTCAAAAACTGTTTCTGAGGAAGAATCCGGTAAATCCGGCTCCTTTTCATATGGTGTGGGAGGGGGCTATAATTCAAGATCAGGATTAAAAGATTTATCATTCAGTTACTCTTACAGCAAGCCATCTGGATTGAATTTAACTGACGCAAAGACTATTCCAATTGGTGTACATAATGTAGTTCCAGTAATTACAAATAGTTCAGTAATGAATGCTGTCTATGGTAGAATAAAATTAGGTGGGGCGGCATTTGGAGCACTTGGGTATGGTAATATAAGTGGTATGTATAGTACGGTTCACTTCAACAATGAAGCATCAAGAAGTAGCTATGGATATATGTATTTGCAAAATGCGAAAAAAGATAACTCTTCAATACTGGATTTTACTAGGGATAAAGACGGCCAGTTTAATAGGAGTATGCAGTACTTACCTATACCATCAATGACATATGATATTTATTCTGGTTCAGGTCAAGGAATAGGTGGAGCATTCAGACCATATAGAAATGATTTTGGTTCAGTTTACGATCCACAAACAGAATCAAGTTCAGAAAGCTCTTCTGAAGGATTAGAGGTAGGTGTTGGAAACATAGCTGAAGCAGGACTAGATCATACTGAGACCAAAACAAAAAGTTATTCTGGTCCATGGAACGAATACAATAGAAATAATGGAATAAAGAAAGGTTTTGTTTCAAGTGAATACGGAAGTGTATTTGAAAATTTATATTTCAAACAAGCTGGTGAATTAGCTATTACAGATTCAACTTACACGTCAAGCGTTTATAATAAAAAGTTTATTACCCCTACAGATTACATGAATCTTTCTGAAAAAAAGAATCATACCCAGAGAGAACCAAGAGCAAATTTAATTCAGGTGTATACAGCACAGAAAGATAGCATATACAATTCAGAACGTACTGTAGATAATTATTCAATAAACTCTTTCAGTTCGTATGCTACACCTAGCATACAAAAAATTAATAAAATTGGGAGAAACGCTTATCAAAGAAAAAGACATCATATATCAAGAATAATACAGACGCAAAAAGATGGCAAAAAATATGTTTATGGAATTGCGCCATTAAATAATATTCAGAGAGAATATACAGTAAGTGTTGATCCTACATCGGGAAATTATTTTAACACATCTACAGGAATGGTATCATTGGAGAGCAGTGATCTAACCCAGTCCAATCACAAAGGACAAGAAAACTATTATAGTTCGTCAATTACTCCGGCATTTAGTCATAGCTATTTACTCACGTCAGTATTGTCAAATGATTATGTAGATGTTAAAGGAGATGGAGTTTCAGATGATGACTTAGGTAGTTATACTAAGTTTAACTATTCTAGAACTGATAGTGACTACAGGTGGGTCGCGCCATATTCTGCAAATGTGGACTCCGGACAGTACAATCCGGGATTTTGGTCTAATAAAAAGGACGACAAGGCAAACTTAGTAGTTGGGTCAAGGGAGCAATGGTATCTAAGATCAATTGAAACTAAAAACTACATAGCAGAGTTTTATGTGTCACCTAGAGCCGATGCTAAGGGAGTGAAAAACAAGATTTTATTTGGAAGCTCAGATATTGAACCTTTTAAAACTAATAAATCTACGGAATCATATTCTTACAAACTAGATTCAATAGTACTATATAACAAGCATGATAGATTTATTAATCAAAGCTTATCTAAACCTATAAAAACTGTATACTTTACTTACAATTACTCTTTGTGCGATGGAACACCCAATAATGGAACAGGAACAGTTGGGAATAGAGGAAAATTAACTCTAACGAGAATTGCCATCAAAAATGGAACCTCAAAAATCAGCATGGTTAGTCCATACAGATTCGAATATGGATATAATCCAAACTATTCTTTGGCTGCTAAAGACAGATGGGGAAATTACAAGCCTAGTAACTCGCCTTTAACCAACTATGAATATCCATACGTAGAGCAGGATGGTACCAATAACAATCTTTACGCCAATGCCTGGACTCTGAATAAAATAACTCTTCCTTCAGGAGGTATAATACAAGCCGAGTACGAATCAGACGACTATGCTTATGTACAGGACAAGGTAGCGTGTGAAATGTCTTTGATTGCAGGTGTGGGAAATAGCCAATCTTATGCTCCAAATGATATATTATATTCTGCAACTAACTCCAGTAATGAATATCTATATTTCAAGAGAAAGCTGGACAGGGAAAAAGAAGGATTTTCAATAGTACAGAATTACCTTGGAGTTGATGCTGTTTCGCAAAACGATATACTTTACTACAACTGCAATATTAAACTAAATAGTAAAGAAAGTTCTTTTGAACAAATGAAGGGTTATGCAAGAATTAAAGACATTGGTGTATGTCCAAATAATGCACAATACATCTATGTAAGGCTAGGTCTTGTGCAGCCTAAATCTAGTTCAAATATGGTTAATCCTATCACCTATACTTCAATAAATTCTGCTAGATATAATATACCTCAAATAATGTTTCCGGGAATGGACGTTGATGAGTCGGATTTACAAAATGTATTGACAGGGCTAAAAGGCTCACTTGATGAACTTGCTAACATAGGAAGAAGTCCGATAGTAACTTT
>CAYWUY010000164.1:0-2967 GCA_964461535.1 uncultured Flavipsychrobacter sp.
AACACAACTATGGACAAGTGTACTTAAGAGTATCCGGAATAGAAACGGAGTATAATAAGCTTATAGAAAACGGAGTAGCTATACACCCTAACGGTCATTTAGCCACTAAACCCTGGGGACAAAAAGAATTTGCGCTATTGGACCCAGATAATAACTTATTGACCTTTGGAGAAGGGGAGTAGTTATAATTATCATCTTGTTTAATTATACAGTTAAAAGTGATGTATGCTTCTTTATTTAATTTGTTTTTCTGGTAACTATTTTTAACTATGGTGTATTAATGATAGCTTAATTCATTATTTTCTTATTACATTGTTTATTTGTCAAAGTTCGTTTGTTGTATTTAACGTTCATTTTAGTAGTTTTACTCTCGTGTAACGAAAATTTCAGTTATAGGGGTATTAGTTACTAAAAATATACAGTTTGAAAAAGATTCTTGTAGTATTCGGTACGAGACCGGAAGCCATCAAAATGGCACCTGTAGTAAAGGAATTAAAAAAATATCCTAATCTATTTGATACAAAGGTATGTGTGACTGCACAACATAGAGATATGTTAGATCAGGTATTGAGTTTTTTTTCTATAAATCCAGAATACGATTTAGATATTATGACGTATAATCAGAATCTTTATTCTGTAACAGCTGATATCATTAATAAAATGAAGCCAGTTCTTGAAGAGGTGAAACCTGAATATGTTTTGGTACATGGAGATACAACAACTTCAATGGCAACTGCTTTAGCAGCATTTTATTTTGGAGCTAAAGTATGTCATGTGGAGGCTGGTTTAAGGACATATGATAAAAAAGCTCCTTTTCCTGAGGAGATGAATCGAGTTTTGACCGGTCACATTGCTGATATACACTTTGCACCAACGGCTAGAGCTAAGTCAAATTTGTTAAAAGAAAGCATTGCAGACGATGCAATTGTTATAACAGGGAATACTGTCATTGATGCACTTCTTGATGGGGTTAGCCAAGTTAGAGTTGGTGAATATTCATCAATTGAAACACTAAATACTCAACTAGATGCTGAAAAAGATATTGTATTAATTACCATGCATCGTAGGGAGAATCATGGAGAAGGTTTAGAAGTAATTTGTAATGCTATATTGAAAATATGTGAGCAATGTGATGTTCAGGTTGTTTATCCTGTGCATAAAAATCCCAATATTTATTTGCCCGTCCATAAATTGTTGGGGCAGCATAAAAATATTAAGTTGATTGATCCGCTACCATATGAAGCTTTTATATGGTTGATGGATAAATCAAAGCTTATAATTACTGATAGTGGAGGCATTCAAGAAGAAGCACCTTCTTTGGGTAAGCCAGTTTTAGTACTCAGAAATGTTACTGAACGACCTGAGTCTGTAGATGCTGGTACTGTTATATTAGTAGGAAATTCAGATGCTAATCGGATTGCTGAAGAGGCAATTGATTTATTAACTAATGTAGAGAGATATGAAGAGATGTCTCATCTTAGAAATCCTTATGGTGATGGTACAGCCTCAGAGATAATTGTGTCGTATTTGAAAAGTTTAAAAGACTAAAAATGGTTTTGTGTTTTGCATTTGGTCAGGAACCATGGTTGTTGCCTCCGGCATTAAATATGATTCAAGTTTTAAAGTCAATTGGTCATAAGGTTGATATTATTTATGCTGAATACCAAGGTAAAAAACCAGAGGTAGGAGATTATGATAGTCAATTGACCTATTCAACTGTTCCTAAACAGGCGGGCTTTAGAAGACTGTTGACTTTTAGAATGTTAAATGCCCAAATTTCAAAATATGTAAAAGTAGAAAAGCCCGATTGTGTTATTGCATGTGATATATTATCATTACAAGCTACAATTGGTTTATCTGATGTAAAAAAAGGTTACTGGGGATTTGAAATCATTGCCAAACCAGATAGGGTAAAATATTCATTTGATTATTATAGGGCTTTGCGTTTCCCTGCATGGGTAAATAAATTAAATTTTTTCTTAGCACCTTCAATAAGTCGTTTAAAAAAGATTGAAAAGAGAGTGGGCGGCAATGTGCAAGGTAGGGTCATTTATAATTGTCGCCAACTAATAGGTGACAATCATATAGTTAATGATTTTTCATTCAATGGAAAGAAAACATATAGTCTTATATATACTGGTATGATTTCTAAAGCGCAATATATTGAAGAGATTGTAGATGCTATGTTTCTTTTGCCAGAGAATATTTCCTTGAGTATTGCTGGCCCTGCTGATGAAGTATACTATAAGTCGTTACTTTTAAAAGTAAGCGAGAATAGACTTTTAAAAGATCGTGTACACTTATTGGGGAGATTAAGCAGGGAAGATGCTTATGATTTAGTAAATAATGGTGACATTGGTTTTGTCTTTTATAACCCGGGTAGCAATGGAGAAGCTAATGATCCTGCTCCTAATAAATTAAGCGATTATATTGCCGGAAGGCTATGGATTTTAGGAAGTAATCAAGAATATATAAAATATTGGTTACAAGATAAAGGGGCTGGTCTAGTATTAGAAACAATAAATAAAGAGAGTATTGCAAAAGGTGTAATGGATATTATTTCAGATAATAGATTTAATAACAAACAGCATCTTGAAAATCTATATCTGAATGAGCTGAATATGAATGTTCAAGCAGATATACTTCTAGATGTAATTAATAATACTTAATAATAGCTATTGCAGCACACCGTGGTTTTGTACAAAGTATTGGGTATAAGATGCGAATTTATAAATAGTTATACCTGGTTTTATTTACATTCATTTCTTAGTATTCTTTTTAGCCACTAGTTATAAGTTGTATTTTCGATCAGTGTATGTAGTTCGTGTTTAAAGGGTGGCATATCTAACTAAATTTTTTAAACACGAATATTTTAATTTTATTCCCTAATCCACAACTTGTGGACTTGATCCGATTTAAACCCGGATTGTTCTACTCTTTCATTCCACTTCGCTAATCTGGTAAATG
>CAYWUY010000165.1:0-2948 GCA_964461535.1 uncultured Flavipsychrobacter sp.
AAGTCTTTCTTATTACTTATACCATTCCACTTTATTTGCTTATTTAGTGCAATAACAATTTCACCTGCCGTAGAGTGTGAAGAAAAATACCTGTCAATAGTTTCTTTAATCCCACCATTGTAGTCAACAGTACCATCAACCAATAATAAACCAGTATTACAAATAGCTGAAACTGAAAATATATTATGACTTACAAATAATACTGTTCTCCCTTCATTTTGTGCAACATCGCTCATTTTCCCCAAACACTTCTTCTGAAATTCTGCATCACCTACTGCTAATACCTCATCTAATATCAAAATTTCAGATTCTAAATATGCTGCAACTGCAAAAGCCAATCGAGCATACATACCTGATGAATAGCGTTTTACAGGAGTATCTGCATATCTAGCAATACCCGCAAAATCAACTATTTCATCAAATTTCTTGGTAATTTCAGACTTTGACATACCCAAGATGGCACCATTCATGTAAATATTTTCCTTTCCTGTCATTTCGGGATGGAAACCAGTACCTACCTCTAATAATGATGCAATACGTCCTTTTACTTTAATTGAGCCTGTAGTAGGGCTTGTTACTCTAGAAAGTAATTTAAGCAAGGTTGACTTTCCAGCCCCATTTGTACCTATAACACCTAAAACATCTCCTTTATTGACTGAAAAATTAATATCTCTAAGTGCCCATGTATAAGCCTCTGTAGACCTCTCAGATCTTTTATTTACTGTACCTATTTTAGAATAAGGGTCTTCCTTACCAGAAATCTTAGCTATCCATCTATTTAAGTCATGGCTTATGGTACCAGTACCTATTTGGCCTAGTCTATATTGTTTGGATAACCCTTCTACTTTAATAACTGTATTTGCCATTTCCTTATACCGTATCTATAAATTTCTTTTCAACACTATTAAAAATAACAACACCTAGTACAAGTATTACAATCGTGAAAACACCACTATATATCAAACCAAAAGTGTCAATTACACCTCTACCTAAAAAGGCGTATTTAAATGCTTCGAATATCGATGTAAGTGGATTTAAAAGCATGTAAAATCTTTTTTGCCCAGTAACCTCGCTAAGTGGAAAAATTATAGGTGTTGCGTACATCATTAACTGAACACCAAAAGTTACTAGAAAGGCTAAATCTCTATATTTGGTAGTAAGTGATGTAATTATAATACCAAAGCCTAAACTAATTAATGCAACGATAAGAATATAAATAGGAACAAAAATAATAGTAAAATTAGGATGTATACTACTTTTTGTTACCATATAATATAACCATACTATTAAGAAAATAGCTAACTGAATTATAAACTTTATCAACCCGGATATTACCCTAGCTAATGGTAGTATAATTCTCGGGAAATAAACTTTACCAAACACTGATGCATTCTCAACAAAAGTTCTAGATGTTATATTTAAAGTCTCTGAAAAATAATTCCATAGTGGCAAACTTGATAGGTAGAATAATATCTTTGGCATATCATCACCTACAGAAATTTTAGCTATTCCCCCGAATATGAATGCGAAAGTCAATGCTGTTAATATTGGCTGAATTATAAACCACAAAGGCCCCAATATTGTTTGTTTATAGACAGTGACAATATCCCTTTTAACGAACATCATCATTAAGTCTCTAAACCTCCAAATTTCTCTGAATTCAAACTTAAACAAGCTACGTTTAGGATTTATTTCATAATCCCAACTTTGCTCTATGTTACTATGATTACTCATATTTATCTATTATCCTTAGTAGAGTTACTTACGTCTTTTTTTATTAAACAATTTAAAAACACCTTTCTTTTCTTCTATATAGTAGCCGCCACCATAAGAGCCATAACCTAAACCATACCCATAGCCATAACCGTAGCCATAGCCATAACCACTACCGTAACCATAGTTTTCTTCGTAACCATAGCCATATGTAAATCCTCTACTAGCTAATACGTCATTTATTATAAAACCTATTTTTGGCATTTTGCCATTTTCATATAAATCATTTGCTATGTTTAGCTGTTGTTTATTGGTATGTCCTTGTCTAAGAATATACAGGGTAATGTCAGTAAACTTGTAAAGCAACTGAGCGTCTGTTACAAGACCAATAGGTGATGTATCAATGAAGATATAATCAAAATCTCTTCTTAGTCTTTCAAATAAATCTGAAGTTTCTTGTAGCAAAATTAACTCAGCAGGATTAGGTGGAATAGGCCCGGATGGAATTATATATAGATTTTCTTCAAAACCAGATGGAACAACTATATCCTCATAAGAGGTTTTACCAATTACGTAATTAGAGAATCCATTACTATTATCTAAGCCTAGCATTCTTGATACCCTAGGCTTACGAAGATCGAACTCCATAAGAACAACCTTTTTACCAGATAAAGCATAGGTAATTGCTAGATTTACTGATATAAAAGATTTACCCTCATTACTCATACTTGACGTAATAAGTAATGTCTTGGTATCTTTATTCGGCAGCAAATACTGAAGATTTGTTCTTAGTGCTCTAAACTGTTCAGAAATTAATGAACGGCTATTCTTTTCAACTGCAACACTCTCACCCCCGGGATTATTGCCAATCTCACCAATAACAGGTACAGAAGACAGTTTAGCTATATCGCTTTTACTAATAATTTTAACGTTCAAAGCTCTTCTGATTAATACTACACTAAAAGGCAATGCCAACCCAAAAATTAGAGACGTTGTTAATATTCTTGAGTGGTTAGGCTTTATTGGGTATGCATCTGCCATTGCAGGATCTATAATAAAAGCATCAGCAACTGTTGATGCCTTTTCAATAGCAATATCTTCTCTCTTTTTAAGTAAGAATATATATAACTCTTGCTTAATAGCTTGTTTTCTAGCTATGTCTAAAAACTGCTGTTCAACAGATGGAACATTTTTTACTTTGTCAGTAATCTTATTTAGCCTAGCACTAGTTTTTG
>CAYWUY010000166.1:0-2948 GCA_964461535.1 uncultured Flavipsychrobacter sp.
GTATACTAAAGGGGTAATTTATTGCGAAATAGAATCTAGCTTAGGAGAGGCTACGAAAAAACTATTTTCATCATACGGTTATGCAGTAGAGCTTAGAAAAGATATGCATGGTAATGATAGAATGATACGTGCAGTATTGCAAGCTTAGTTATGCAGCAACCAACTTAGTTACTTTATATCTCTATTTGGGAAATAGTGTTGGTAGGCTTTTTCAATAAATCCATTTCCTAGGTCTCGGAAGTTGAATAAGGTGTAGGACAGTACTATACAGTCAGCTCTATTAATGGCATCTATCCAGTCATAATCTCTCATCATAGCAAATTTATGCCCGTTGATATCGTGCATTTCATCAAAATAGCTCCAGAATTCGCATTGTGTATTCATTTTATATACTATGCCAAATTCTATCATTTTGTGTGCATAGCTGTCTCCAATGTATATGGCGTTTATTTTTTTACTGCTATCCTTTGTATCAATTATTTTAGGGTAGTCTACCCATTCTGTAGCTACAGGGAATATGAGATTTAGCTCTTGAGCAACGTCATCATCTCCGTTTCTTAAGCTTTTGGCATGCTCGTATTCAGTCCATTTGGGATGATTAACTGTAATGTGTCTTAGTTTTTCTATGTACTTAATTAAGCTGTCGCCACCTATGATTGCACCATATAATGTCCAGTGAATACCTTGTTTGGTGTATATAGGGTGAGATGAAGTTTGTTTCATAGCAACAAACCATTTGTTTAAATCTATTTGGTTGATTTCTAAAGAATCGCAGATAGATTTATAAGCAGCATAGTTGGTTGTTTTTGTAGTTGTAATTCTATCATCTGGAAAATATTCTGGGTAAGAAGCAGCCTTACTAGGCAAGTATGCTACAATAAAGCTTTTATTTAGTTTGCTAAAAGTATCTTGTAATGCCTTCATCATAAGGCACTTTCTTCTTATTGTTTCGTAGCCTACAAAGTCGTTACCGTAATATGCATCAACATAAGGATATTGGAATAAATAGCCTTCTTTCCCTTTAATTGTCCATGCAGCATGGCAGATATCAAAAAGTGAATAGTCTATTTGATCTATAAATCTTACCATGTCTGGCCGTAATCCTATACCATCATTCCAGTATTTTTCTTTTTGTTTCTGATACTCGCCAGAAAACCAACCAGCTTTTGAAAACTTTACGTTATCAGCAGGTTTAAAGCCTCCTTTCAATTCTTCGCTTTTTACAAAATGAAATTTTTGTACTGCTAGGGGTAATAGTAGTATTGCAAATGCAAAAAGTAGAAGACTGTTTTTGATTTTTTGTTCCATGTTTCTAGAATCTGAAATAGATAAATGGATTGAAAGTAGATACTGTTATTTTCCCGGCAACAAGTAGTAGTAGTACTATGCAACTAAACATCATGGCAAAGTGTAGCTTAATGCCAAAGTGTTTATAGTAAACAATGTCTTGTATTTTTCTACCCCAATGGGTAATGGTAAAAAAGGAAAAAAGAAATGCCAGGCATAGCGTATATAAGTATTGTTTATCAGGTTGCCAATATTTTGACAAGTCAGACTGAGCATTTGAAAACATGGTTTTTATATATGCTATTGACGGTTGTAGCTGTTCTATTTTGAAGAAAACCCAGCCAATTACTACAACGGGGAATGTGTATATGAAGCTGAATCTCCCTAGTTTAGTAAGCCATTTATTTAGAAATATTCTTTCTATTATTAGAAAAAAGCCGTGGTAAGCACCCCATATAATAAAGCCCCAAGCTGCACCGTGCCATAGACCAGAAGCTAAAAACACAATCCAAAGATTAAGATATACTCTGTATTGAGAGGATACTTTATTGCCACCTAGAGGAATATAAAGGTAGTTTCTCATCCAAGAGCCCAGAGTAATATGCCATTTTCGCCAGAAGTCAGTTATTGATGTTGCAGTGTATGGGTTATTGAAATTTTCAGGGAATTTAAATCCCATCATTAATCCTAGTCCTATAGCCATATCTGAGTATCCTGAAAAGTCGAAATAGATTTGGAATGTATAGCTTAGTGCACCTAGCCATGCATAAGAGGTGCTTAGTTCGCCAGATGGTATGGCAAATATTTTTTCTACAGCTGCACCCATTACATTGGCTATAAGTACCTTTTTTCCTAGCCCTATAAAAAATCTGTAAAAGCCTTTTAGTTTATTGTCAATAGTTTCATTTTCTGTGTGGTTGTATATCTGGTCTGCTATATCGTGGAAGCGGATAATGGGCCCAGCAATTAGCTTTGGAAATAGTATGATGTATAGCTGATAGTCCCAGAAGTTTTTCAATGGTTTATGCACGCCTCTATACACATCTACTACATAGGTTATGGTTTCGAAAGTGTAAAAAGATATACCAATAGGTAATACTATTTCAGCCCATTTAACAGTATGTAGACCTAGTTGATTTAGAACGACGTTAATATTCTCAATGAAGAAGTTGCTGTATTTGAAATAAAAAAGTAGTCCAAGGTTGAGCATAAGGGACACACATAGTAGTAGCGTTTTTCTGCTTTTTTGTTGTTGGTTATGCATCCATTTTACTACGAAGAAATCTATAACCGTAGTACCTAGTAGAACAAAAATAAACTTAGGAGCACCCCATGCATAAAATAGTACACTAGCTGCAAGTATGAATTTATTCTTAAAGACTTTGGGTAGTAGGTAGTAAACGATAAAAAACAGTGGAAAAAAGTAGAACAGAAAATAAATACTGCTGAATACCATACTATAGAGTTAATGCTTAAAAGTATAAAAATATAGACATTATAATACTACATCTCTTAAATATGTTTTCAGGAAACTAGTATCAAAATGTTTATATAATAAAATAGGGTTGCAGTGTTAATTGCAACCCTAGCTATAATAATCACATAGACTATACTATTTTCTTTCCTCTCATAGCATCTTTTAATGCAGCATCCATTACACG
>CAYWUY010000167.1:0-2940 GCA_964461535.1 uncultured Flavipsychrobacter sp.
TAGACTGTATGTTATACATACTAACAATTAGTAGTATTAGCTATATGGGGTAGAAGATTGTTAATGATTGTAAATGCAAATAAAAAGTAAGGGTAGCACCCTACGGTACTACCCTTACAGAATTGCAATGAATATAAATAAAGCTAACCACCCTGAAACTGTCGCAAGAAGCGTACATCGTTTTGAGAATATAGCCTAAGATCGTTAACCTGATATTTTATCTGCGTGATACGCTCTACGCCCATACCAAATGCAAAGCCCGTATATACTTCAGGATCGATATTGAAGTTGCGGAGCATGTTAGGATGTACCATACCGCAACCCATAATTTCTACCCAGCCGGAGTGCTTACATAGGCTGCAACCACTACCACCACATACGGTACAAGAAATATCCATTTCGGCACTAGGCTCGGTAAATGGGAAATATGACGGACGGAAACGCACTTTGGTATTTTCGCCAAACATTTCTGTTACAAAGTAATAGAGTGTTTGCTTTAAGTCGGCAAAGGAAACATTCTTGTCTATATACAGCCCCTCGAACTGATGGAAGAAACAGTGTGCACGAGCCGAGATGGTTTCGTTGCGGTATACCCTACCCGGACAGATAACTCTTATAGGCACTTCTTGTGTTTCCATAATACGTGCCTGTATGGATGAAGTATGCGTACGCAACACCCAAGCCGGATTGCTAGATACGTAGAAGGTATCCTGCATATCGCGAGCAGTGTGGTGCTCGGGCATGTTTAGAGAAGTAAAGTTGTGCCAGTCGTCTTCTATTTCAGGACCGGTGGCCACATTAAAGCCTAGTTTTTCAAATATGGCTATCATGCGGTTCTCTACCATGCGTATAGGATGGCGAGTACCGGTAGGCATATTAGTGCCCGGTAGTGTAAAATCTATTTTAGGGCCTTTGCTAGCAGGGCCGTCTTGCAAATGCTTAAACATTTCCAATCTAGCTTCTGCCAGTTGCTTAAAAGCGTTTAGTTGTTGTCCTGCTTCTTTACGCTGCTCGGCCGGCACATTTTTCATTTCGCCAAACAATTGCTTAACGATACCCTTAGCGCCCAGAAAGCGTATGCGGTAATCTTCAAGCTCGGCAGCACTAGCAGGAGAGCATGCATTGATCTCGTTTTCGTAGATCTGTATTTGTTCCTGTAAGGTAGACATAGGCGGCAAAGATAGTATATTGATGTGTATAGTGTTTTACAAACTGTTGGCCAGTTGTGGTAATACCCGTGGGGCATATTGAGCCACCTCTTTGGCTATAGCAGCTATATGGTCGGGCGTGGTACCGCAGCAACCGCCTACCATATTCAGCCAACCCTGGGCAGCAAATTCACCAACAGTTTTAGCCATTTGTTCAGGCGTTTCATCATATTCGCCCATAGCATTGGGTAGGCCAGCGTTGGGGTATGCCGTTACGTGGCATGCTGCTATATCTGACAACTCCTCAATATGCGGGCGCATTTGCACGGCACCTAATGCACAGTTTAGCCCAATACTAATAGGATTGGCATGCATAACTGAGATATAAAATGCTTCCAACGTTTGTCCGCTAAGGGTGCGACCGGAGGCATCGGTAATGGTACCGGATATCATAACGGGTGGTACATTACCATTGTGGTCTTGGCCGTACTTTTTAATAGCGTATATAGCCGCCTTAGCATTTAGGGTATCGAATATGGTTTCTATTAGTAAAATATCTACCCCACCGGCTACCAGGCCTGAAACCTGCTCGTAGTAAGCATCGGCTACTTCGTCGAAGGTAATGGCTCTGTAGCCCGGATTATTAACATCGGGAGAAAGAGACAGTGTTTTGTTCATGGGGCCTATAGCACCTGCCACAAAACAATGCCCTGCCCTTTCGGGATGCTTGGCTACATAATCGGCCACGGCTTGCTTGGCTATATGTGCAGCGGCAACATTTATTTCGTATGCCAGGCTTTGCATATCATAGTCGGCCATGGAAACGGCCTGTGCATTGAAGGTATTGGTCTCTAAAATATTAGCACCAGCCTCAAGATATGCGGTATGAATATCTTTGATAATGCCGGGTTGAGTAAGGCAAAGGAGGTCGTTATTGCCTTTAACATCGCAGTGCCAATCTTTAAATCTATCGCCTCTATAGTCGGCCTCTGCCAACTTGTAGCGTTGCACCATGGTGCCCATAGCACCATCTATAATAAGTATTTGACGGCTTAGTAAGTCTTGAAGAACAGCAGCAGTAGTCATAGGGTACAAAATTATGCAGCTAAGCGCTAACGAATGGTTTATTTTTGCAAAAGAGATATATTTAACAATATGGCTTGCAACCATAATATTTTTTTATAACTTAGTGCCTGATGAAACAATTATTATTACTTGTAGCTGTTGTTACCGGTATTTTGATGATGGGAAGCTGCCGCCCAAGCGGCATAGCAACCCCGTATCGTGCTTACAATATTCCAGAATATAAAACTAAAAAACATTACGGCCTGCGCCGCAAAACTACTATAGATGAGCGCTACAGGGGCAAACATAGATTTGGCCCAAGGGTGCACCATGATAGAGGACGCTATCGCGGCATGTAATACTTATATAAACAACGACACTTCAAGCAACCTTTTTAGGTTGCTTTTTTATTTAGTGCAGACCTAAGAAAAATATAGACCAAGGACAAAATAGCGTGGTGAAACCTGCTTAATAAATGGCTGACTTAGCGTACTGAAAATATACCCAAAACCGGGTATTTAATACCCTTTTTAGGTATATTATACCCTAAAAAGGGGGTCAAAAGGTATATTTATACCTAAATATTCCCACTAACTAATTGATAACGAATGAAGTAGTAAAAAAAGGGCTTTTTTAGGGTATATATACCTAAAAGCGAAGTTTTAGGTTAGTTTTCCGGGTGCTTGAGGGCTTATGTGAAAGAGCTATACTAACCCACAAATGTACT
>CAYWUY010000168.1:0-2925 GCA_964461535.1 uncultured Flavipsychrobacter sp.
GTGAGTTAGTAAACAGGGTAGGAAGCGAAATAGAGTTGATAATAGTATTAGATGGTGTTGATACTGCTAAATTTTTAACATCTATAAGATATATTCAATCTAAACTTCCTAATGCTATTCTTATAGATTATACAACAAATATGGGAAAGGGGTATGCCATTAGAAAAGGTGTAGAAACTGCTAGTGGTGATATCTTTATCTACACTGATATCGATTTTCCGTATTCTGTTGAAAGTATGTTGCAGATAATAGATAGTTTAAAACAACAGCAATGTGATGTGGCTGTAGGTATAAAAGATGAAAACTATTATAAACATGTACCTATGGTGCGTAGGCAAATATCTAAACTACTACAGGGTATGATAAAGGTTTTGCTACGAATACCAACTACCGATACTCAATGTGGACTGAAGGGATTTAAATCGAGTGTAAAGCCACTGTTTTTAAGCACCTCAATTAATAGATATTTGTTTGATTTAGAGTTTATATACAGTTGCTATAGTAGTAAGCAATATATTATTAAAACATATCCTGTAAGACTGAGAGAGCACGTTAAGTTTAGGAGGATGAACTATAGTATTCTTTTTTCAGAGGGTATGAACTTTCTTAAGTTATATTTCAAATAGATAAGCCCTATGAATAAAAAGTGGGTAGATGGATTGGTATATATTATTTTTTTTATAGCAACAGCCTGTCTTTTTTCGTATTTATTTATTGACCCTATGCACTCACTACCTGAGATGGGGGGCGATGGTGGAAAGAACACCTATACATTTCTCTATCAATTAATGTTTGGTCGTGGGTTTCATTTTGAAGGAATGAACTACCCATTTGGGGAGCAGATTATTTATACTGATGGGCAATCTTTACTATCTGTGCCGTTAAGCTATTTGAAAAATAGATTAACACTAGAACAAGGACTGGCTGTTATGTGGTATGCCATTCAGTTGTCTTATTTTCTTGCAATGGTATTTATATATAAAATACTGAAGTTGTATGATGTTGAAGTTTTAGTAGCTGCTGTTTTCTCTATATTGATCATATACTTATCTCCTCAAATACACAGACTTCATTCTCATTTTGCTTTGTCTTACAGTTGTTTTATTCCTATTCTCATTTATTATACCATATTATATAACAGGTATGGGCGAATAAAATATCTTTTACTCTTATTTCCTGTTTGTATAATGTTTGAGTTTATACATCCTTATTTTGCCGCTACATTGCTAGTTTGGAGTGCGTTTTACAGTATAGTTTTTTGGTTAATTAATAAGGCTCAGTTGGCTAAAAAAGCTAAACATTTACTTTATTACTGGCTTGGTGTAGTGGTTAGTTTTGGGCTATTTAAAGTAGTATTGTTTTTTACCGATAGTGTGAAAGATAGACCAATTACCCCACATGGTATATTTGAATATTGTGTAGGGGCTAAAAATATATTTACATCCGGGTATTCGCCCTTTTGGTTATTATTCAGGCCATTCCCGTTTTACGAAAAGCTGGGTTTTGCTGATGAAGGCACATGTTATATAGGTATTGTTTCTACGGTTGTAGTATGTATGCTCATTACAGCTCTTCTGAGAAAAAAATATAAGAATATTTGGGTTGCACAAGATAAATATCAAGAGGAAATAAGACTGTTCTTACTGTTGGGTATAGGTGCATTAGTGCTAAGTATGGGTTTGCCATTTAAGCTTAGTATGGAATGGCTGTTGGATATTTTCACTCCATTTAAGCAATTTAGATCATTAGGCAGGTTTGGGTGGATTTTTTATTATTTACTCTCTATTTATGTAGTTGTATTTATTTACTCTCGTTATAAGCTGCTTTTGCAAAAAGGTAAAATTCCCTTAGCGATTACGATAATGTTAGCTGCTATTTGTATATGGAGTATTGAGGCATATGGTTTTGCAAATAGAGTGCATGAATTTGCTCAAAAAGATAAAGAGCACTATATAGAGTTTGTGAAAGAAGATACATACAACTGGAATAAATACTTGAAGTCAATAGGACATGCACCAACAGAATTTCAGTCGGCTATTGTCATACCGTTTTTTCACGAAGGTTCTGAAAAATTATGGGTATCCCATAGTTATCATTTTGCAGGGTCATTGCTCTTAGCAACTACTTTAGGTATTCAAACAGGGCTACCTGTATTAGATGCAAGTATGTCTAGGAGCTCTTGGGGACAAGCATTTGAGCAGGTAAAGATTGAGGGCGGTCCATATGCAGATAAACCTGTGCTACGAAAGCTGACATCTGATAAACCAATATTACTGCTTTACATGGATAAAGTAGAGTTAAACCCAGATCAATTATATATTCTATCGAAAGCAGATAGCATAGGTCATTTTTTGTATGCCTACGTATATTCTTTAGACCCTAAAAAATTATTATTAAATAAGGATAGCATAGAAAATGAATACGCTGGTTTAGTTAAGGGCACCGACTCTTGTTATATAAACGATGGCACTTATGCTATTAATCATTTTGAAGATAGAAATGATACAGCTGCATTTTTTGGTATAAATGGTCAAGCATATAATCTTAAGCAAGATCATAAAGTACTTGAAATGAGCGTAAAACCTTCTGATACATATAAGTTATTTGAAGCTAGCATATGGGTGAAAGTAGGAAGGGAAGACTATAGGAGCCCAAGTATGCAAATTCTTGTTTATGACTCTTCTGGTACTTCTATTGGAGAGTATAATGCGAACACGAAAAAAAGTGTGGATAACCATGGTATGTGGCTCAGGAATAATTTGTTTTTTGCAATGCCTCCTAAAGCAGTTAAAGTTGTTTGTACTGTAAAATCGTCCGATAAAAAAGATTATATTGCTATAGATGAAGCTATGCTAAGACCGGCATATTCAATTATAGCTAGTAAGGATAAACAAGGTAGGTTGATGGTGAATAATCATTTGATTC
>CAYWUY010000169.1:0-2925 GCA_964461535.1 uncultured Flavipsychrobacter sp.
GTGAGTTAGTAAACAGGGTAGGAAGCGAAATAGAGTTGATAATAGTATTAGATGGAATTAATGCTATTCAGTATGCCCCAAGTATTTCTTATATCCAATCAAACATTCCAACTGCAAATATTATTGAGTATACACCTAATATGGGTAAAGGATATGCTATAAGGAAAGGTGTAGAAGTGGCAAATGGAAATATTATTGTATATACAGATATTGACTTCCCGTATGAGCTAGATAGTATGTTAAATATAATATATGCTTTAAGTCAAGGACTGTGTGATGTGGCTGTGGGTATAAAAGATGAAAATTACTATAATCATGTGCCATTCATTCGTAGGCAAATATCTAAGTTGCTTCAGCGAATGATTAGGGTGCTATTACGTATACCGACAACCGATACACAATGTGGATTAAAAGGCTTTAAAACTAGTGTAAAGCCCATGTTTTTAAACACTAGTATTAATAGATATTTGTTTGATTTAGAGTTTATATATAACAGCTACAATAGCAAAAAATATGTTATTAAAACATATCCTGTAAGACTGAGGGAGCATGTTAAGTTTAGGCGGATGAACTATAGCATTCTTTTCTCAGAGGGTATGAACTTTCTTAAGTTATATTTCAAATAAATAAACCCTATGAGTAAAAAATTGTTAGACAGATTGGTTTACCTAATCTTTTTTTTAGCAACAGCCTATCTCTTTTCTTGCATGTTTACAGATCCTTGGCATTCGCTACCAGAAATGGGAGGAGATGGAGGTAAAAATACGTATACATTTATTTATCAATTAATTTATGGACGTGGCTTTCACTTCGATGGGATGAACTACCCATTTGGGGAGCAGATTATTTATACTGATGGACAATCTTTACTGTCTGTTCCTCTAAGCTATTTAAAGCATAGATTAACATTAGAGCAAGGGCTTGCTGTTATGTGGTACGCCATTCAGTTGTCTTATTTTCTTGCAATGGTATTTATATATAAAATACTAAAGTTGTATGATGTTGAAGGTTTAGTAGCTGCTATTTTCTCTATATTGATCATATACTTATCTCCTCAAATACACAGACTCCATTCTCATTTTGCATTGTCCTACAGCTGTTTAATACCCATTCTTATTTACTATACAATATTGTATGACAGATATGGAAAGTTGAAGTACCTTCTTCTGTTGTTTCCTGTAAGTATATTGTTTGAGTTTATACATCCTTACTTTGCCGCAACTTTATTAGTGTGGACTGCATTTTATAGTATTATGTATTGGCTAGTTAAAAAAAATAAGCCTCTATTTAAAGCAAAACATTTACTTATTTATTGGCTTGGGGTAGTGTTTAGTTTTGGTATTTTTAAAGCGGTATTGTTTTTTACAGATAAAGTTACAGATAGGCCAATAACACCACATGGGATATTTGAGTATTGTGTAGAGTTCAAAAATATATTTACTTCTGGGTATTCAGCATTCTGGCTATTGTTTAAGCCATTTCCTTTTTACGAAAAGCTGGGTTTTGCTGATGAAGGCACATGTTATATAGGTATTGTTTCTACGGTTGTAGTATGTATGCTCATTACAGCTCTTCTGAGAAAAAAATATAAGAATATTTGGGTTGCACAAGATAAATATCAAGAGGAAATAAGACTGTTCTTACTGTTGGGTATAGGTGCATTAGTGCTAAGTATGGGTTTGCCATTTAAGCTTAGTATGGAATGGCTGTTGGATATTTTTACTCCATTTAAGCAGTTTAGATCATTGGGTAGGTTTGGATGGATTTTTTACTATTTACTTTCTATTTATGTAGTTGTATTTATCTATTCGCGCTATAAGTTATTATTTGAAAAAGGCAGAAAGATGTTAGCATTTTCAATACTAATATCAGCAGTATGTGTGTGGAGTTATGAGGCATATGGTTTTGTAGATAGGGTTCACCAGTTCGCTGAGATGAACAAGCAACATTATGTGGAGTTTGTGAAAGAAGATACATACAACTGGAATAAATACTTGAAGTCTATTGGTCACGCTCCAGCCGAGTTTCAGTCCGCTATTGCAATACCATTTTTTCATGTTGGCTCTGAAAAATTGTGGGTATGCCATAGTGATCATTTTGCTGGTACTATGTTGTTAGCCACAACACTAAGCATGCAAACAGGATTGCCTGTATTTGATGCATGCATGTCTAGAAGCTCTTGGGGGCAAGCCTTTGAGCAGGTAAAAATTGAGGCCGGTCCATATGCAGATAAACCAGTGCTTCGAAAGCTGAAGTCTGATAAACCTATATTACTGCTTTATATGGATAAAGTAGAGTTAAATCCAGATCAATTATATATTCTATCGAAAGCGGATAGTATAGGTCATTTTTTGTATGCCTACGTATATTCTTTAGATCCTAAAAAACTATTATTAAATAGCGATAGCATAAAAAATGAATATGCTGGTTTAGCTAAGGGAGCCGACTCTTGTTATAAAAACGAGGGCACTTATGCTATTAATCATTTTGAAGATAGAAATGATACTGCCGCATTTTTTGGTATGTGTGGGCAAGAAAACAATTCTAAAATAGGCCATAAAGTATTTGAAATTAGTATAATTCCTTCAGATACATATAAGCTGTATGAAGCTAGCGTATGGGTGAAAGTAGGAAGGCAGGACTTTAGAAGTCCTAGTATGCAAATCTTAGTATATAACTCTGCTAATGCGGTGATTGGTGAGTTTTATGCAAATACTAAAAATAGTGTAGATAACTATGGTATGTGGTTAAGAGATAATATGTTTTTTACCATGCCTCCCAAGGCTGTTAAAGTAGTTTGTACAATGATTTCATCAGACAAAAATGATTATATTGCTTATGATGAAGCTATGCTAAGACCAGCATATTCCATTATAGCTAGTAAGGATAAACAAGGTAGGTTGATGGTGAATAATCATTTGATTC
>CAYWUY010000170.1:0-2922 GCA_964461535.1 uncultured Flavipsychrobacter sp.
GATAAAGTTGTAATTACTGTTTCTTACTGTTAACTAAACAATAGCCGCCTCTAGTTGGGGCGGCTATTGTTATTTACTGAATGATGTACCCAATAAAGTTCCTAATTAGCGCTTCATTGGTTTAAAAGCTGATTGTATATTCTATAATTTTCATCATCGTGGCAAACAAAAATTACCATTTCCATTTTGTCTGTTGTAGATAAGAAATCTCTAACCGATTGAATAGCAATTTTAGCAGCAATTTCTTTTGGGAATTTGTAAATACCAGTACTGATGTTGGGAAAAGCAATTGTCTGGACCTGATTTTCTAAAGCAAGCTGAAGACTGTTATAATATGCAGATGATAGCAAGCTTTCTTCATTGTTTTTGCCATTATTCCAAACAGGGCCAACAGTATGTATTACGAATTTAGCAGGAAGTTTTCCTGCTGTTGTTATAACTGCTTCGCCAACTTTACATCCCCCTTGTTTACTTCTTATTTTTCGACAATCTTCTAATATAGCATCACCACCTGCTCTATGTATAGCACCATCAACGCCACCCCCACCTAGTAAAGATGTATTGGCAGCATTTACAATTGCATCTACTTGAATTTTTGTAATATCACCTTTTATAACTTTATACATAATAACTGTAAACATTAAACTCTACACTATAAATCGAAGGTTTGAAAAAATAAATATGTTAAAATACAATACGTTCCTTATTTTAGTTTTTGGGCAATTTCTAAAATAAGAGCATTCCTTATTTTAGTTTTTAACGATTTTCTAAAATAAGAACACTTCTTATTTTAGTTTTTGGGCATTTTTTAGGAACAGCACAACATCTTATAAAGGATAAATATTATATACACTATCACCTAGCTGACCAATAATTTGTGTGCTTACCGGTAGTTCTTGAGGTTTTATCATTATATGTTCATAGGTATTTAGGTCAATATGCTTGATTGTTTTTTCGCCTAAACCATAAAACCCAAAAAATTGCCCGCCTTGTAGCACCCATATCAGCTCGTTTTGGCTATTGGCATCGCTGGTGGTATCTAGTATTAATAGTTCTTTAGCCATTGGTTTTATAACGGCACGGTCTACAGCTTGTTTATAGACAGTAGCCTTATGCGCACTGTTGCTTATGTATATATTGCGTGCACCATCGTCTAGGTAGTGCCGCTCTGAGTAGAGAAATACGGTAATAAATAGGCACATGGCTGTGCCGGAAAATATTTTATTGTAAGACACCCAGCCCAAGCAGGCCGCTAATATAACTAGCTGCAAAGCAAAAGCTGCCTGTAGCCAACGCTGCTCTAGCCTAATGGTAGAGACCGCAGGCGCCAATGTGAGCAATAATAAAGCTAATAGCGACAGTATTATTAAACCCGAATAGCGCGGACCAGTGTAGTGACTGCTTTGCTTGCGTGCGGCTTGCACATAAATAAGTACTGCCAGGCCTATAAATGAAGTGGCAATAATAGGGGGTAGTTTATATGGCCCGCTCAACCACATATAAGGGTAGCCCGACAAATACTCGGGGCCGGCATTAAACTGAAAAAGATCTAACAGCGCATCGCACAGATAGCCAAAGGCTGTAGCAAAAGAGAACTGTATGTGCGTATTGCCAGTGCCCATAAAGAAGGCTATGTGGTATACCTCTTTCTTTATAAAATAATTGATAGCTACCGAGGCTACTATTAATACACCGACAAGTAGCCTATGCCCTAGCTTTAAACGAGATAAGGCCGGAATAAATAGTGCAAGCAGTAGAAAAGGGAAAAATACTATATATCGCTCATGGGTATAAATGCTAGCATTGGCAAATAGTATGGCTGCTAAATAATATTTTAAGTTTTGCTGTTGTGTATTAGAGGTAGCATAGGTGGCCTTTAGCCAATAGTATAGCCCTGCTAAAAACCATATAAGAGCCAGCACCTCCATAGCACCTCCATTATATAGCTGTGTAAGATTATAAAAGTTAAACCTAGATACTGCTACTAATACCCCAAACAAAAAGGAGAAAAATATATTTCTCAGAAACAGATTGGCTATTTTAATAAATAATAGGGCACAAATAGCCTGCATAGCTGCATTAAAGTAATAGTACAGAGATACATGCTTACCCAATGTAGCTATGAGTAGCTTAATAAGCCAGGTATTAATAGGCCTATATTTTTGAGACTCGGCTATAATATATGCATCGGATTTGGTAAGGTAATATTGATAAATACCTAAATCGTCGCCATAAATAACTTGGGTTTGCCAATGGCTAAACCAAAAAACTATAATAGCCAGCAATGGAAAGAATAACAAAAACAACTGCTTGTTACTAATCTGCCCATCGTTTTTGTTAGCTGATAACATCATAAATGAAGGTAAGTAGATTAACAGCGTGAAGGTACAGCTAAACCTTCGGAGTTGATAGGGAGTTATGAATAGGTGCAGATATTCTGTCGTTTAGGGGGGTAAAAGAAATATTAATAATTTTGCAACAAGCTATGATAAAGCTCAATAAAAAATGAGCAACAATATGAAGAGGCCTTACTGCAAACTTATGAACTGATGCAGAAAGACCTTAAACCAGGCTCGAGACTTGCTGATGAGCTGTAAGTTTTATCTATTCTTATTAAAGAGTATGAACAAACACATTACCCGGTTGCAAAGCCGCTACCTATAGAAGCCATTAAGTATAAAATGGAGCAAATGAATCTATCGGAAAGTGAGCTGTCCACCATACTTGGAACTAGGTCTAGAAAGTCTGAAATACTTTCCGGCAAAAGGAAACTAAGTCTTTCTATGATTAGAAAGCTTACCGAAAAATTACATATTCCGGCAGAAATACTGATACAGCCCTATTAGAGTTATCACCCTCTCCCATATACTTTTTCCTTAAAGCATCCTATTCCACCCTAGGTATTATCTTTGTGGGATGAAT
>CAYWUY010000171.1:0-2883 GCA_964461535.1 uncultured Flavipsychrobacter sp.
AATTAATGACCAGATTTTGCTTGAAATTTTACGTTATTCCCAATAATCCATTCTCCTTTTCTTTTATTATATGCATATTACCTAATAAAATATTACATTCATCATTCAGCCCTCTTTTATTATACTCAAGAACTTTTAAGCCGCATATACATTTCTATAAACGATGAATACAAGCAACGATATAATAAAACCGCTATTAGTAAATCTTCAGATTGTAGCATTTACAGAAATTTTATTAGTCAAAAATTGGACTCATAGAAAATGCATCATACAAAAAGAGTGGCAAGAAGATAAAACTTTTATTGAGTTGCGTTTTGAGGAAAATTTGGACTTGTATATTCTACTTGATAAAAGTGAATGCTATTTTAATATTCAAAACAATTTAGAGGAACAAATAACAAAAGATAGCATCGCAAATAAAAATTTGCCAAAAGCTGTGAAAGAATTTGTTCTTACTGAACCTGTATTTTCACTTGGAACAACTAACATTTATTGGATAATTAAAAATAGAATGCACTTCTATAAGACTATTGCGAAAAGTGAAATGAATTTCATATCCACTTTTTGTGATGAAAATTCTTCAAGAAGAGTATTGTCTGATGGAATAGACTCTAAGTTTCATGACTTTATTATTTATTCTGTTGAAAAAGGAGAAGTAGAAATTCAAAAATTAAAACACATTTCCAATATATCCATCGATCACGAAAAAAACCAGGCCATCAATGAAATGGGGCTAAGTATAAAGTAGTACTAAATCACTCCTCCCTTATCCCCTCCCCACCACCTCATCAGTCGTACAGAAGCCCAGCCCCCTCAAAAACGGCGGCTAGCAGAGCCCTAGTGGGTGGGGCGGTTTTTTGAGGTGCCGTTTTTTTGTTACTTTTTTGCGGCAGCACAAAAAAGTAAATACCCGCACCAGCCCGGGAAAAGGAGGATTAGCACTAATCTATTTTTACCCTAATGCTTCCCTATTACTAACAACCATCCATTTCGCGTATAGACAAAACACAGTAAGACTTTAGTAGATTTTACTTTATATATTTATATTACAAATTAGACCTAAAATGTTTTTATTAAATTGGTATGCTTATCTTCTGCTAAGAGCCTATACTTTTAAAAAGCGTACCCCGGAATATGCCGAAGCCCGTTCACGCCATCTAGTCTCTTGGACTATTGCTGTTAGTTGCGGAGTAATCTTCAATTATTATGCTGTCCAATACCATCCATACCGAGATTTTATATCGAAATATGGCTTTCTTGCTTTGTGTTGCCCGTTAATGGTTGGTATACCCATTTATTATCTCATATCGAAAATACTTAGCCCTGCTAGATACAAAATATTAAAAGAAAAATATGGCGAAAGTATTTCTGTAGCTTCAGCTAGGTTTGTTTTTAGCATCATGGGTATTGTATATATTATAATATGGTCGGCTCTATTTTTATCGAGTTTTAATTAATATTTAAAATATGAAGCTTAAATTTTGGTTATACTTTTGGCTGATACTTCTTTTTATATTAGAAATAGGAGGTGTAATTCTCCTTGCCATACTCACATATATCTATACTGATAAGGCTACTGTTATGGTAATAAAAGTAGCATGGTTCGTAATAAGTATATCAGCAATAATATTCTTTTTTAAGGTTGGCATCCCATATATCTATAAAAAGTACAAATAAGGTTTTCCGCCCTTATTGGTGTTCGCACCAACAACTCATAAGGTGGGCAGAAGCCCAGCCCCCTCAAAAACGGCGGCTAGCAGAGCCCTAGCGGGCGGGGCGGTTTTTTGAGGTGCCGTTTTTTTGTTACTTTTTTGCGGCAGCACAAAAAAGTAAATACCCGCACCAGCCCGAGAAAAGGCAGACAAACACTCCTCAATTTTCTGGTATCATCATCATTCCCACCAATAAACATTATATGTATTAGTTTTTATAATAAACATACTATTTACAAGGTGTGTGGTGAAATAAATAACCTTATGAGTTATTGATGCTATCACCTCCAAAGGCAAAATACTCATACTTACTACGGTTTAGATTATGCTGATAGTTCTGAACTTTTTAATTGAGCTATTTTTTTATCCTGTTTGTTGGCTTCTATCTGCTTTAAAAATTCATCTCTGTTAGATATTGTTGTCTGCAAGCTTTGAAGCCAGTTAAAAACATCTACACCACAGGCTTTAAAGTGATTTGTGTCCCAATTTCTTTTTTTGATTTGCTCTAATACTTCTTTTGCCTCTGTAACACCTACAAATAAAGCAGTTTTAAGTTTTGCCTCTTGAAGTGCGGCTTGTAAATATGAATTTGGAGCAGCGCTCAATGGTGGCATTTGTGAACTATCCTCAATTGCTGTTGTTATTTTTTTTAAATATACATTTCCTTCAAATGGTAATGGTATTTGGCTTTTTATACTGTACACAACATCATCAAAAATAGCACTGTGTTTTTCATACAGTATATCATATTGAAGTCCCTTTTTGTTTTTAAAATCCATTAAAAAAATAGGATAATCAAGACATTCATTTATATCCTTTTTCCATAACGAATACAACACAAAATATGGACTGTAACTTTCAGTATGTGGAGACCTTATTAACTCAATTCCAAGAACGCAAGAACCAATAATCTTATATAGTTTATTTTTAGTGTATATACTCAATTGAGGAAATGCATTGTGCCAATCCTCAAATACTTTATTCTTTATTGCTTTATCTATTGCCATTCTTATTACTGAGATATAATAATTTGTATTTCATAGCCTGAGAACCTATATCTCTCCCTTATAACCATTATATGGGGCTGCTATATATTATTTATTTATCCATATAAATCCTGGCAAATTTTGTTTATTATCTCTAATGCAATTGTAAACTTCTTCAATAGATT
>CAYWUY010000172.1:0-2856 GCA_964461535.1 uncultured Flavipsychrobacter sp.
CATTTCCTTACTTTGTATCTATAACTGATTTAGCCAATGAACCTTTTTATGGTATTGCTAGGCTGCCGCCCGGCGGGCAGACTAATAGAACAACACGATATATTTTTTGAAGTAGGCACATCGCTAACGGAAATGGCACCTGCTATTGAAGCCTCTTGGCCACAAGGTAAAGTGCATATAGATGCGTGGCGCAAGGTGACACATGCCAACGGCTATGCTATAAGTATAGTGGAACGCTCGGCTGCGCCGGCAGATAATACTGTGCGCTTATTCTTTATAAACCTAGGGGGCTATAAGCCGGGCGAGTTTGACGAGTTTCATTATAAGCTGGTGATAGCTGCGCCAGATAAGGGTAAGGCTATACAACTGGCTAAGGAATCGGCATTTTATAAGCATGTGGGCTTTGCCGGGGCAGCATCGCACATAGATGATAAATATGGTGTAGATGTAGATGACATACACGCTATAGAGGACATACTGCCTGCGGCTACTAAAGCTAAGTATGCTATAGTGCTAACGCCTACCGATGCCAGTGTGGAGGAGGATGCCATGCACCTGGGCTACTTTAACCTAGCTAAGGTGGCTAAGGGCGATGTAAGCTCTAGCTAGCTCAGCATAAAGCAATTATATATATAACAAAAGTGCCTCGAAACTGGTCGAGGCACTTTTTATTTTGTGTGAGATTGCTATTGGTTAATTATGCTTCTGCTTTAAGCATTTTAGCATATTTCTTACGGTCTTCTTCGTCTAGCATTATTTTACGAAGACGTATGTTTTGTGGTGTTACCTCTATACACTCGTCGTGCTGAATGTACTCCATGCACTCTTCAAGTGTCATTTGTATTTTAGGTACTATTCTTACTGAGTCATCGCTACCGCTGGCGCGCATGTTGGTAAGTTTTTTAGCTTCTACCACGTTTACTACAAGGTCTCCCGGCTTGATGTGCTCACCTATTATTTGACCAGAGTACAATTCTTGTCCCGGATCTATGAAGAAAGCACCTCTATCTTGTAATTTATCAATAGAGTAAGCAGTAGCAGGACCACCACCTTTAGATATTAATACACCATTGTTACGGCCAGGTATCATACCTTTCCAAGGCTTGTACTCGCTAAAGCGGTGTGCCATTACAGCCTCGCCGGTAGTAGCAGTAAGCATTTGAGAACGTAGACCTATTAAACCACGTGATGGTATATCGAACTCCAGGTGTTGCATTTCACCTTTTGTTTCCATGATTAGCATTTCGCCTTTGCGCTGCGTAACCAAGTCAATTACTTTACCGCTGAACTCAGATGGCACATCTACTACCAATACTTCGTATGGTTCGCATTTTTTACCATCTATTTCTTTAGTAATTACCTGAGGCTGACCTACTGTAAGCTCGTAACCCTCGCGACGCATAGTTTCTACCAGTACGCTTAGGTGTAATATACCACGGCCATATACTAAGAATTTATCGGCATCGTCGGTTTCTTGTACACGTAGTGCCAGGTTTTTCTCTAACTCTTTCATTAGCCTGTCGCGGATGTGGCGACTGGTAACGAACTTACCTTCTTTACCAAAGAAAGGAGAGTTGTTGATGCTGAACTGCATGTTCATTGTAGGCTCGTCGATAGCTATTACCGGAACTGCTTCAGGGTTTTCGGCATCAGCTATGGTTTCGCCAATTTGGAAACCTTCTATACCTACTACGGCACAAAGGTCGCCACACTGTACTTCTTGTACGCGTTTTTTACCCATACCTTCGAATACGTATAGTTCTTTTACGCGGCTTTTTACTATTGTACCATCTAAGCGACATAAAGACACTTGCTGGTTTTCTTTTATGCTACCTCTAGTAACCTTACCTACGGCTATACGGCCTAGGAAAGAAGAATAATCTAGAGAGGTGATTTGTAATTGTAGTGTACCGTCTAGCACTGTAGGAGCCGGTACTTTTTCAAGAATGGTATCCATTAATACATGGATATCTTCTGTAGGTGTTAAAGAGTTGTTGAACCAACCTTGCTTAGAAGAACCATATAAAGTAGGGAAGTTAAGCTGCTCTTCAGAAGCATCTAACTGGAAGAATAATTCGAAAACTGAATCGTGCACTTCGTCAGGGCGGCAGTTAGGTTTATCTACTTTATTGATAACTACGATAGGGTGCAAGTTTAGGTTTAATGCTTTTTGCAACACGAAACGTGTTTGAGGCATTGGGCCTTCAAAAGCATCTACCAATAGTAATACACCATCAGCCATTTTCAATACGCGCTCAACCTCGCCACCGAAATCGGCGTGGCCCGGAGTATCGATAACGTTGATTTTTACTCCTTTGTAGGTAACTGAAGCGTTTTTACTGAAGATGGTGATACCACGTTCGCGCTCTAGGTCGTTGTTGTCCATTATCAACTCACCTGTTTCCTGATTGTCGCGAAAAACGTTGGTTGTGTGCAAAATTTTGTCCACCAGTGTCGTCTTACCGTGGTCTACGTGCGCAATGATGGCGATGTTACGAATTTCCATAAATTTTTATCTGGCAACCGGTTCGACTTATTGCCAACCGATTATGTATTTAGCTATTATAAAGAACCCTTCCTGTGTACGCTACCAGGAAGGGCCTACTATTTTCAGGGCGCAAAAGTACGAAAATTTATCATACCACCCCAACTAATACGTTAAATTTTTAATAAGAATATAAAACTGCGCCTTGGGTGCAGCACTATACTGCTAAAAAATTGCGTCATATACAGAAAATGTTTAGGTATTAAATAGGTATTGAGCACTACTAAATTGGGAATTTTATTACTAAAGTGGGTATTTTTTGGCCTTTTAGGGTATAATATACCCGATTATACCTAGCTAAGTGATTGATA
>CAYWUY010000173.1:0-2823 GCA_964461535.1 uncultured Flavipsychrobacter sp.
GGTGGTATTATCGCCGGTTACAAACCGGCTTATTTAGTTAGACGAGAGATCCTTTGGAACTCTCGCGCCAGAAGGGGAGCTGCCATACATCTTGAAAACGCTCTGTTGACAACTACTGAGCGTTATTGCTTTTACAGATGTACCCTACATCATTTCGCATCTTATTTGGCACACTATTTGCCTTTTCTATATTAACTCCCCCTTATGAAGCTAAAGCTATTACTCCTGCTATCAGCATTTATTCATTGCGCTGCTATAGCCCAACATACCGATAAGCAGTTCCAGACAACCGCCTGGGCAATAAAAGGTAAAGTACTGCCATGGTCAACAATAGTCTTTCCAATCTCTGGAATGAACTATACATTCGGTGTAGAGTATGGATTTGGCAAAGTAAATTCGATTGGCATAGACCTAGTTTACAACGATGTTGTAACACACAAACACTACCTTGGTGTGAAAGACGCAGACTCTGCAGGCCCTAATGCCTTCTCCGTAAGCAGGGGTATCTTTCTCAACTATCGTCGTTATATCGATCTCAGCAAAACACTCGTAGCCAAGCCTATGAAGAAATTGATTGGCAGCGACTACCTGCCCTACCTAAGCTCCTTCGTCCGCTTCGGCAATCAGGATTTTCATTACGACCTAAACTACGAAACAAAAAATATCACCCACGACGAACGGCAATACTCGGCAGGCTTGCTGTTTGGTATAGTAGCCAACTGCATAGACATCAACATGGGGCCATTCTACAAACAAACTTACACCATCGATGTAGATATGAAAAATGGAGCGCCGGTTACCACCAGCAATTCAACCTCCTGCATTGGCTTTAGGTTAGGTGTCAACTTGTATTTTGTACTTACCAACAGCGGATCACATTATTTGTCTAAATACGCGTCCTTAAAGGATTGTCAGAACTGATCTGAGCATTGCGAACTTTTATACCATGACTATCCTGCTATGAAGATATACCTTCGATCAAGCCGACGAAATCTCGCACTTATCGCAACATATTGGTTATGAAACTGTCTCCGGAAGTAGCTCGTGTACAAATAGAAGCTATCAGTAACAATGCTAACAACGTAGCTTATAGGCAGTAGTCGAACAATGATTGTCGACTGGATACTTATTTTCCATACACTTCACTGGTCCAAGAGAAACGCTCGAACGAGTAACGTTGGAGCGTTTTTGTATTTTGGTGGTGGGGCAGTAGTGCCGCCGGTTACAAACCGGCTTATTTAGTAAGACACGAGAGATCCTTCGGAACTCTCGCGCCAGATGGGATATGCATGGAAAAATAATAATAAATATTCTAATACGAGTATTTGTGTTTTTCAGATGTGAATAGGTAAATGTGTTTATTATTATTGTTGAATGGTATGAAGAAATAGTAATCCACCCTCGAGAATTTACCTTGTGCTCCTTCGGCATTCCCAATTAACAATATGTATTTCCCACAAGTTGTAGAGATGCTGTAATATATAACTCGATCATTCATCGTAAAAAAATAAAACCCAATAGGGTTAGAAAATAGACCTTTGCTTTCCTCATAGAGAATACTGTAGGGAACCCCGTTTACTTTAAAATCAGAACATGGCTCGCTATTAGAATCTCTATAAGTAATGTAATCTATTGAATTGTGATCGATAGCTATTTTTTGTATATTATTCTTGCCTATTTTAATATATGTCATTTTTGCTGCCCGTGTAGAAGACCTTGGCACATGGCCAACAAAACGTTTGAGACAACGCACTTCGTCAGGGTTTACATATATACTATCTTGGCCAAAGAGGAGCATTTTCGTAAGTATCACTATAAATATAGTAAAATAAATAAATAATATACGTATTGTCGCCATAACTGTAGAAGCCAATAATTTTATATTCGTTGTTTAGTTTCCCTTTAGGATCGGGATTGCTTACAATATACCACCGGACTTTTTCAATAATTGATATT
Source organism: uncultured Flavipsychrobacter sp. (assembly GCA_964461535.1). Classification (GTDB taxonomy): domain Bacteria; phylum Bacteroidota; class Bacteroidia; order Chitinophagales; family Chitinophagaceae; genus Flavipsychrobacter. Next base: position 1,957 of record CAYWUY010000173.1, read on the forward strand.
TTATTTTATAATTATACGAATTAAAGCTGTAATACGAAGCCAGCCCTAAAGCAGTCATACTGTCAACTAATCTTCTAGTATTTACAGGCGCTCCTTTTTTAATTAACATCTTCATCATCCTTATATTACCATTGACAGTTGAACTCATTAGTGGACTCCATCCTTTGATTTGATAAGTAGTATTAGCGCCGTTTACGCACAATAACCTTACTATATTTGATTTCTTGCTTTCACATGCATGAAGAAGGGGTGAATAACCCAAAGTATCGCATAAATTAGGATTTGCGTGATTGCGAAGTAAGAACTTGACAGCATTGCATTTCCCATGTTTTATGGCCACGATCAATGCACTCCAGCCTTTGTCGTTTTGTTGATTAATATCATATCCCTCAATCAATAAGTAGCGTATTTTAGGTATGTCATTGTTATAAGCTGCTTTCATTAAAGGAGTCCAATCTAATTGGTTAGAATCCCATTTGCCGACGATAGCAAATGTTTTTGACCCGAAGAAAATAGCAAAAAATATTATCGTAATTCTCATCGTTTATTATTGTTTTCCCACCTTTTTATCTTTCTAAGGGCGTTGTCCTTTTCAATAGAAGAAGGCGAGTTTCCGAAATATCTCTCATTTGTCCAAGCAGGACGCTTGCATCGTTGTGGACAAAGAAGCTTGAAACAGTAAAGAATCATACATCCTCGCTCCATATACATAATGATTCCCCATTCCAGCTATCTAACTCACCTTCATTTGTCTATTCTCCATACAGATACTTCAACCCACAAACACCTGAATTACAATATACATCGCTAATTAATTGAATCCCATTAGCTGACTTTATAGCGATAGTAAGTTACGGCATACTGGTA
>CAYWUY010000174.1:0-2803 GCA_964461535.1 uncultured Flavipsychrobacter sp.
TAAATGAAAATTATGACTTAATAATACAACAATATGTGGGATTTTGGAAGGGGGGTATTATACTGGCACAGCAGATATTGTGATTGAATTATAATTTTGCATATGCAAGGGTTGATTTAATTACATGTATAACTATATAAAAACTTTGCAATGATAGAACTTATTATAACAGTTTCACCAAAGACTGCAAAAGCAGACAAAAAATATAGATTAAAAATTAACTCAAAAGAAAATAACGCTATTCCTTTAAGAGATAATCAAGATATCATTTTCCAAGTAGGCGAAAAACAAATAAAACTAAAATTTAGAAATACTAAAAAATGTCCAAATGAACTTGATAGTAAAAATGGAGAATTAAATTCATGGATAATTGAAAATAGCTTTCATGAATATCCGAATAGGCAACCTACAAAGCTTAAATTTAAACTGTATGAAGAAGGCGGAAAGTACATTTTATTATTTCAGTATTCTTGAACTAAAAAACTATAATCCCCCTACCCATTATTTATAAAATATTTATAAATAGCGTACTACCTTTATGTTATAAATTACTCAATGGCTTATGCGCATACTTAATCAAAAATTGTTTGTGGTGGCATTTAGTCTGTTGCCGCTTATATATCTGCTCCTTATTTGGGATAAAATACCCGTTAGCGTGCCTACCCATTTTGATGGCAATATGCAGCCCGATAATTATAGTAGTCGTATAGGCTTTTTTGGTGCTGAGGCTCTGCTATGCGGCGTAGCTTTAGGTATTTATTTTCTGTTTCAAAATCTGCAATACATAAGTCCTAAAAGCACTGCCAACTCAAGCACCAAGCTACTGGGCAACATAGGCGTGCTGGTAGTAGTATTTTTAGTAGCACTTAGCTTTTTTACCATACACCTTAGCCTTAAGGCAGGTGGTAGTCAGCCGTCAGACTTTCGTATACTCTTTGTGGGCTTGGGTTTGTTCTTCTCTTACTTAGGCTATGCCATGCACAATGTAAAGCCCAATCTATGGATTGGCTTTCGCCTACCCTGGACCATGGCCAACGATTATGTATGGACTAAAACACATGCCTTTGCCGGCAAGCTATGGATGGCAGGAGGCTTGATTATAGCAGTAGCCGGAGTAGCACTAAGCATTACTGGAATACAAAGAGGCTTCATGCCTTTTATACTTATACTAATAGCCCTACCATCTGCCTATTCTTTTATCATTTATAAGCAGCAAGCAAGGCTGTAGGAAGTGTAAAAGCTAGTTGGGTATATACAGGTGCAAGCGTTTCCAATCATTTACGCTCAATAGCGGAAATATAATAATCAGTAATTCGGCAAAAAACACATCTGAAAACAAATAAGTGCTTAAAAATATTGTTAGGGCGCATGCTATAAGCCAGCGGTCTAGCTTACGGGTTATAAAACCTAACAAAAATGCACCCTCAGCTATAAATATCAGTTTATGACCTAGATTTAGCCATAGCGGATGCTGCAGAAAGTAATAATACATATGCGTAAGCATAGTGTCAGGATTGTGATAAATGTATTCAGCCAAGTTAGCTTTAAAAGTAAGCTCACCTGCTCTCCATTGAAAAAATGCACCATTCACCACCTTCCATAAAAATGCCGAACCATATACCCAACATGCATAATACCTGGCCCCCTGCCACAATAGCGCAAACCGTGCCGCACCCACCGCCCAAAATACAGCAGATAGCACTACCATTCCGCCTAGGTAGTGCGCACTATGTGTAAGGTATATATTGAAGCATACTGCATACACAAAAAACAATACAGAAAACGAAACCAGTACCCACTGCCTGGTAGGGAATGCTATGCCTGCCAGGCAAAAACCTATAAGCCCTGCCGAAAACAAAGCCCCCAGTATAGGTATATGCGATAGACTGACATCTATATGTAGCACGTGCATAAGCACAAAAGCAGGGTCGTAATGCACCCTGTAAAGACTAGGGGCATGTAGCTGATACGGCATTAAATGGGCGTAGGTGCGCCATAGCAAAAACAAGAGGTAATAGCTAAGCACTACACGCACTATTACCTGCCTATAAGTAGCGTAGCTAGTAGGTGTGCTTACTGTGTGCTGCATAATAGTTGGCTTTTAACAAGTATAGGGGTGCCAGATGGGCTATATCTAAGTGTTTTTTTATACACCTTTAAAGAGTCTATATGCTGGCCTATATTATCTTCCATATAGGTTTGCAACCAATGCGCATAGTTGGCTACATCGGCACTATTTACATACAAGTGTTGGGTGGGTAGTTTTAGTATGTAGGTAGCTTTTTTACTATCTGGGTCGCAGTTGTTGTTTTGCAGCATTATATCTAAATACTCTGCTGTATAAAAAAACATCATGCGCTTATGATCTTTCCAAGTGTGTGGTGCATAGTACACTTGATCTTTATTATACTGCAACTCGTAAAATGAAAACTCTTCTGCCTCAGCTGCCGGGCGCGAATACATAGACCATACAAATAGCGGTGTACACTCGTTAGATACTATATTGGCTAATAGAGTAAGCAATACAAACAAGCACAGTGCAACGCACAATGATTTGCTATGATGGTAGAGTTTTTTCACATAAATGGGGCTCATAAACTAGATAGTGATTATTATAGAAGAAAGCCGGGAGGCTCTTTAAGGTTTATTTTGTTACTATGATACTTCTATTAATGTTGCAACATTAGCTTTTCAATATAGGTTGCCTTTGTTCCTTTTGCTACAAACTGTATCACATATATTCCGGCAGCCATATCTAGCTTAATTTCTATTTTTTTATCGCTAGTATATTGCTCATATACCT
>CAYWUY010000175.1:0-2795 GCA_964461535.1 uncultured Flavipsychrobacter sp.
TTTTTGTGCTGCCGCAAAAAAGTAACAAAAAAACGGCACCTCAAAAAACCGCCCCCACCCGCTAGGGGCTCTGCTAGCCGCCGTTTTTGAGGGGGCTAGGCTTCTGCCCACCATATGGGTTGTTGGTGAGTGTAGTAATTAGGGCGGAAAAATATCAATCATAATTTATTTTATACTAATCTAAAAAACACGAAGTTTCATCAAGTATAATTAATTTATTCTTTGCACGAGAATAATAAAATGGGGTAGTATATCTTGAATATCTAATCCTAATTTCACACTCACCCCAAAATCCTTGAAATGTGCATGTAAATTTTAAAACATATAAACTTGGCAGTCTGTTACTGACAGTGTCACTAAATAGAATAACTTTATTCTCAATAATTTTTTTATCTAAGTAAGTCAAAATTGCATTACTATCAAGCGTTTTTTGCCCATAACAGCTGTTTAGATTGTCTTCGATACTATTAATTATTACTAAAGTATCGTAATTATTTACTTTATACCCAGTTTGACTACTGTCTAAACTCAATATCTCTTGATATTTCATATTTACATACTCGGATATGATTTTATTAGAATAATTAGTTTGAGCCCCAACCTTAAGCTGATTAACGAGACTAAATATAAAAATCGTTATACAAAATATAATTCTTTGCTTTCCCATTTCTTTACTTTCAACCATAGTTATAATCCCCTCCTTTTACCCGAGCTGGTGCTGTATTTGAGGAGATTGGCTTCTCCCCACCTTATGGGTTATTGTACCAACACGAACAACTGTAGAAAATTATTAAATCTACATATATTTATACAAATTGCTGGGTTATTGTTCAAATGATACGTATTTAAAACCTATAAAATGCAACTATGATTCTTGTTAAGCTACATAGATTAATTAGACATACAACTTACTTTATTTATAGCATTTGTTTATCTGTATTGATGCTGCTAAGCTCAGGGCTGGCATTGGGTGGTGATAAGGGCGCACACAAGCATTTAACTCAACAGCTTAAAGATAGCCTTAAGACTGAAATAGAAAGGATGTTAAGTGAGGATCAGAAATATAGGTGGATGTTGGAATATGCCGAAGTTGACGACAAAAAAATTGACTCTATAAAAAAGTTAGATGACTCCTGTAGATTAAGGGTAATATACGATGTTCAAAAACACCATAAATTTTTACCACTAAGGATAGTTGACTCTATAGAAAAGCTGCAAGAAAAAATAGATTCTATAAACTTAAAAAAACTATCAGGTATTATTAAAACCTATGGATTTCCCCATAAGTATGTACCTATTTATTATGGCATTATAATTTTAAACCATGTAGATGTAGGTTTGGTTACCGATGAATTTATAGAACTACTGAGACAAGAAGTTAGGTGTGGCAATTTAACTCCAATAGAATTTGCAAATTTTTATGACAGATTACAACTAGGCAAAAAACTTCCGGAATTGTATTATGTTTTAGAGCATTATAATCCAATTACCCAAAAAACAGAATTACATACACCTAAAGACATTGATGCTACCAACAAGGCAAGAGCAGATATAGGTTTAAAAAAGATAAAACGTTGAGTGGTATTGAATGCTGCAACTGCTGCTGTTATTTGTATTGTCACTAATACTAAAAGAAAATAGTTTTTTTATTGGTGAGAATAGAGATGATGAAAGTAAATACTAGATATAGTACACAATTTTTATTACCATTCAGCTAACACATCAGACCAATTATCATACTTAATTGTTTTCACCCTAATTGTAATGTATCTAGGAGAGTCAATAAAACAAGTTCTACAGTCGTGAAGAACTGACTCTCTAATCGTATCTCCCTTTTGATAAACAGTAATACCGCACGTCCAATCATATACTTTCATGAATTGATATTTTGAAGTGTCATATGGCTTAAGACCTGGATATCTTTTATTGCATACCATATAGCCTTCGGTTTTTGTAGAGTCAATGTTTACCAAACGAACGAACACACCTTTTTTATTATTCTTTAATTTAGAATTGAGTGCACAACTAGTTAAGAGCACTAAGTGGATACAAAGTATTGTGGCAATTACTTTAGTAGACATCATGTTCTTTGTAGTTATTAATTTAACGTTTATTAGTAAGAATGCCAACAACTAATAGTTAGGTAATACTTTTCTTCCATAGTTAGAATTTCCCTCCTTTTACCTGGCTGGTGCTGCATTGGCGGGGATAGCAACAACTGCGGAAAAGGCTGAACTACATTATACTATGGCATTATATGTATTGTTCGATCAAGTATTGTTATTGCTTTTTTTTCTTTGGAAAAGTAAAATGGTGTTATGAAAGTTGAGTATTTAATACCAATAATACATTCACCCCAATAACCGTAAAATGTACGTGTAAGTTCTCTAAGGTAAATACATGGGTATGATTTTATAATAGAATCGCTGAATATAATTGTTTTCCCTTGTATAACATTTTTGTCTAAATAAGCCATAATTCCACTATCGATGTATTTCAATCCAGAGCAACCAAGTAGTTTGTCTTCAATACTATTAATAATAACTAAAGTGTCATATTTATTAACCTTAAAGCCTGCACGAGCACTATCCAACTTAATAATATCTAAATATTTAACATTAATAAAATCGGCCACTATATTGTTAGTGTAGTTAATTTGCCCTTGAGTATCATCTACTTTAATTAAACTAAAAATTATAAGGAATAGCGTTTTTATTTTTCTTAATTCTTTCATTTTTTAGTTTCAATTGTTTCTTGAAAATAAATACTCTGATACTATTTTCGGTGTTTATGAT
>CAYWUY010000176.1:0-2791 GCA_964461535.1 uncultured Flavipsychrobacter sp.
CATGGAAATGGCCAAGAGGGTAGTGTTGTAGCAGATAGGATAACCTAAGAAAACTAATTTTTCTTTGATAAAAAAGTCATAGCACCTTGAATTAGTTGCTATTTGTTCTTCTCTTTATAAGTAAGAAATGTATTTATTAAAACAAGTTCTTCTGCAGTAACTGTAGTTTCTGCTAAGCTACTGTCATGGCGTGCATTCATTACTCTGAGTTCATAGCCTATTAATTGTTCTTGAGAAAAATCAGGTATGAGAATTTTATTTTTTACTTTATAATTATGGCAGCCTGCACAATTTAAATCATAGAGAATTTTCCCTTTATCGCATTGTTTTATGTATTCCGCTTCAACATGCTCTGGCATATTTTCAGGGAAAACATAATTAATCTTGTATTTGTCTTTAGCTATTGCTATAACTGATAATACTGATAGTAGAAGAATGGTAATCTTTTTCATTAAATGGAATTAATATTGGCCGCCAATTGCACGTTTGTTAAGTGCTTTTATTTTAGATTTAGGTAGATTGTTAGGCTTTAACTCAATATTTGCTTTTTCATTCATGCTTTCTATAAAGCTAATTAAGTCAGACTTTTCATTTTGGCTTAGATGTAATGAGTCAGACGATAAGGTTTGGTTACGTACTACAATTCCCATGCCTGAGCCTCCTCCAGCATCATAAAAGTTAATAACATCTGTAAGTGTTTTTAGAGCGCCATTATGCATGTACGGTGCAGTACGGGCAGCGTTTCTGATTGTATTAGTTCTGAATGCATTTTTTGTTTCATTTGCCGGATTAATAATATATCGGCCCTCATCTTTACTTAGTTTGTTTTTATCAAGAAGGTCGTGTATGCCAATCACTTCAAATTCTGAACCAATGTATGGAGGTTTTACTCCATTAAATTGTGGTACAAAATGGCAGGTGGCACATTGTGCTTTGCTCATGAATACATTAAAACCACGAATTTCATTTTCTGTTAAAATGCCATTATGATTCATGGCATCATCAAATGGAGAAAGATTGTTACTGCTGATTTGTCCATAAAAAAGTGTTATTGCAGATGCTACATGCTCTATGCTGACTTCTGGATGGGTGGGAGTTAGTTTGGCGAATTTCTTTAAGGCTGACTTATATTGTTTACAACTTAGTACTTTATTTAACACGTCCTCATGCCTACCATTCATTTCGTCAGGATTTGCTATAACTGCAAGGCATTGTTCTTGCAAGGTGAGATGCCTCCCATCTTGCATAATAAGGTGATTATGAGCTGAATTTAAAAGTGTTGGTGTATTTCTGTTAATTCTATTCTCTTTGTTAAAATGCAAAGCAGTACTAATGCTGGTGTCTGTATAATATTGCTCAGGTTTATGACAAGAAGCACAACTTCTAGAATTATTTCCTGACAGAATAGGGTCAAAAAATAGTAGCTTACCTACATGGCTTATTTCTTGAAGTACTGCTGTGTCTTGTATTCTATGGTATATACCTTTTGTGTTTTGTGCTAGGTATAATTCTTTAGAAAATATGGATGTTGCTTTTTTGTTGAGACTATAATCTTGTAGGTTATGGCTAATTACTTTATAATTTATAATGTATTTTTGGTTGATTGCAAAAAGCGGATTAACATATTCCCTTATAAAACTATAATGGTTGAATTGTGCATAATTATTAGGCTGATGAGCTACGAAATCTATTAGTTGTTGATATAAATTTAGATAATCACTTGTGATTTTATATTCTGGAAAACTATTGTTATATGCAGTGTATATATCGTTAACGCCAATTAGCATGCTTTGTAGTTCTGGTATTATTCTATCAGGTATAGGACATTCAAATCCAGTAGTGTAAATGGCCGCTAGATTTAGTAAGAAGAGCCTGTTGGCAAGGAAGAAATGATGATAAGATGTGAGATGTTTAGTAATAGAGTCTTGCTGATATATTTTAATGTTATTTAGTGAAATCTTAATTAACTGTGCTAGGCTATCTTTTGAAATATTTTCTTCATCAAGATATAGCGAAGCTAAGGTAAGACCTGCTCCAGTTCTTCTATAAGGTTTTTCATATTTTTCAAATACTTCGGTTTCCCATTCTACAGGTAGAGGGCCATTTATGCTTTTATAAGCTGTAGACTCAAAATATCTAAGCCATATATCAGCATTTTTAAGCGCTCTTCTTGCTGCAAATATCTGTTGTAGAATTTCAGATTTATGATCTATATCAAATGTACTCGTTTTTTGTATTTTATCTAATAGCAGATTTTGGCTACTTACTAAAGAAGAAATGTTTTTGTTGTATAGTTGTATATAGGGAGATTGATTGTTGCTGCTAAAAGAGAATAAAAATGTACTAAATGCACAAATAATACCGAATAGCACGAGACCTTTTTTCATTATTTGTTGTTTATTGCTAAGAGATTGTTTCAAAATTATGAACTCAGTATTTTGACAGTTTTAATACCATGTTATCATACTGTAAACAGTCATTTGTAGTTGTAAAATGAAAAGGCGACCAATTATTTGGTCGCCTTTTGCTTGTTGTAACTATAGTCTGTTAGTGCATAACAGCTATTTTTGCTTTAGTGGTAGACTTTCCATCATTGATTGAAAGGATATATATACCATTAGTTAGGGAATCTGTATTGATAGTAATTGTTTGGTTACCTTGATATATTGATTTCTCAAAAGTTGGAATTACTATTTTGCCTTGAATATCAGCAACAGATATAGATACTATTTGAGCAGTAGTGGCATCTAAATTGATGTTTACCACTTCGTTACTTGGATTAGGATACAAT
>CAYWUY010000177.1:0-2759 GCA_964461535.1 uncultured Flavipsychrobacter sp.
AAACTTTTTCCCGTATTATTGATACAACGTACTCTCATAGATTATTTGAAGATGAATCTATTTTTGCAAATAACATGTTTCCAAAGTCATTGATTATAATGTAGTCCTTCCTTTCTTCATCCCTTTTCGACAAGAAAAAATAACAACTGCATCCATCAATATCACTTGGGATAGTGGAAAAAGTGACGAGATGAAATTCCTGAGCATTTTTATTTTGCTTACCGTCTTTGTTATTTGCATCTTTTTTACTGCCACACGATACAGTTAATATATATAACTGTAAATAATATATATCTCATTTTTTGGGTATTGATGCATGAATATGATTATATGTCATTGTTGCAGAGCGATTCGAATTAGCGCTTTTTGCATCTGATTAGTCTGAATTTATATTATGTTTACGTGCTTAACCATGTACAACATTATACAGTTTACTATTAATTGGCTCACATGCCGTCAATCTTGCGATCAAAGTTGCATAATATCTTGTACCATGGTAGTTGAGACCTGTTTCCTCGTCCCGTTCCTTCACATAACTATATCTTTTCACAGAGCATTTTTTACTTTCGATGAGCCCGAATACTAGCAATATTAATCTAGCCAACCAAGAATATAACATCAGATCACATATTGATATATCCTTACCACTTTCTTACTTCCTTCGGGCATCATTATTAAAATGAAAAAACTAGTTTCGTCTGATGCTATTTTAATTCCCTCTTCTTCACTCTCATAATAGTAAAGACGTTCCCCAATATTTATATTTAATTGTTTTATCTTAGAGCGTCCATTTTGCTTTTCCATCAATTTTAATGTCAAATTATTAGACTGTGCGCACCAAACATAATACTTTGATGACACGCATTTGATTTTCCATATTTCATTGGACAATTCTGAAGGGTTATTCGAAAATTTGTATGCAAATGCTTTCGATAAAAACTTTTCGTCTTTGATTTCAAATACTGAATCATTACCAATGAGCTCATCCTTATAACCAACGCAATTTGTTATTTCAGCGTCATACGAATAATTAATCTTAGAAGTTGAACCTTTTTGTAAGTCAATAATTATGCTTTTGTCATAAAACCACAATCTTATGTGATTTTTGTCCATATTAGATGTCGCTAAGTATATCCAGCCATCAAAATTCAAACGATATAGCAAATCTTGTTGTTTTGAAAATACCATTATTTTGAAATCATAACCTATAATAAAGAAATCTTTGGTAACTTGGAAAAAACATGGCTCAGAAATCTCACCATCATTATTCTTTTCTATTGCCATAACTGAATCCACTTTCCTCATGGAATTATACTTCCCATTTTCAAGGTTTACTTCAATTAACTTTTTGTCAACGCTGTTAAGTAAATAGCCCTTACTATTGCTAATTTGGAAATCAGCGGGATAGTCGGCATCGTCTGTCCGTTTTGTAACGAAAATACTACTTTCTCCAACTGTCGTCTCAAAAACTAGTTTAATGGAGTCGCGATGTGGTTCGTTCATATTCTCTCTATTAACATGACTGTCAAATCCACAAGAGCAAATCATGTAGGACATTGCCACAAAAAAAACTATCACAATCTTTATTGCACTTATTATCTTCATAATAATATTTACTTTTTGGGCCTTCCTGCACCTACAAAATATCTTTGAGATTTTGAGCCCGCCCATATTGTCCCATCCTTGGATAGAGTTTCGCTTTTATAACTTTTTCGCCGCTGTTGGTGTTCGCACCAACAACCATAACACCTATCTCTTTCCCACACTAATATACGATTCATTAGTTGGTAAGCAGGTTGGAGTGATAAATGTCTAAATAGCTTATAATTGAAAAATTAAACAACGGCCAAGAATAGGCATATATTACTACCAATTTTCAGTTGGGGTGGTTTGCCATGCATGTAAAACAACACTCGCCTTCCCATAGATGTGCATACAACCATAAGCAAGCCTAATACAGTGCATCATAGGTATAACAGTACTGATTTTTATATCAATCTTCTTTTATCTCTCTTTTTATTATGTTAAGAAGAATAGTTTTTATAGGTGCAGTAGAGAATACTAGAATCTGATTAAAACTCAATTAGGTAGAATTGTTCTTGTAAAAATCCCTTTTTGGTTAAAACACTTACTCCATAACTTTAAAAAGTTTAACTACATATATCATAGATACAATTATTATATACAATGTTATTAAAAGATCTTTTTCTGCTTCAAATCTATCCGATATCAAGTTGTCTAAACCAATGAAAACAATCGCACCTCCCAAAAATAAAAATATCATATACTTTATAAGTATTATCGCTCTTTTTTTCTTCATACTAGATTTTTACATATGAATATCGACTATTTATATTAAAACTTGTTTCATATATAGATATCAAACATTTTATTGTTATTCAACACAATTATTGACATAACCTGCGTTTTTATACTATAAGCTATTGTTTTATTGTTAGTTTATAGTATATGACAAATGCCGCATAAATAAGGTATATTCTAAACAAAATACTAAAAAAATTTGAATATTTATATGGGAATATGTAAATAATAAGAATGTAGCAAATTAACCCACCAAATATGTAGTATAATCCCCAGTTTAATATTATTTTACTTTGATTATTTTTCATTTTTTTCAGGTTATACTTACAATTAGATTTCCCGCCCATTTAGTCATAGCACTTAGCTCACAAAAAGCCCTAATATAAAACTACTCATTATTACCCTAAAAACATATCCACAAAACACCATCACATCCA
>CAYWUY010000178.1:0-2725 GCA_964461535.1 uncultured Flavipsychrobacter sp.
GACTAAAAAGATTATTGAGTTTTGGAAAGGCAAAATATGGTTTGATACCGAAGAGCATGTTGGCACTACCTTTTATGTTAGACTGCCGTTGCTTACTGACTAATTCTGATTTTCATACCCAGGCTTGGGAAAATCTGATTAAAGTTATCTGTACAAATCAATTCAGGACTTACAGTAATATGCCTGTAATTAAAATTCAGATAAGCCTTGAGCGTTGTATTTTTAAAATACCCGCCTTTAGACGCGTATAAATAACCTATACCTAAGTCTATGTCGGGTGTTTTATAATATGTGGGCTTGCTTGAATGGTTTATAGCTTCTCTTCCATATTGTAGGCTCAGAAACCAATTGTCGTGGGTATGGAAATCGCCACTTGCATCTTTACTAAAGAAAAAGTAGGGCTGGACATTCAGTTTTAGATTTGTATAATAAGTTTCAGCGTATCTTCTCTTAAATAGATGCAATCCTATAAGTATATCGGCATTGGCGGCCCAATCTTGTCTTACTAAACTAATGCCTGAATTAAGGTTAACATCTAAGTAGGATCTCCCGTAACTAGAAAAATCATTATTGTCAGATAAGAATACGTTTAGCTTCTGAAAACGTTTAGTTTCTTGGCTTTTGGGGTAGGGTGTAAATATGGTAGATCGTGAGTATTTATGCGCACTCTTCTTAGTAGAAGATTTATCTATAGCTGCAAAAGAGTCTACCGCTTCTTTTAGTACTGTTTTTTCAGCTATCACTTTATCTATATCCATGATGTTGTTAAGCGCAAGCTTTATGCTTACATACTCTTCTTCAGAGTATTCAGTTACACCCCATTTGTTTATTGTTTTTTTTCGGCTGTCTATAACGTATTTAATATATATGCTATCATATTCTATTTTTAGTTTAGCTATATCGCCCCTGCGGCTTATGTAGTTACTGCCATCAGTATGGTTTCTATTTACTTGTAATTGTCTATGGTCTAATTGTTTATTTAATAGGTCTTTAATAATAAAGTTGTCAGTTGTGTTTTGAAATGAATCTGCATAAAAAATAATGTCGTTTTTTACAATTTGAAAAATCGAGTCTAAATGCTGGATTGCCTCATACTGTGTAGCGTCTTGCAGCTCTAGTATTACTTTGCCATAAGGCAGTTCTATAACATTTCTTATATAGCTGTATTGCCCCCAGCCATTAAAGGTTAATTTTGTTTTACTTAGGCTGCTTTGTTGTGCCAAAGAGGAGGTGCATACTATGAGTAAAACACATAGCAGCGTATTTTTACGTAGCATTTTATAATGTTTTATTGGTTATTTAATAGTTATACTCAACAAACCCTTGCCGGCATTAGGGTACATGCTATTGTATATTTTAAGTGGATTATTAATACCTACTAGTGATGTATTGTCTTCCTTTTTATTAAGTATATATTCTATTTCTTGTATGCTAGGTTTAACCAATTCATTGACATGGACAATATTCATAGGCATTGTATTTATTCTACTATGACTTGCCCAGGACTGATATGGTAGCGCTGTAGTATTATTTTCTAAGTCGTTGATGTGAACAATACCCATTGATTTTTTAGCTGCAACAATGGGCATGGTGTCTTTATTTTCTGATACTAGCATCGCTTGTTGGGTGGTTATGCTAGTATCCACAATAGTAGAAATAATGGTAGCAGGTATATTGGTTTTGTATTTTATATGCCTAGTGGTTTCGGTATGCAGTATTGTTAATTCATTTGCTGTGCTGTCAGGTGTTGTTTTGCTATATGTATTAGCAATCTGCTGTGGCCTTAAGCTACTTACAGTTGTACTGTTATTTTTATCTGAATATCCAATAAAGAGCCATGCAGCTATTAAGCAGGCAGCCATACTACCACTAGCCCACCATAGTAGTATTGGTTTCTTTTGTTGTTGGTCTAGTTTGCGCTCTAGCTTATTCCACGCAGCATCTTTGCCAAAAACAATACCTGTTTCCAGAGGGGTAATAGTGTCTATTACATTCTTTATAGAAGCATTTTCCCTACTATTCATAAAAACTATTTTTCTTAATGGCCTGTTGTAGTATATTCTTTGCTCGGCTTAACTGTGATTTGGAAGTGCCTTCTGTAATACCTAGTAGTTCTGCTATTTCTTTATGTGTAAAGCCCTCAATTACATGTAAATTAAATACAGTTCTGTAGCCATCGGGTAACTCAATTATTTGTTTATATAAGTCGGCAGCGTGCAATTGTTGCTCTATAGCTAATGTGTCTGCTATATCTTCTGCATATGTTTCCGGCTGCAACAATAACCGACCTTGTTTTCTTAAATGCATAAGACATTCATTAATCATTATACGTTTCAACCAGGCACTTAGCCCTTTGGTATCAGTAAATATGAATTTATCTATGTGTTTAAAAAATTTTAGAAAACCATTGAGCATCAGTTCTTCAGCATCAGCAAGATTTTCTACATAGCGTATACATAGCATTAGCATAGCATCGGCATAAGAATCGTACAGGTAACGCTGTGCTTTCCTGTCATTTCTTTTACAACCTTGTATTGCTACTGCTATATCCATTATTGGGCTGCTTACCTATATATATGCTGAACCTCTTTCAAAGGTTGCTTGTGGTGCAGAATATTTTAAAAATAGTCATGAACTGTTTAATGGTATGTTATAGTATCACAATAACACAAAAAATAAAGGAGCAGTAGAAACTGCTCCCGTCTTACATGTGGTGAAAAAGAAG
>CAYWUY010000179.1:0-2651 GCA_964461535.1 uncultured Flavipsychrobacter sp.
CAGAAATCTAGTAGAGGTAATTAATAGTATGGTAAAATGGGGATTGGAACATAGATATCTATACATAAAATAAAAATATACATTAAATAACACAATAAGTATTTATACACGTCGTTTCTTTGTATTCAACACACTACTATTATGAAAAAAATCTCCAGCCTACTTGGGCTAACCCTACTCTATGGTCTTGCATTCTGGCTACTGCATTTCTTCCTAGTCAGAATCCAACTCTTTTCATTTTTACCCAATAACATTACATTATCCAGATGGGACGCTAGTATATACTACCGTGCGGCACAAGAAGGCTATTATGCAACAGCTGAATATGTAGATAATACAGGTGTTTTCATTTTATTTCCCTATGTATGGAAGCTTTTACATGTAGACTATGTAGGTATGGCTATTGCCAACTTCATTATATATGCAATAGCACTCAGCATATTACTCAGCCAAATGAAAGTTAGCAAAACAGAACAACTTATCTGGCTTAGTACCCCATCATTATACTTTTTCATGGTACCGTATAGCGAAGCTGTGTTCTTTATGGTAAGTACACTTGTAGTTATATCTATGATTCATAACTACCGAGTGCTGTGCTATATTTCATTATTTCTTTTATGTTTCTGCAGGCCTACAGCATCTTTTCTATTACCTGCCTATTTTTTAGGAGAGTTATTATCTAACCCAAAATCTAAAATTCTATCTTCTATTTTTTCATACTTATACAGATATGCACTTCCAATAATAGTAGGTACAGCAGGATTTATACTACTACAATATGCATATACCGGTAAATGGTTTGCCTACTATCACCGACAAGTGAAATATTTAGGTCATAAGCTAGCAATACCTAAATTTCCATTATCTGACTTTTATGGCGGATACAGAATGCTGTGGCTGTGCGGCTTTTCATTATCTATTTGCTTTTTAGCCATGCTATTATTATTTAGAGAGGTATACAAATGGATAAAGCAGAAAGACTATTTAGGGGATAAACTATGGGTATTATCACTCGGTTATCTAACTATAATAATGTTAACTATGATATTTGCTAATCCCACTTGGGGCAGTAATACCACTAATCTATTGGGAATGCACAGATATACCTTTTGTTCACCATTTTTCTTTTTATTCTTAAATAATCTTACTGAAAAAGAAAAATTAACTAACAACAAATCTATAATAGCCATAGCTGTCATATTCAATATTGCCTTACTTATGATGGGGTCTTACCTACACATAAAAGAGCTTTTATATTTCAACTCCGGCACTATTTTATTTATATGCTACTTGCTATACAAGCAGCACCCACAAAAGTATAACACCTTGGCTGTAGCGCTATTTGGAATAAACCTACTGTTACAGGCCTACTTTTTTCAATCATACCTGCAAGGATACTTTACAGAGTAGAACAAAAAGTAGTCAATAGATTTTCGGCATAGTATTTGTTAGAACATTGTTAAACCAACAAGATATCAATATGAAAAAAACAATGCTATTTACCGTCTTGGCACTTACAGCCACTACACTTATCTCATCTTGCCAAAAGAAAGAAACCGGACCAAGCTACTACATGAAATCAGAAACGAACTTTGGTTTGTATGGTAGCAATAATTGTCATGCCATTATAGTAGGAGGAGACGAATTACATATAGTGGGAACAAATGGTTATCCTAATGCATTAGTTTATCCAATTATAGATTTAGTAATTCCTTATTGGAGATTTCAAACTGGCATTTATCCATGCGACAGCTTTGAAAGAGATAGTGTTCCTCTTTACTCAACAGGCACTGCAACCAGTGATATTCATACTGCAAAAATTGGTAGTGTAAATATTACATCTAATACAGCTAGCACTATAAGTGGTACATTCTACTTCACCACTACTGATGGCAAATCATTCTCCAACGGAAGCTTTACAGCTAAAAAATATTTTTAAATAGCTGTAAAATTTTACACTATGCAAACCCATAATTAAATCATAAACTATAGATATACATCAATATACAAAAAACAAAAATAAATATATAACGAAAAGATAAAATTATTTGAACTAAGTTTCTATTTTGTCGCCGAAAATAAAAAATCAATATGAAAAAGAACATCACTTATTTCTTAGCTACATTGCTAAGCGTTGTATTCTTGTTTGCTAGCTGCAAAAAGAAAGACGACTCCCCTAGTTACTTCATGAAAGCTACAGTAGGTAGTACTGCATTTAATGCCAATTACTGCTATACTATTTCATCAGCTTCTACTTTAAGTATTAGCGGTTTCAATGGTACCAAAACTTCAACTACTTACCCTATTATGAACATTACTGTTCCTAGTTGGGATGGTAAAACTGGCACTATCACAATTGGCGATGTTATGTCTGGTACTACGTATGCACAGTACTTCAACAGTATGACTGACTACAAAACATCTACTACAGGTACATTAAAAATTACAGCAGTAAGTACTACTAACATTACTGGTACTTTTGACTTCAAAGCAACTGACGGAACTACAATATCTGCTGGTTCATTCTCAGCACAACGTTATTAATCTATTTTCTTAATGTGAAAGCACCGCTAATGCGGTGCTTTTTCTTTTTATAGGCAATGTACTGAAAAATGGTTGGTGTTTTTTTCGATTATTTTAAATATTATGCG
>CAYWUY010000180.1:0-2647 GCA_964461535.1 uncultured Flavipsychrobacter sp.
GCCATGAGTCGCAAAGGGATATTAATGGATATTGTAGATGAGTTTTACCATATTAGCTTACAAACAAAAACAGTTAAGCTAAAGGTACTAGAGCGTTTGCTTTGGCCTTGGCAAATAGAGGAGTATAATAAAGCTATAGTGCATAAAATAGACTTGTTTACACCTGAAATACTTTTTGTATACAAAGGAGCGTTTGTAAAACCTGAAACTCTTTTATATGCACGGTCAAAGAACTGTAAGTTAGTTCAGTTTTTTCCTGACGTAAGTATAAAGGCTCATAGGGGCTTTATTACAAAAGCTATTAGCTTATATGATTTGGTATTTACTACAAAGACATTCGGCATCAAGGATATGAAAGATGCTTATGGTGTTACCAATTCCTTTTTCATACCTCATGGTTTAGATCCTGAAATACATAGGCCCCTACCAATAAGCGAAAAGGATAGGAAGTTGTATGGTTGTGATGTGTCATTTATAGGCACATGGTCGCCTAAAAAAGAAGAGTGGTTAAATAAGCTAAAGACAGAAATTCCTAATCTTGACTTGAAAATTTTTGGTAGTCAGTGGGAGAAAGCTAATGCTCCACACATTCGTGCGGCAATACAGGGTACTGAGGTTTTAGGAGATCTTTATGCAGTAGTAATACAGTGTTCTAAAATAAACTTAGGTATTTTGTCTGAACAACGTGTTGGATCGTCTTCAGGTGATTTAATTACCTCAAGAACATTTCATATACCAGGAGCATCTGGTTTAATGCTGCATGAACGAAATAAAGAATCACTAGCATGCTATGAAGAGGATAAGGAGTGTTCATTTTTTGACGGACCTGATGAAATGGTAGCTAAGGTAAAAGAACTTCTGGCTGATGATGATAAGCGAGAGCGCATCCGTTGGGCAGGTCATAAAAGAGCTATGGCAGACCATTCGTTAGATACAAGAGCTGCTACAGTTATAGATTACATGGAAAGGTTATTGGAGAATAAAATATAAAGTAGAATGGTTAGCCTAGGCTAACCATTCTACTTTATACTAAAGGCTTATTTGAATATAGCCTGGAAGGTCTCTTGAAGCTTCTTTAGGAATAGTATAGTATTTTTCGTTAAGGTAGTATGACATTGAAGAGGTGCAATAGATGTCCTTATTTTCATCATGGTTAAGGATAATTCCTTTAATACTAAAATAGGGTGCTGATGTTCCGAAAATGAGACTTTGTCTCATCTCGTTAATCATAATAACGTGATCATAACTAGGGTCAAGTATAATATTGTTAAGCTTATTATCTATAAAAAAAGTATCGCCAACAGCTCTATCAGGGGTAGTGCTGTAGTGTCGTGTAAACGCCAAATCGCTGAAGCTACCATCTTTAGTATAAGAATATACGGTAACGTCAGTTAATCTTGAGCTATCGTAATTGTTGAATTGCACAATAGGAATTCTGTTGGTACAATAGTTTTTACAAGAGCCAAGCATAAAAAGAGATAGGGTAAATAGTATAAACGATAATAGCAACTTCATTTCGGGATTCATTTACAAAATATTTAACAAAAATCATGCCAGTAATCGGTTTCTTGTGAGGTTATTACAAGGAATAGAAATAGAATGACTACAAAATGATAGCATTACCAAACCCTTTTTATACTTTTGAGTACTGTATTAGATACAATTTTACATAATGATACTTGCATACGTACTTCAGCTAGCAGATAATGCTTTGATAATAGGACAAAGAATGAGTGAATGGAGTGGTCATGGTCCCATATTAGAACAAGATATAGCCTTAACTAATGGTGCACTAGATCATATAGGTCGTGCAAGAAGTTTGTATCAGTATGCAGCTGAGCTTTTTAATGCTATGCCTGCATCTGAAAAAGCTACCTATTTTACTTCGGTTGCCATTCAAAATATTGTTGCATCTGGTGAATCTATAAATGAAGATCATCTAGCCTATCTACGTGATGCTTGGGATTTTAAAAATACTTTATTGGTAGAACAGCCAAATGGTGACTGGGCTATGACCGTGGTGAGGGGTTTATTTAATGATGCTTATAATTATTTCTATTTTAGCCAGCTTGCTAATAGTAAAGATGAAAATTTAGCGGCTATTGCTCAAAAATCTTTAAAAGAAGTTACTTATCACCTGCGCTGGAGCAGCGAATGGGTAATAAGATTGGGTGATGGTACTGAAGAAAGTAATAAAAGAGTATCCTCTGCCGTTATTGAATTATGGTCATTTACCGGTGAAATGTTTGAAGCCACTGATCTAGAAAATACTATGGCAAGTGCGGGTATTTCCCCTGACTTAGCATTAGTAAAAAAACAATGGCATGAGAGGGTTTCATCTGTACTACTAGAGGCAACGCTGGAAGTACCAACTGCCTCTTGGATGCAAAGTGGTGGCAAGCAAGGACGACATACTGAGCATTTAGGTTATATGTTGGCAGAAATGCAGTACATGCAAAGGACCTATCCTGGTATGGAATGGTAATACGCAAACAGTAAATTTTACTTGATTTTATTTGATGAATATATCACTCATACAACCCTGTTACAATCCTCCACCAGATTGGGAGAGAAATTTATGTGATACGTATAGTGAGTTAGTAAACAGGGTAGGAAGCGAAATAGAGTTGATAATAGTATTAGATGG
>CAYWUY010000181.1:0-2646 GCA_964461535.1 uncultured Flavipsychrobacter sp.
AGTATTCATTTTACCGCCTAATGAACATGAACCGGCACTAAGCAGCAGTATTAACCCTGAAACAAGCAAAATTTTGAAACTGTTGTGCAGTGCATTTCTATCTTTATAGTGTGATGCACGTATTAATTCACAAAACCCATATAGAAACAATATTATAGCAACAATGAGCATTATAATACCAAATAAATAGCAAACTCCAGACATCATAAAGCAACTATTTTACAATTGACAATCTCTTATCTATGTTTAATATGCGTGCCCCAAAATTGGATAATAATTACCGATACCACGAATAAAAATACCGCAATCAAAACCGATATATTTCCTGTTTTTTTCTTAGACTTATCTTGAAGTATATGACCCAATATTATGTATGCTATACCATATGAAACTAATAGAATAGCAGCTATTAATAACGTAACAACAAACTGACCAAAACTCATTTTCTAACACTTTAATATAGTTTCTAAATAGTGTTGCTTGTCATCTCTATAAAACAGATTCATAGTTTCGAATGGAATTATACGACCATCTTTACTAACAATGTGAACGCATGACTTTTTTATAGAACGCACATCGAAATCGTAAGCGTCTATAAAACGCATAATAATAACCCTAAACAAATTATTGTAAGTGAGTCCAGGAGCATATATCTGTGGTAGGCAACACAATAGCTGATGCATGTCTTCAGTTACTCTATCTACCGAAATACCTGTACTGAATACTTTTATCAACTGCTCATGCAGTTCTGTATTTTGCTCGTAGACTATAGTATTTCGGGTAGTATTATCTAGCAATACTGCGGGGTCTAAATATCTGGTAAGTGGAAAAACCTGTCCATTGAGCTTAAGCGCATACCCCATAGCTAGAGCATCAGGATTGCAAGGAACAGGAATAATATCGTGCGGATTAAAGACAGTGGTTTGATCTAGAATAGACTGGCGCACCTCGGTTAGTGTGAGTCTATTTTTATCAGGGTCGTGTTCAAAACGACCGGCTATTTGTACCGGCTGAAAGGTAACACCTCTTACACATTGTTGCTGTAGCGCAAAATCTATTGTTTTACCCACCTCATCGTCGTTAAGTCCTTTTTGTAAGGTAACTACCAAGGTAGTAGACAAATTGAGTTCATTTAGTTTCTCTAGTGCTTTGTGGCGCACATCTGTAAGGTCTTTACCTCTCAGTGTGGTTAGCACTTCCGGCTTAAATGAATCCCACTGAAGATAGAGCTCAAAATCGGGCATATAGCTAGCCAAGCGCTCTGCAAAACCAGGATCGTTAGCTATACGCACACCATTGGTATTAACCATTAAATGCTTTATAGGCTTGCGTTTGGCTATATCTAATATCTCGAAAAACTGAGGATGTATAGTAGGTTCACCTCCGCTTATCTGCACCACATCGGGCTGCCCCTCACTGGCTACTATAACATCTAGCATATGCTCTATTTCTTCCAGTGTGCGATGCCTGCCATAGTGCGGAGATGACATAGCATAGCACGTAGGGCAAGACAGATTGCACCTATCTGTAACCTCTATAAGTGTGAGACAGCTATGCTGCTCATGATCGGTACAGAGGCCGCAATCGTAGGGGCATCCATAATGTACTTTATTGTTAAACTTAAGTGGCGTTTCCGAGGGTTTGTTATAGTTACGGGTGCTTTTATAATACTCCACATCGGTAGCTATGAGTACTTTATGAAAACCGTGATCGGGACAGGTTTTGTACATATATACTTTGTTATCCTCAAACACCACTTTAGCATCTATACGCTTTAAACAAGTGGGGCAAAGGCTAACGGTAAAGTCGTAATAGGTATATTTTCTTACGGGCATGTATGGCTAGATTTTAATAGTAAACGGGGGTGAAGTAAATACTTATTGTAATATACGAAAATGATAATTGTCAAAAACTGTATGGCATCTAAACCCATGGCATATTTATAGGTGGGCTTTAAAAACTCTACAAGGAACCGAAATGCAAAATAGGCTATCATCAATAGCTTAAAAAGTGCTCCGTTATGTAATACATACTTCTTACTTACCCACTTTAAGCCGAACCAGAGCAGGAGTAGAAAAACTATTTCGTAAAGAACCACCGGATGACGAGGGATACCATCGCCCAGATTAAGACCCAGAAACAAGTGTGTGGGTATACCATAGGTCATCTCATAAATACCCATAGAAAAGCAACCCACCCTGCCTATTATGAGCCCCAACAAAAGTGGGTAAACATATATATCGCCTGTGCTGGTAGAAATTTTCAAGGCTTTCTTTACTACCTCAACCAATAACAAACCTCCAGCCATACCCCCGGCAATGGTTTTATTGCCATGCAGATAGAGCCAAAAATTAGGCGACTGTCTCCACTCCGGTATATTTTCTAAAGCACCTACTATGTGCGACCCAAAATAAGCACCAAAAATAGTAGCTACTAAAACTACTAACCTATTATAATCGGTAAGTACATCTTGCCTATTCCTTTTTAAATAATAGTAATAACGCATGGCAATGAAAATGCCTAGCGTTTCTAGTATGGGGTGTAGTGGCAGGTGCTGCCCACCAATGGTAAGCGATATGGGAAACGAAATGTGTAGCAAGCTAAAAATTGTATTACATTTATAGTAGACCGAAAGTAATATAATAA
>CAYWUY010000182.1:0-2552 GCA_964461535.1 uncultured Flavipsychrobacter sp.
GAAAGCCAGGGTTATAGAGTGAGTAGGGTGTTGTATGAGAAGTGGGTGTAGGAGAGGTCATGTCTAAAGGGATTCTTACTTTGGCAACGATTTATATGGTTGTGAATCGTAGGTACTTCTGTCGCTATACAAGCATAGAGCACAACTTATGTGGATAGTATTCGAAGTGAGTGTGCTTGATGTTGATTTGAAGCAAACGACATACTTAGTGCACTTGAAACAGTTAACTTTTCAAACGATATTAGTAGATTGTCGAATATCGAATAAAGGTGCGATAGTTTTAGTTCAATTGCATGGGATCTCATGCGGATCAATTGCAACTATTTTCTTTCAAAGTAATTTATTGATCTTACATGGAGTTTCAAAAGGGTAGTATTAAAGTATCTGTACTCTTGATTCTGTTATTGGTTTTGGGTTACTTGCAGACAAGATATATTGATTATTTGCCACCTAAAACTACAATTAAGTCTGCAAGATTGGCAAGCAGGTTAGATTTGCCATATAGTAGCAGGATTATTAAGTACGAAGAGTTTAATACATGTACTTATAATGAGGGGTATTTATATTACGATATAAAAATTGAAGAAAAATATTTTGAAAAAGTCTTGCTCGATGCAACCAATAAAGGTTATAAAAAAATAACAAAGTACAATCTTCATAAAGACCGTGTTATTGAGCCATGGAACGATAAAAGTATAGAATCGATTAGAAATGGGCTCTATATTTATGATTCAATCTGCATAAATGACAATATTTTGAGTTATAAAATATCCGCTATAGACATCGATAGTATGGCAGTAATAATTTTTGTTAGTCTTTATTGATAACCTGAACAATTCTTGCGCCTAAATCCTTTTGTCGCTATTTGAGCCTGTATAAATAACATTGACTCAATTGATGGCTGCAAAAATGTATATTTGATGGAACGCTGTTTATCAGCATTCACCAAAAACAGCCACACCTACTTGGCGTGTAAGTAATTTTATAATGGACTTATTGTCAAATTTGTACGTATGTAAATTGTTGTTATTTTAAAAATATTCTCGTAATGAAGTGCTAGATGGTTTCAATTTTCGTAAACAGAGACATTCTAAAACATTTCTGTATTAAGAGAAGATGGCGGAGATAATATTAATGTTTGGTGTGTTTATGTTGAACGAGGTTTGACTTACGAAGTTGCCCAATACTATGCGCTCTTTACTGTATTTAAATCTATATATTTATGAGGTTTGTTGTGTTTTTGTTTTTAGTTATTTTGGGTTCTGGGTGTGGTTCAAATAATGAAAGTAGAAAGGAAGTATTACATGAGGATAGCAGTAAATGCGATACCTATTTAGATACATTAGTAGGGGAACAAAAAATAAAGATTAGTAGTGATTCGGAAAGAATGTATATATGTATGTGGGGTAAAAATGAGCTTTTTACAGACACAATCCATTATCCGATTAGTAAAGATTATGGCAATCTCACCAAAAAAATTTGCATAAATGGAGACTATTTATGCAGTTGTTTTGTGGAAAAAGATATACTATTCTTTAGTTTTACTGATTTTTCATTCTTAAAACGTTTGGTTACCGTCAATTTAAATACACATAAGGTTGTTAATATCATACATGGTGAAAATATGTTAGGTACGCATCTCGGTGCATTCATTTTTATTGATGATAAAATTATTTGCAATCACTTTCCCAATCTCTTAGATGGAAAGGATATAGAACTGTCAATTTACAAATTCACCCCAGACAGTATTGTTTACTTAAAAAATAAAAATATTAAAGTTGATGTTCTTAAATTATACTCAGATGATTCAACTATGACTTCGTTTTTGAAGGCTACGTATGAACAAATGAAGGGTGTCAGAGTTGAAAAATAGTATTGTTAGTGTGCGGTAATCGCAGATATCCATATGAATTGCACTTGGATCAACGATCTTTGTTATTATAACAGATAATGTAAAATATATATAATGGAAGCTATCTCGTATTTTAAGTTTGCATTGTCGGCATACGTAAATTTTGTAAAAATTGGAAACGAAGCTTTTGAAAATAATTTTACTTTTCAAGGCTCTCCTGTGTTAGCCAAAAGACAAAAAATATTGCCAGCAATTGGGGTCATAAATACGGCATTTGGTTCCATGTCATACCGATTTCACGGTGATGGATGCGAGTTTGTTTTTGATAGTTTAATTGTAGATTTTGATTATATTTATCGAGATAATAACTACAATAGTTTTAAACCAGATAAATTTTTTTGGTTTATAGAGCAAAATAATTTTCCAGTAACGGTCTTGAAAAATAGAAATACATTTAATGAAATTATCTTTGAGCTTTTGCTTAATGGGTATTTAGTAAATAGAAACGAGGATTCAATGTTAATATATGACATTTGCTTCTGATGTTTTCCATTAAGGTAAGTAATACGGAATTGTTTTTTACAAAGAGCAGTATATAAATGATTATAGTACCAGCACACCTCATTCATCATTCCACCAACCAAGCACCCCCAATACAGCAAACAACTACGCCAGCCCTTGGATATATCCATAGGCTGGC
>CAYWUY010000183.1:0-2540 GCA_964461535.1 uncultured Flavipsychrobacter sp.
CGGAGGAAGCACAACAAATAGACTTTTACCAATCTATACTAGATGCTGCCAATGAACTAGATAAGGTGATACACGATATTAATGATAATACGTAGTGTTACAATATCTGTAGCAGGAAAGAGAGGATAAACGATTCTTACCTATTTCTACTCTTACCTATAAATATTAGCCAAGAAGCTAAAGACATTTCATATAAAAATATTGGGAGTGCCAATAAAAAGCCTGCAGTTGATATTTGAAGTATAATACCAAACAACTCCAAAATTGCAGCAATAAAAACACTTATAGCACCTAGAATACCCAGCAATGCTAAGCCCCTTGGAACTAAACGAGCTTTGTAAAAAACCATGCTATATATAGCGGTATTAATACCTAACATAAAATTTGGTCCTATAATAAAAGTCCAACTGTGTACTGCTTTTAATAACTCACCTAGTACCGTATAGTTATTTGCATCAGCTAGCTGTTTATGAATAATATTGCTTAGCGATAACAATGACAATACACTAATTGTACCTAATAATATACTAGAGGCTTCTAACAGCCTAAACATTACATAACCCATACCCCATGTTATGCTATGTACTTTCAGGTACGGATATAACATAATACTTGTTCCCACTGCTGCAAAAGACAATATAAGCTCACATAAAGCACCGCATACAATGGCGTTATGATTTAAGAATCCTTGTTCTAAAAATTGATTATTAGATAACAAAGGCTGATATAAATATAGCCCCAACATGGATGATACTGCCGCCAATATAAAGAACAGTCCGGTTGTAACTGCATTTACTTTGTCTTTATGGCTTTGTACTAATGGTGTATACCTCATATACTTGATTGTTTCCACACAAACGTATATAGTATGCAGCATTGAATTTTTATCTTAAGATAATTTCGGTGCGCTATTATTTTTATGGCCGGAAATTCGTTTTCTTAATCTACTTAACGATACAGGAGTAATACCTAAATAAGAAGCTAAGTAGTTTTGTGGCACACGCTGTAGCAAGTGGGGTTTATGAGCCAATAAATGTAGATATCTTTCTTCTGCACTTTGATTTTTGAAATCATCCAGTGCAGTCTGTTTTTCAGCCAACAATCTGCTACTCATTGCTATAAGAAATGGTTCTAGTTTAGGAATTTTCTCAATAAGAGTAGCGTTACTATTACTATTACCCACCGCCACTACGGTATCTTCTACACAAGATATAAAATATCTGGATGGCTCATTTTTTATATAGCCAATAGGCGTTATAGTTTCATTTTCAGTATAAAATTCCGTGGTTTTT
Organism: uncultured Flavipsychrobacter sp.; assembly: GCA_964461535.1. Taxonomy (GTDB): domain Bacteria; phylum Bacteroidota; class Bacteroidia; order Chitinophagales; family Chitinophagaceae; genus Flavipsychrobacter. The sequence goes on from CAYWUY010000183.1 coordinate 1,293, forward strand.
TCAACGCCATTTAATAGATAGTAAGTTCTTATACAACCTTTTAAAATAAAATAACACACTTGAGGCAAATTACCTTCAGCTAGCAATATGGCATCTTTAGGATATGATTTTATAAATGTAAAATCATTCAATACAGATATCTCCTCGGCATTTAAAGGTATATGCGCAGATATAAAATCAACTATTGTCTGCTTCATTAGCATTAGACATTTGAGCAAATTTAAGGTTTGTAGTATGTGTATGCATCTTCCTGCCCTTGTTGGTATTCGCACCAACAACCAATAGTAAAGTAATACATTCCCGGCATAGTTTTAATTAATTCTCTTCTTACCCGGGCTAGTCGCCGTTTTTGAGGCAGCTAAACTGCTGCCTACCTTATAAGTTATTGGTGCGAACACCAAATAGGCTGAATAAAATAGTCATTTATTTGCCTCCTATTTTGACATTACAAATAGGTGATTATCACTAGTAGTATAAGCAACTAGCCCTAATTTTCTGCTCCAATAAAAGTTTTTAAACAGTTTGTTTTCTCCATATTGTTCAACATGCTGTACATTATTCAAATAATAGACAGAGTCGAAAGCAATATTATTAAGATGTGTATTTATGGGTTTCCAATCAGACCTATTAATGATGCTTTTACTATATACATCTCCCACCTGTATAGTTAGGTTTGCAAATGAGTCTATATTTTCTCTAGCAATCAATATCTCTACTGTAGAACTGTCGTAAATCCTTTTACTTTTAAACATCGATACCACAAAGTAATTTTCATATTGATATTTTCCCAATTCTAAATAGACACAAGATGATAAATAGTTATGTTTTCTAGTTACTATCAAAGTATCAATGTTACCGTTAGTATCTTTATAATAACTAACCATACCTTCACTAAAATGTGCTACCCAACTTTTATCTTCTTCACTCAAATATAGTTTTGTACATAAATTATCGCAACTGGAAAATATCAGCAACAACAGCGTGTATACAATTGATTTAAATACGAAATTCATTTTATTTATATTAATTAAATTTCCCGCCCTTGTTGGTGTTCGCACCAACAACGGAGGAACTGGAACATTTCACCCTATTTTTCTCTTAATCTTTTTAACACATCATATAGTATTGAAAACAAAAAGGCGAATGCAACATATATTAATATGAGAAAAAAAGTAATTTTAATACGCTCAAAAGGTGTTCTTATTATATTTTTATTAATATCTCTGTCGTATTGGCTTATTGCGCTAC
>CAYWUY010000184.1:0-2536 GCA_964461535.1 uncultured Flavipsychrobacter sp.
CATCTTTTAGCAAGAAATCAGTCTTATTTACAGGAAGCTGTATCATACTATAAAGATAAAGGAGATAAGGTTTAGCAAAAGCGATATTTGTAGGTTGTAGACGTCACTTGAGGCGTATATAAACTTACGCTACCTCTACTAAGATATTTAAACTATTGTTTTTGACAACTAAAAATATCACTATCTTTAGTGCGTATTTATTGTTAACACAGTTATTTATGTGATGTAGGATTAAGGGTAAAATGACTTTTACTGCTATCAATAGATAACCTATTACTCTCTCTATGAATCAGTTAAGCGAAAAAATAGATTTTTCGAGGGGCATAGCTATAATGCTCGTTTTTTTCTTTCATTCTCAGCTTATTTTACTCCCTGAGATTATGTCAAGCCCAAATCCATTCGTGCATCTTGGGACAATAAAATTCAATACACTTCACGACGTCTTTCTCTTTTTGTCGCCCACCAGTTTTGGATGGGCGGGGGTTGAGTTATTTTTAATAATTAGCGGTTTTTTAATTCACCTTGGCTATTTAAAGCAAGAAAATAACTTTAGTATCAATACATTTTTCAGCAAGAGATTTTGGCGTATTTATCCTCCTTATTTTATTGTATGCATTTTTCTAATGGTATCTACAGAATATGCTAAAACATATTTTGCAACACATGATGGCATTATTCATTCTATAAGCCATTTTTTTCTAATTCACAATTTTTCAGATTTTACCATTTACAGTGTCAATGGCTCATACTGGAGTCTAGCTCTAGAGGCTCAACTTTATTTAATTTATCCAATCTTTCTTTTTATAAGAAAAAAAATTGGGATTCATAGGTCTATTTTAATAATAGTTGGTATTTCGATATTATTTACATTTTTGGGATACTTATTTCCTGCTATTCCGCAGCCGACGGCATATGATAAGTCGCTTCTCAGATTTTGGTTTATATGGACTCTAGGTGCTTATGTAGCGGAATGCTACATGAATAATAAAAAAGCCATGCCAATAAACAATATTGCAATACTCTTTGCTTTATATATTACTTCTGCTGTTTCAATTATTTTCCCTGCGAGTAGATATTTTGGGATATACTTCATTTCACTAACAATGCTAAGTCTTTTTGAGCTAATACTATACAATGAAAAGGTAAACTTCAAGAGTAAATTTTTTAAACCAGCTATATCTATTGGCATTTGCAGTTACAGCATATATCTAATACACCAGCCATTTTTGGAAAGTCTATTTAAATACTTTTTCACATACAACCATGTCGAGCACTCTTATTTTAAAGTAATAAAAGCAATTCCAGCCTTTATTGTCTTGTATATGATAAGTTACGCCATGCACCAGATGATTGAACAACCTTTTATTAAGCTGGGAGAAAATTTCAGAACACGGCGAAGAAGTAATAGCAAAGCGATTAATAACGAAATTGCTTTTACAGCAAAAAAACAAACAGTAAAATAATTACCACTTACCTAACGCTATGGATAGTATTGATAAATTTCACTATTGAGCTTTACAAAATACTACACCAGCTTTAAGTTAGAATAAAAAGAAACGTAGGAAATATAATAACAATCCACTAAAAGCTCCGATATTCGGAGCTTTTAGTGTTAATAACCCAACCTTTTTGTAATATCTTCGGTCTTTAGTATAGTGTACTGTTTCCAAATATTTTTAGTATTATTGGTTACAAGTACAAGTTTTTAGATAATATATAATTATATTTGAGTAGAAAATAACATTCGACAATATGAAACGTATAGGCTTAGCTTCATTATTACTTATCAGTGCCATGTCGGCAGCAACTGCAAAAGGCAAGTTAGAAACTGGTACTTGCAAGCATCTTCCTGTAGAAGCCGGAACTTATAGCTATAGTTCAGGCAAAAATGATGCAGGAGTTGTAACATTAACATCAACTGACGCAAGAGTATCTGCTATGACTAGCGGTACCGTAACAGAAGTAAATAAAGTGGGTGAAACTTATACCATTGTTGTAAAAAGCGATAATAAAATAATTACCTACACTAACGTTAAGCAAGCATTTGTACAAGCTAATGCCGGCATTCAAAGAAGTCAAGTAATAGGCTTAAGCAATACCGATGGTAAGACATATACTACCGGTATAACTATTAAAAATGGCACTTCAGAAACATTAAATCAAGCTGCTGTTTCAGCATTTATTACTGAGCACGATTATTAGTAGTAGCATAAACAATATTTATTTAGTACAAAGCGCCTATGCATATATTGCTCAGGTGCTTTGTTGTTTTTGGTAGTTATATAATGTATCCTTACCTGCAAAAGCCTTTGGAGTTGCAAATGCCACCTACCTATATACTAGACAGTTGCTCTTTACACAAAATTCACAATTGGCTAAGCATGGGCGCTCCTATCAACTAGCACTTTATAAGGCAACAAAAAGGGGTTGCCTCTTTGTAAGAAACAACCCCATGTATACCTTTAAAACTGTTTATTATATTACTTGTCAGTTTTTCTAGGATTACGGTCTAATACTTCATCAATCATTCCATACT
>CAYWUY010000185.1:0-2488 GCA_964461535.1 uncultured Flavipsychrobacter sp.
GCTTGCTGCTATAGAAATGGTTCTTACGGTGGTTTTACTGAAGCTGGTACTGTTGAGGTATCTACAGACGGTGGAAGTACGTGGACTGTAGTATCTACGCTAAGTGGCAATGCTATGTACTGGTGGGAGCCACGTTACATCAATTTGTCTGCCTATTCTGGTATGAATATTAAAATTGGTTTTAGATACAAAGATAATACCGGTTGGTTATATGGTTTGTGTATAGATGACGTAAAAGTATTTATACCACCAGCAAACGAATTAGCATTGACTTCATTAGCGCCTGCAACAGGAGCTCCTGCTTCTTATGCATTAGGTGGTAACAATATTACTTTAAGTGGTACTGTTATGAACAACGGTGCTTCTACTGTTACTTCTTACAACGTTAAATATATTTTCAACGGTGGTTCTGTAGTTACAGTTCCTGTTAGTGGTTCAATAGCTCCGTTTGCATCAGGTAACTTTAACCTTACTGCATCTCCAATAACAATGCCAACTACTTTGGGTGCATATCCTGTGCAAGCATGGGTAGAGCTAGCAGGAGATGCTGATGCTTCAAACGATAGCTCTGCTACACAGCAATTAAACACTGTAATGAGTTTCCCTACAAAACGTATAGTATTTGAAGAAGGTACAGGTACATGGTGCGGTTGGTGTGTTCGCGGTATAGTATTTATGGATTCTCTATACCATATGTATGGTAACGGAGTTAGCTTAGTAGCAGTACACAATGGTGACCCTATGGTTGTAAGTGCTTATGATACTTGGATGGGTGGACAAATAGGTGGTTATCCATCTGCTGTTGCTGATCGCTCTACTGAGTTAGATCCAAGCGAAATGTTAACTTATTACAACCAACATAATAGTGATTTCGGTTTTGCTGCAATTAGTGCTACAGGTACCGTTGCCGGAACTGCTGTAAGCATTCCTGTTACAGTAACACCTGCACTTAACTTGAGTGGCGACTATCGTTTAGTAGTTGCGCTTACAGAGTACGATTTGAAAGGAACTACATCAGGTTGGAATCAAGCGAACTACTATAGTGGTGGTGGTTCAGGTGCAATGAGTGGTGGTGGTGTTAACTATGCTACTATGCCTAACCCAATACCTGCTGCACAAATGGAGTATGATCACGTAGCACGTGCTATCAATCCATCAGTTACAGGTACTGCAGGTTCATTGCCAGCTACAATGACTGCTGGTACAGCATATACAGCTACATTAACTGCTACATTAAACTCTAGCTGGAATAAAGATAAAATGAAAGCTATTGTTATGATGCTTGATAATGCTACAGGTAGAGTAATGAACTCTTATGGTTTTAACCTAGGTGCTGGTTTATCTGTTAACAATGTAAATAACGATGTAAACGAAGTTAGCATCTATCCTAACCCTACAGCTAACGATGTGAATGTAATGTTCTCATTAGAGAAAGCTACAGAAGTTAGCGTAGCAGTTATAGATGTTACTGGTCGCGTAGTAGCAAACGTTGGTGCTCAGTCTTATAATGCTGGTAACAATAATGTTGCTATCAATGTTGCTAATCTTGCAAACGGTATTTATACTGTAAGAATAGCTACAGCTGAATCTACAATAACAAGACAATTATCTGTTCAAAAATAATTAGCTTGAAAATTGATACAAATAGCCCCGGATTATTATTCCGGGGCTATTTTTTTTATACCCTACCGTTTGCATCGATATTTAGGCATAATTATTGCACGGATAACGTTAAAACAATCTAAAAATATTGCTTGTAATTTTGGCTAAGACTATTATTATAATTAAATTGCATTAAATCCCAAATAAGAGATGAAAAAACTTTTTATTCTACTCACCGCAATAGTTTCATTTTCATTTGTAGATAAAGCTACAGCACAAAGCTTTTCTACTACAAGTGATACTGCTTTTTATACTTATTCAACACCAGGTACTTTACAAGGAGTACACAATAATATTACTGCATTAGGTTCTAATGCAAAGATTGACTGGAAAGTAGTAGCCACTAATTTTCCAAGTGATTGGCTGTCTGCAAGTGGATTAGGTATTTGTGATAATAGTCTTTGCTATAATTTTCCTGCACTTTGGCCTTCCGGCACTTTAAAAACTAGTGATGTGTATACTGCCGGTGTAGAGGGAGATTTTCACCTTCAGTTCGGTTTGCCATCTACAGCTACAACCGGTACTTATTATGTAACTGTAAAGCTTGCCAATCATGATAATGCAAATGACTCTAGCAAGATTACATTCATGATGACTTATAATAGTGCATCTGTAGCAAATGTAAATAGCTATTTGTCTGACATTAGCATTTATCCGAACCCTGCTAGTAATGACATAAACGTAGTGTTTGATAGCAGAGCAGATATTAAAAGTGTTGCTATCTATAATATCATTGGTAAAATGACTGGTAACTATAGAATAAACGGTAATAGTGCTAATTTGAACCTTGAGAATATGCCTTCAGGTGTTTATTTTTTACGCCTAA
>CAYWUY010000186.1:0-2417 GCA_964461535.1 uncultured Flavipsychrobacter sp.
CAAAAGAAATGGTTTAAATACGTTGCTAATAAATACTTTATTACAGCGGTGGCTTTTTTGGCTTGGAGTTTATTTTTCGATCAGAATGATATAATGTCTTTACAAGAAAGACAAGAGGAATTGAATACTGTAAAAGGTAATATAGCCTACCTGAATGCAGAGATTGAAAAAATGAAAATAGAAAAAGATGCACTATTAACTGACCCTAAAGTAATAGAGGCATATGCACGTGAATACTACCACATGAAACACGACAATGAAGACGTATACATTATAGATACTACTGCACCCAAGAAACCAATAGCTACTAAAGAAAAATAGTTTACTTCATTTTCTCTTTATCTGCTTGTAGCTTAAATAATATATCTCTCAATTTTGCTGCTTCCATAAAGTCTAAATCTTTTGCAGCTTTCTCCATATCCTTTTTCACCTTAGCTATTTGCTTATCTAGCTGGGCAGCCGTTTGGTATACTACCTGCTCTTCAGCAGCCATAGTTAGCGCCTCATCTTTAATAGCATAAGCATTATTTTCATCATAGCCTTTAATGTCTAGCACAGAGGTTTGCTTCATGATTTGCTCAATAGATTTATTTACTGTTTTAGGCACTATACCATGCTGTGCATTATATTTTATCTGCTTATCTCTACGGCGTTGCGTTTCATCTATAGTGCGCTGCATGCTATCGGTTATCTTATCGGCATAAAATATTACTAAACCTTTCGCATTTCTTGCTGCACGTCCCGCCATCTGTGTTAGTGAGCGTTCATTCCTTAAAAAGCCCTCTTTATCCGCATCTAAAATAGCCATTAGAGATACCTCGGGCAGGTCTAAACCTTCTCTTAAAAGGTTTACACCTACCAATACATCAATATTTCCTAAGCGTAAGTCTCTAAGAATTTCTACACGCTCCAGGGTATCTACTTCAGAGTGAATATATCTTGAATTGACATTGATGCGTTTCAAATATTTATCTAACTCCTCCGCCATTCTTTTAGTAAGCGTAGTTACTAGTACCCTATCGCCGTCTGCAACTCTTTTATCTATTTCGTCTAGTAAGTCATCTACCTGATTAATGCTTGGTCTAATTTCAATTGGTGGGTCTAAAAGACCAGTAGGTCTTACTACCTGCTCTACCACTACTCCACCGCTTTGTTCTAATTCGTAGTTGGCAGGTGTAGCACTTACAAATACTACCTGATTTAATAAAGATTCAAACTCATTAAAATTCAAAGGTCGGTTGTCTAAAGCTGATGGTAATCGGAAACCATAATCAACTAGATTCATTTTTCTAGACCTATCGCCACCATACATACCGCTTATTTGTGGCACAGTAACATGGCTCTCATCTACTACCAGTAAAAAATCATCGGGAAAATAATCTAACAAACAGAAGGGCCTTGAACCCGGCTTACGCCTATCTAAAAATCGAGAATAGTTTTCTATACCACTACAGTACCCTAGCTCTTGAATCATTTCCAAATCATAGGTTACTCGCTCTTTAATTCTTTGGGCTTCTATGTGCTTACCTATACTTTTAAAATATGCCTCCTGAGCAGACATTTCATCTTGAATCTCTCTAATAATATAGGCCATTTGGTCTTTAGGAGCCAAGTATAAATTGGCAGGAAATATAGCGGCACTCTCCATAATACCTATGCGCTTACCGGTATCTACTTCAAAACTCTCAATCTCTTCTACCTCATCGCCAAAAAATGTTATTCTATAACCGTAATCTACATAAGGCAAGTTTATATCTACTGTATCTCCGTTAACTCTAAATGTACCTCTAGCAAATTCGCCCTGACTTCTATTATATAAGCAATTAACTAACTGATGCAAGAAGTGATTCCTACCCACATCATCGCCCTTTTGAAAACGAATAATGCTATTGGCATATTCTGTAGGGTTACCTATACCGTATATGCAAGATACCGATGCTACAACTACTATATCTCTTCTTCCGCTTAACAAACTAGACGTTGCTTTTAGCCTTAGTTTTTCCAACTCTTCATTTATAGATAAGTCTTTTTCTATGTAGGTACCCGATACAGGCAGATAGGCTTCCGGCTGATAGTAGTCGTAATAAGATACGAAATACTCTACAGCATTATCAGGAAAAAACTGCTTAAACTCGCCATACAATTGTGCTACCAGCGTTTTATTATGGGTCAGTACCAATGTTGGCTTTTGTGTACATTCAATAACATTAGCCATAGTAAATGTTTTACCGGAACCGGTAACCCCCAATAAGGTCTGAAAGCGTTCGCCTCGGTCTACCCCTTCAACTAACTGCCTTATGGCTTCAGGTTGGTCTCCTGCCGGTTGATACGGACTATGTATTTTGAATTTCATACACTACAAATTTCGCAAATAAGCTGCTACATTATCTCATTAGTGGATAAGTTTTATGATTAAA
>CAYWUY010000187.1:0-2415 GCA_964461535.1 uncultured Flavipsychrobacter sp.
TAATAAATTCATAAAATCATATCATCAGCAATTTATAGTTTATCTATAAATTGCTGTTTTTTTTAGAGGATTGCCTAATAGTATTTACTTTTATATCAAATAGTATAACATTGTTACACGTAACGCACATTTATAGAGAATTTCGCAAAACCAATTATTCAATAGAGGGAATATTTCAAACTGTAAAAAAGGACTTAGAGGGCATAGTTGATATAAAAGATTACTATGCTGATGGCTCAAAGTCCAGATTTAAAAATATTTCTCTTATGAAACAGAATGCGGGAAATATTAATCATATTACGGGTGATGTTAATTTTTTGGCATTAGGGTTAAAAGGCAAAAAAAATATACTTACCATACATGATTTTGGCTATTATGAGAATCCTGTACATAACAAGATTAAAAATCTGATATACCATTACATGTGGTATGCTTTACCTTTAAAAAATATTAATATAGCCACAGTTGTATCCGAGTTTACTAAAGAAAAATTAATAAAGTACTTTAATTTTCCAGAAAGTAATATTCGTGTTATTCCAGATCCAGTTAAGCCTGTATTTAGAAAGGCTGATTTTGAGCCGCGTAACAGTAAGCCTAAAATACTTCAGATAGGTAGTGGTGACCACAAAAATGTAATGAATCTTTTGGAAGCTGTTAAAGATATGGATGTGCAGCTTGAAATAATTGGATGGCCAAGTGAGAGCGAAAGAGCAAAACTATCGGAATATAATATTGATCATACTATTTCAAATAAATTGACTGATGAAGAAGTTTATAGAAAATATTGTGAGGTAGATATTTTGTTTTTTGCATCCTTATATGAAGGCTTTGGTATGCCAATAATTGAGGCTCAAGAAGTAGGAAGGCCAGTGATAACAAGTAATATTGGAGCCATGAAAGAGGTTGGGCAAGGCTCTGCATTGTTAGTAGATCCTAATAGTGTAAAAGATATTAGGGCTGCTATAGAGGGATTAATTACTAATGAAGATTTGAAATTCGATACTATTAACAAAGGTTTTTTGAATGCGAGTAAATATGCACACAAGAATGTTGCTATGCAGTATTTTGAGGTATATAAAGAACTAGATAAACTTAAGTAAATATGGTATTGATAGTTTGGCAAGGAATTATAAGCCTGCATCAAAAGACTTTTTTAGAAGCACTTACGCGTCATCCGCAAGTTTCTAAAGTAATAATGGTTGTAGAACAAGATATCACTCCATACAGAAAAAATATGGGATGGACTGTGCCCAAGATTAATGGCGTTGACTTAATAGTGGCACCATCAGTTCATAAAATAGAATCCTTGTTTGCAGATTATATAGACGCAGTGCACCTATTAGGTGGAATTAGAGTAGGGAAAATGATGACTAAAGCACTAGAAGTAGGGGCCAAACGTGGAGCAAAAATGGGTGTTTTATCTGAACCATATGGGAAAAGTGGGTGGAAAGGAAAATTAAGACATCTAAAATATGTGTACTTGAGTATGTTTTATTTTAAACATATACAATACATTTTGGCAGTAGGCAAAGAAGGTGTTAGACAGTATAAGCAACTAGGGTTTAAAAAAGATAATGTTTATCCTTGGGCATATTTTATTAATGTAGATAAGCAAAGTGCAACTGTTGTTCATAATACTAATAGTGTTAGAATAATTTTTGCCGGACGATTGGAGCAAGGAAAAGGAATACTAAGATTTGTGCAAGAGTTATCTAAGTTCGATAGCGAAAGTATCATTTAGATATTTTTGGAGACGGGCCTGATAAAACAGAATTAGTTGCTTTTGTAAATCAGCATAAATTATCCGATGCTATCTCTATAAATCCATTTTTGCCATATGAAGAGATGGTGAAAAAATATGCTAACTATGACTGGGTGCTACTGCCTAGTACAGCCAAAGATGGTTGGGGGGTTATTATTAGTGAAGGCTTACTTAATGGTCTTAAAGCAATGGTAAGTTCAATATGCGGGGTGAGTTGGGTTATTAAGTCGCAATTCAATGGTGAAGTGTTTAACTGGGATGAAACTGAGGATTGTAGAAATAAAATAGCCGCTATGTTAGAAAATGATGGTTATGCCAAAGCCGAAGAAATACAACAATGGGCACAAAAGACAATAAGTGCAGATGTTGGAGCTTCATATTTTATAGATATAATAAATTGTACTTACAACCATTCTGTAAAACCAGAAACCCCATGGCTTAAAAATAATTTATAGTTTGTTTTTTCAACAAGCAATTGTATATAGATTATTTAATGAATTTAAGTGTTTGTTTTACACTGCATGTATTGTAAATAATTAAAGTGTAGTATATTGATTAAATTGTTTTTTTACACAGCATACTTTTAATGTCTAACTCTTATGAAAAGTAAAATAGAACCATACATTCCCGGAATATTGCTTTTTGTAATTGCA
>CAYWUY010000188.1:0-2392 GCA_964461535.1 uncultured Flavipsychrobacter sp.
TTTACTCCTGGGTGCTGGTTCATATATTGGATGTGTTCATAGGCTGGTTTCAGCATTTGTGGGGTGACACCTATTCTATCATGGAAGCTTATAGACAGTAGTCTGCGTTTATATTGACTTTCGTAGTATAGTTGGTCAAATTCCATTTTTACTTGATGAATAAACTGGTCAGTAGAAAAGTTTTTCCCTTCTATCAGTTGTATATCATTACATCTTAACGTATAAGGAACAACAACAAAGTTGTGATTGTTAGCTTGTGTAATAAATGGTTCATCTCTACTTAGGTCGTCAATATGATATACAAAGCCTAACTCTTGCAATATACTTAGCGTGTTAGTTCCTCTCCGCATCCAGTTAGCATTATATCCAATTGATTTTGCCCCTGTTGCTTTAAGAATCGCATTAACGCCATCAGAAATGAATTTTTTTTCTTGTTCAATGGATAAATCATATTGTGCACTCCAACTCATTCCATGCGCTGCTGCTTCGTGGCCTCTATCTACTATTTCTTTAGCAAGTTTTGGATTATTTAGTACAGCATTACCAACCATGTGCGAGGTGACTTTTATGCCAAGTCTATCCCAGTTGTCTAGCATACGTTGTATTCCTTCTTTGTATCCATATTGATACCAACTTTTTGCCGGTAAGTCAATATATCCAGGTTTCATATTTCTGGGGAAAGGGCTTTCAGCAAATTCAGGTTCTCCACCACTTTCAAATTGCATAGAGATTGAGACTACCAGTTTAGAGCCATCAAGCCACTTGCTAATGTTCATTGGTTTATTGTTTTCTGCAAGGCTATTGCTAAAACTATTTAATGGCTGAATTAATGTAGCTGCACTAGCTAATCCTGCTTGTTTTAAAAAGTTGCGTCTGCTATTCATAATTGTTGTGTTATTTGCTTATTAATGAATCGATGGTAAGCGTGTTGTATTGGTATTCTTTAAGTAAATAGGCAACAATTATAAGATGTATTATTTGAGAGGGAATAGCTTCCCAATTTTCAATCATACAGGTGCCTAACAACAGACAGAGTAAAATGATACCTGATAGGATCAGGCCAATTTTGTTATACAAGCCAAAACATATTGATAAACCTGCTAAAAACTCAAGTATGGGTAAAGTGTAACTAAATGGTACAACGATAAATGATGGGAATATAGACTTTTCAAATAAGCCTTGCATCCACAGACTGAATGAGGATAGTTTAGGTAATCGTACTAGTCCGTGTCCTAACAGGCTAATTCCTAATGTTAGTCTAATAATTAAATAACTTGTATTGTGCATGTGAAAATGTATTTGTATGCCAAAATTATACAAGCATTATTTACATTTATTTGTACTAATTTGCTATAATTATGTAACAAATTACCATGTTCGAGAATTTATATAATCTATACAATATTGAGAAAAAGATTGTTGACAAATGTCCGAAGTTGATGCATAAACATTCTTTTTTTGAGTTGGTATATGTGGTAGAAGGGGAGGGTATGCAAACTATTAATGGTAACACCATGAGATATATGTCTAATCAGCTTTTCCTTGTTACTCCAGATGATAAACATCGACTAGATGTGTCAATTACAAGTACATTTTATTTTATCAAGTTTAACAAGTCAGTACTTAGTAATGAGGGGTTAAGTGTTGAAGATATACAAAGGCTAAATTTTATTCTAGATAATGCTAATCATATGCCTGGCTGTATTTTAAAAAATACGTCTGATAAGCCTATTGTAAAGGACTTAATATGTTTATTAGAAAAAGAACAAGATAATAATAGTGTGTTTACAGATATATTAATCAAGAGCGCATTACAACTACTGGTAATGATTGTTGCTAGGAATCTTGCATTATATCATCAGTTGAAAGTGACGGATGCCACTGAAATTAAAGCTGTTGATATGCTACAGTATATACAATACAATATATTTTTCCCAGAAAAAATAAGGGCGGAAGTTTTAAGCCGAAAATTTAATTTGTCTACTTCATATATTGGTCGATATTTTAAGCAACATTTGGGCGATACCATGCAAGGATACATTAATAATTATAAACTTCACTTGCTAAAAGAATTATTACTGCATAGCCCTAAACGAATATCTGAACTTGTTGATCAGTTTCATTTTTCTGATGAAAGTCATTTGAATAAGTTTTTTAAAAAGAGAACTGGAATGTCGCCTAGAGAGTTTCGCTTAAAGATGTTGTGAAATAGTTTATTTGCATTATGGAAAATAATAGTCTACTGCTTCTTTATAATAAACACCCTATATGGCAGACATCATTATTAGCGGCAATAGCCGCAGCAGAAACAGAGGTGCACCTAAGGTAGACCTCACTCCTATGGTAGATTTAGGCTTTTTATTAATTACCTTTTTCATGTTTACTACTAGCT
>CAYWUY010000189.1:0-2388 GCA_964461535.1 uncultured Flavipsychrobacter sp.
GGTGTTCTTATTATATTTTTATTAATATCTCTGTCGTATTGGCTTATTGCGCTACCCAATCCAGCCAATATTCCCCCAATTATCAATATTTTACTTCTTTTCATAAAGGCCTCTATGCTTTTTATATGCACCAGAAAATATTTTCTAAAGATTCCCCCTGTCAGTGTTCGTACCAACAACCAATAGTAAAATAGTACTTTACTGCCATAGTTATAATTAATTCTCCTCTTACCGGGCTGGTGCAGTTTTTGAGGCAGCTAAGCTGCTACCCACCTTATGAATTGTTAGTGCGAACATCAACAAGAGGGGAAACAATAATAAAAGTAGAATACGTATTGCTCTCATTGTTACAAATAGTACACTTTACAGCTCAAAATTGTTATCTACATTAATAACTTTTGTTTCAAATCGCTCATTTTTTAGCACTGATATAATCATTACATTTGAAGATAGCTTTTCTTGTTTTCTAGCTTTAGAATATAATCTCCTGAACTTTTGCTCATCATGTATATAATGGTTGGCTATATAATTTACATTTCTGCCTGCTTCTTTAACAAATCTAATTTCGGCTCCCTCAGCTTTATCAAATATTCTAATCGTAAGAGTTTCTGTGAACACTTCCCCTTCATAAATATGAAGCAATAGGTAGAAGTTTGGAAAGGAATTTACATTAGTGCAACCTTTCAACTTTTCTACGATTGTCGCAAAAGTTGACGAGTCAATACCTGCAACTGTTGCTTTACAATTATTAACCTCAAAACTGTTTTTTTGTGGGAGGGAGTTTATTATTTCTAAGACCGACTTCTTCCATTCTATAAATAACCCGCCTGTATTGACAAACAGATTATTGGACGTTTGTCCATCGCATGAAAGTGTATTAACTGCTACTATCAAAAAAAAGATTATTTTTTTCATCATTCAGTTTTTCTTGCAGGTATATCCTGTACATTCCCGCCCTTGTTGGTGTTCGCACCAACAACCCAGCTCGCGTATTCGTTTTAATAAATGTACAATATATAGAGTCAATACCTACAGCTATTGTCATGTCTTTAGCAACAATGGCAGAATATTTTACGAGTATCGGCAGCACAAGTAGCTACACTGTCGGTAGCCAATAAGGTAAGTAGTGAATGGTCAGATAGTGCATCTATTTATTCTTCTGTATGATTCATTCCGAGAATGCTATCTATTTTTGATATAAATTCCTGCTCAAAGAGCCTTGTCAGTTCATTTTTGAGTTTGAAATCGTACCATCCGACACCCCCATTACCAGCGCTACCACCCCTTCTTTTGCTGTCATAAGCATAAGCAATGGAAATGTTAGAAGTTTGAGAAGTGTCCCAATTATTTTTAGAGCCAGCATATCGAAAAGTGTATTCATTAAGAGCACTATTGTTTTCAATGAATATCGTTACATAGGTATTTGTATCGTTATAATAGTTATCCCAAAGAGTATCCTTCTTTCCCCCATCAACCACTACAACATTATATCTTGAACTATCCCGATGAATTTTACTATAGTTCCCAATTACTGTCTCTACTGCATTTTGCAGTTTTTCTTTTTTCACATGATACCCATAGGACTTAATAGAACCATGTGTGCCACCACTAATACATCCGCTAAGGCAAAATAAAAAAACTAAACTCCTTTCTTTTCATGGCTATTATGGATGGGCTTTCTCTAATTTAATGTGTTTCAATTTTCCACCGTTCTCAGTATTTGCACCAACAACCAATAGTAAAATAATACTTTCCTGCCATAGTTATAATTAATTCTCAATTTACCCAGGGTGTTGCTGTATTTGAGGTAGCTAAGCTGCTACCCACCTTATGAATTGTTAGTGCGAACATCAACAACAGCAGAACAATTTGAGCTACTAATCACACCTAATTCTTCATGTATGGTAATATCCATTTTAAGCTATCAGGAAATGGATGACCATACAGTTCAAAATCCTCGGGAGTTATCAACATATTTTGCTCATATCCATACCAGTATTTTTGGTAAGCAACTGGAAAGGATTTACCAATAATTACTTTCCCAATATCATAATGTAATTCACTATATCGGCCAGAACCTTTCCCTGAACACTCATTATTAATATAATACTCATAGTAAATACCGGGACCAAAATTACCCTTACCTCCATGATCACATTTCACTACAACTCCATTAGTTAAAAAATGATTTTTTCTAAAATTTTTTCCATGATAAGACACTAGAAATATCAAGGCAACAATTACTAGAAGAGCTATTGCTATTTTTAGTGCTTTGGTCATTTTTCTTGAGGGTTAGTATTTTTGTCTATGATTCTCGCTGTTGTTGGTGTTCGCACCAACAACCCATCGATCTATTTATTACACAAATGTACTTTTAGTAAACTACTC
>CAYWUY010000190.1:0-2352 GCA_964461535.1 uncultured Flavipsychrobacter sp.
TGCAATTACAAAAAGCAATATTCCGGGAATGTATGGTTCTATTTTACTTTTCATATCAACATTTTTTATACCTACAATTCGCTATAAACTAAAACATAAACTTAGTAAAAAGAGTTTATCTAAAAAGATTATTAAACCCCAACTAGTTTTTTTATAATAGACATATGATACTTTATATCCCACTTATCACTTGTTTCCTTAGCAGCTACACTCATCGCTTGGGCCTCACTATTTGACAGATTGAATGCTTTTTCAAGAGCATTAACTAACCCATCTAAATCGTTATCAGCAAAAATATATCCGCTTACATTTGGAGTAACTCGTTCTACTGCCGAACCTGCTTTATCTGAAGCAATGACAATTAAACCGCTAGCCATAGCTTCTAATACAGCATTGGGGAATGGGTCGAAATGTGATGGATGAAGTAGTATATGCGTTTTACCATACAATTCTTTCACCTGACTTATTTCCTGCCATCCCAGCATTATAACATAGTCCTCTAAACCACATTCTTTTATTAGATCCAAGATAGAATCTTTATCAGGACCAGTCCCTGCCATGTAATATTTAAAAGAATGGCCTCTTTTCTTTAATTCAGCTAGAGCTTGTATACCAAGATCATAACCTTTATGTGAATTAAGCAATCTACCGGAAGAAATAATTCTTTTACAAAAATGATATGATGAAAAATCAGGCGTCGCATTGAAATAGTTCACATCAGTAGCAAATGGAAAGTTTACTATTTTAGAATGATCACCATTATATGCTTGCTTCATGGCACTAACGCCAACTTCTCCAGTAGTAAAAATCCTATAAGCATTATTGAAAATTTTATTTATCCAGAATGCACGAAGAGCAGATTTTAGGGAATTTCTTTTTATATGATTTTTTATAGTGTCTGTCCACAAAATGTATTTACGACCCGTTAGTATTAACAAAAAAAACAATACATTTTTAAAAAGAGTTTCCCATCCGGCTACAATAAAAACTGTTTCCTTTTCGCTTAGCACACGTTTTACTAAGCCCCAATCAATACCAAATTTGTAACTACAGTTTTTGTTATTAAACTTATAATTCAATTTATCCTTCCAAGGATAATTGGAAAGAAAATTACTGGTATAATAAACATCAATGTCTATTCCAGAATGGGCAATTTCCGAAAACAAGTAATCATTGTAATGTATGGGATGTACTGATATAAATACTATTTTGCTCATTCTATTTTCCTATATACTGTTATTAGCTAAATCTTGATATAAAAGATAATACTGGTATGCAACATTTGAGGCAGTATACGCTTCTACATTACAAAAACCTTTTAGAACAAGCGATTGCCTTAATTCTTTATCTGTAATAATATCGTTAATGGCCTTATTAATCTCATTTACATCATGAGGATCCACCAAATAAGCACTTTCATTTGCTACTTCTTTCATAGCCCCAATATTACTTGTTATTACAGGCCTCCCTACATGCTGAGCTTCAATTATGGGCATTCCAAACCCTTCATAAAAAGATGCAAAATACAAGATATCGCACTTACTGTAAAGCTCATTTAATTGTTCATCAGTAACCCTCCCATGTTCCGTATAGTCTATTTTATATTTCTCTAATATAGTTTTATACTCATCATCTAACGTTGCAACAATATCTAAATGAATATTTTGCATATTCTTAACCGCCTCAACTAAACCAAGAAGATTTTTATGTTTAGATGTTCCAATATGCAAGACATTAACTTTCCCAGTAATTGCAGGTTTGGGATTTCTTATAAAAACCCTCTTTACAGGATCGGGTATAACTCTAATTTTCTCTTCTGGATAATCAAATGAATTTATTAATGCCTGCTTCGTAAATTCAGAAATTACAGTAACACAATCCACAATTTTAAGAGGAAGTTTTAACCAAAACCATTTATAAATTATAAACTGTAGCTTGCTCCTTTTCTTAAGAGTATCATAGTGGCCTAAGTCGTGTATAGTTAAAATGGTTTTCCCAGATTTTCTCAAGCCAAATGCAAGAAAATTCACATCCCCAGTTATATGATTAATATCATTAACACTCTTTGCCGCCAATATTACATTTTGTATTCTAGATAGTCCTTTTTGGCAATAAAAGTCTGTTATATCTACTTTTCCAACCAACTCCTGTTTTACAGACTGAAAAATACCTTCTATTGACCATCCCGTAGGTCTTTGTTCCCTGTAAAAGTGTGTAACCTTAATCATTTAAGTAGAATTCTTCTATTTCGCTTCTAAGATAATAAATGTAATGGACTGCTTTACCTCTAAAAAAAAAGCAATTTATAGATAAACTATAAATTGCTGATGATATGATTTTATGAATTTATTA
>CAYWUY010000191.1:0-2297 GCA_964461535.1 uncultured Flavipsychrobacter sp.
AGTAATGGTCACTGTTTATAAATGGCTAGAGGCGACTATTCACCGAGGCAGCTAATTTCATAACAACGTACGTTGCTGCAAATGCAAAAATCATTATTATTTCGCCTTACTAGGTACTATACCATTTTACTGTATCAATTTCTCGCAATTCATCTATGTTGGTAAATTTATGGGCATTAAAAAGTTCTTTTACTCGCTCTGTACAAAAAATAGTAAGCGTACCCTCAGGACAAAAAAAGTCAGAACCATCCCATGTTTCCCTATCAAAATCAAAACCCATAACAAAACCAGCTTCCTTAGGTCTTTTTAACGCACCACATCTACCCAATACCTGAAAGCCATAATATTTTTCACTTCTTCCTTCAATAACTATTTCATAACTACCCCAGCCAGTTACACCAGCATCTGTAAGTAACTTATATACTCGTTCAGATATAGCAAAATTGAAAGGATCTTGAAAACCTAAAATATCATAGAACTTCTTTCCTTCGCTCACTTTAACCACAAAAGGTTTTTCCAATGAAAGTTTACCACGCTTTAAATCTTGCTCATTATACTCAATCAAAGATTCTATTAAGAGTTCTCCTCTCTTACGCGCTGGCCTAAAATAATATAACTTATTCATACGTATATCTACATTTATTCATTACCGAGCATCCAAAATTTTATATCTCTCGCGCCCTCACTCCTTTCTACAACAAAGCTGCATTCATCTACAATTTGCAACGTCACTTGTTTATACATCCTACTCTAGTATACTTATGCTATATCGATTTATGTTTGTCATGTTAGCACATGTGCGTGGTTACAAGTACAATTAAAACAAACTATCATCTGCTAAGCCGAATATTTTTAAAACTGGGCTTTCTCTAAAATAAGAGTTGCAATTTGGGCAATGAATAGAGGCTCCATTACTCCTAACTAGTTGGCGTTTTTCATTCGATAAACCTTTATTCCCAAAATATGGGTATGCAACGTCCATAATAAGAGCTTTATAAGATGTGTAGCATTTCGGACATCTTTCGCTTCGAGTATATTGGCATTTTATTGCATATTTAAAATCGCTATCTGAATACCTGTCTTCTATTATTCTTTTATCTAAATCTTCCAGGTCAATTGGGTTAACCCAAAATAAATATAAATAATAATAATGTATTTTAGTCAGATGTAGTTCATCAACTATAAGTCTTATATTATCAATTTTTTCGGTCGGCTTATTTAAAAAAATGTTGTCATATTCATTATTTATTTTGTGTTGAAACTTGTCATGTAATGGATCTGTTACATAGTAATATGATGTGCTTTCAGCAGTTACTTTCTTAATCATAACTATTTTCCATTTTTAATTATAGATTTTCAACTACTGGACTATTTTATCCAAGACATTTTCTGCAATCTCTCTATCATGTGAGTACTATTCTGATGTAGCTTGTCAACGTTAGCGCATAGTATTATTCTTATAAGTCTTTAGTTTCTCTTAAACTATTCTTGATAGAATCCTTCCCACTCATCTAACGGAGGAAACTGCTCCTTATACGCATCTTTATTACAAGTGTTAAAATATGCTACCCAATCTGAAATGTAATCTTCACCACCGCCCATTCTCCAAAACATATCATACTTACTTACATTCGGAAAAGCTATCCATGGCGGAAAAACTAGCTGACTATCCGGAGAAATTTTACGGATATTTGCCCTAACTTCCATTAGAATTTTTCCTAGCTTATTCTGCCCGGTTCCATCGCCCCCATCGCCCCAGTAGTTATCGTTTACAGTATGCTCTACAATAATAGCATCGCCCGTTTTTAATAACTCTGATTTTAGTTTATGGTGTTGAAGAAACTTTGCTTCAACACCTCGGAACATGCATTTATCTTTAATTTCGTTCCAGTTCTCCTTTATTTTGTTTTTAACATCTCTACCCTCAATGGCGGCCTTCATAGGAGAGTCCAACTCGCGTATTTTGTCCTGAATTTTATAATCATCAAATTTACAAGCCTGAAAATAATGTTCTACAGTAGGCCAAAAAAGTGAATTAACTAAAATTACATGTGGTGAAAAATTTGAGAAAAAACCGTAGGCGTCATTTACTCTATAAAATTTGATATGTTCCATGGATTGTAACTATATTTTGTTTATCAATGTGAAAGGTAAGTCTTATGCCTTGGGGTAAAACTAATCTTATTAGAAGCAATATAAATAATTTATGTGTAATGTCAAGTGTAATTTAGATATACCGCACCTCTCAACACTCACTCTCCACTCTGTTTCCCTCTCCCCACCATCCTCCATTTACC
>CAYWUY010000192.1:0-2271 GCA_964461535.1 uncultured Flavipsychrobacter sp.
TTACTACTCGCCCACCCTTCATGGGTAAAGACTTACAAGAGTAGTTTGATTTTACCGACTGTGCAGTGACTAAAAGGTGTGCCATAACTAGTATAGCCAGTAACAATGTTAGCTTTTTCATGCAGTAATAGTTGTTTTTACATTATGAATATAAATAAAATGGCAGGAGATTCAAAATACTATTCACCACACAGGTATATTTTGTATGAAACTTGGAATAAATACAAAATTTGTAACGAAACTAAAGTCCGATGCCATCATTCTATTTAATTTCTTTTCCTTTCTTTTGTAAATAATACTGTTTATGAAAAAATCTGCAGCAACAAGACTAAACATATTACAAAAGGCATTTGAGTTAATATATGCCAATGGCTACCAAACAACAAGTATTGACGACATAATAGCTACTACCCAAGTAACTAAAGGTGCATTTTATTATCACTTTAAGCATAAAGATGAAATGGGATTAGCAATAATAAATGAACTACTGAAACCTACACTAAATAATAGCTTCATAACACCCATAAATAATAATGAAAACCCACTTGAGGCCATATATAAACTAATGCATCATTTACTGCTTGAAAATGATTTTTTAAAAGTAGAATATGGATGCCCAGCAGCAAACTTTACACAAGAGATGACACCATGGCATAATGAATTTAGTACGGCATTAAATGAAGTTTCACAACAATGGATAAAGATAATGACTACTGCACTAGAAAGGGGTAAAAAAGAAGGATTGATAAGAAAAGATGTAAACTGCAAACAGGTTACAATATTTGTAATATCGGGCTACTGGGGAATAAGAAACTTGGGAAAATTAGAGAATAGTAAGAAAGTATATATTTCCTACTTGAAGGAGTTAAAAAACTATCTTAATCAATTAAAATAATTTTTTGACAAAAAACATACTAACTAGTATGTTTTTTGATTTACATTTGCTTTCAACTAATAAAGAGATGTACCAAGCACTTACTTTTTACCATAATTTACTAAGATGGCTAGTACTAGCAATGCTATTACACACAATATACAGAGCCTATATAGGTTACCGGGTGAAAGCTAAATTTGGCAAACTAGATAATATATTCAGACACTGGACTGCAACGGCTGCACATCTACAAATGACAGTTGGCATGACACTCTATTTTCAAAGTCCAATAGTAAAGTATTTTATGTCTAATACTAAAGTAGCTATCAAAAACTTTGATGCGATATTCTTTAGCGTTATACACAGTTCGATGATGTTAATAGCCATTACAGTGCTAACTATTGGCTCAGCAAAAGCTAAAAGAATAAAAGAAAATGAACAAAAATTTAAGACCATGCTAATATGGTATAGTATAGCACTTACAATTATTCTTATTGCCATTCCTTGGCCGTTTTCTCCACTTTCAAAAAGACCACTTTTCAGATAGTATGTTACATTTATTTACCACCAAAATAGGTCGCTTAAGAATACTGGGTTACCTTGAAGGATTTTCTTTGCTATTACTTATTGCAGTAGCTGTACCCATGAAGTATATGTATAACAACCCAGAACTTAGTAAACTGCTGGGTCCTATACATGGTGCTATATTCTTATTATTCATGTTTAATACACTTAGTGTAGGTATAGAGCAGCGGTGGGAATTTAAAAGAACTACCTATAAAGTGCTTTTAGCATGTTTCATACCCTTTGGGACATTTTACATAGACCACAAAATTTTTAAAACAATAAACGATATTCCCGAAATATGAAAGGATTAGTAATAGCTATTTTGGCATTGTTAATAGTGTATATCGTATACCGTACTTATAGATTTTCGACATTGGCTGAGGGGCTGAATAAAAAAATAGCACAAGGGGCTATTATACTAGATGTAAGAACCGAAAGTGAGTATAATACAGGGCATATACCTGAATCTATCAATATATCGTTAGGTACACTTCGGGAGAGATATACGGAACTTGATCCGAAAAAAACTTACATCACCACATGTTCACATGGGCTGAGAAGTGTAAAAGCACAAAACATATTAACAGAACGAGGCTTTAAGAATGTATATAACGGCGGAGCATGGAGCGACTTAATATTAAAAATAAAATAAGTATACACCTATCCTACAAAACAAATAAGACAAAATAAAATACCAACAAACCTATTTACACAAAACTCATAATTAATAATTACTAGCCTAACAAACCAAGCCTATAAATGTCCACATAAGGGATATGTAGGCTTATAAATGCTTACTTTTACGCCCCGTTATCACGTTTTAGTTTATT
>CAYWUY010000193.1:0-2248 GCA_964461535.1 uncultured Flavipsychrobacter sp.
CACTTATTATAATATAAAACAAAAGAGGTTGGCTAAGTAGTCCAACCTCTTTTGTTTATGAATCACCTACAGTATTGTTGTTAGTAAAAATTTTCTGCGTAATTGTAATTCCAAAATTAAGAAATGGCGACTGGGCAGACTTATTGGGAGTGAATGTAAACCCATGCTTATCAATGTCTAAGTACTTTATTAGTCTATAGGCAATTGCAATTAATACTATACCCAATACAGTTAAAGCAAATTCTATAGGTATTACATGATAAATAGCTCTAAACTTAACAACAGCTAAAACAATGCTCAATAAGGCTAATCTTATAAAAATAATCTCTTTAATTTTCAAACCCCACATGAGCACTAAGATGGGAAATAAGAATACTACAAACCAATAAACTACAGGAAGAATATGAGTATTTGTTGAATCATAAAATACATCTGCCTGAAGAATAACAAGATAAATATACGAGTATGCTAAAAGCGCACATGTGAATAATTTAGCAACTTTAGAAAATATAATATTTGTAGCTAATGAGGTTTTATGATAAATAAATAGAACCAAAAGGCTGTAAACTATTAAGGATATAAATGGCATATATACCCTAGAAGATGAATTATAAAAATAATTTGTAGTGCCTAATAAGACTACTGATGCTATAATAGCAATTTTATTGAGATATCTAAACGCAAGATATAGCATACCAAACGCATAGATTAGGACAATAGACCTTTTCATACCCATGCTATTTAAATCCAATAAATCCAATAAAGCGAAACATGAAAAAGATACTAATAAAACTACAAGCACTATTATACCATCGTCTAAGCCCGACTTATACGCACCATTTTTTATGCATTTGTTTAATATCAATAAACCTATTAATATCACAAAATTTATTAATAGGTAAGCAATACCATCATCAGTGATACCAATGAACAGCTTTTGAATTATGCCTAAAACAGCAACCCCAGCAAAGAAGACAAAAATTGTTGTAAGCACCCTTTTATAAAAAAAGGTTTCAAGATATGTAACCGGATGAGCTGCATATACAGTATCCATCTCTTCTTTTGTAATAATTCCATTAAGATATGCTTCTTTAGCCTTCTTGCGAATATCAATGTTAATCAGTTCCTTTTTATCGTAGGCTATCATCTGACTTAATTTTTTTAGCTAGTTTATATAGAATAGTATTTGCAAGTACTAAAGACACAGCAAAATAAATAAAGAGAACAAACACTGAATCATAAACATTTTCGGCATCATATATAAGAGTAATAACTATTGAAGAAATAGATATGTAGGCATACAATACCACAAAAACTAAGTAGTACATAGACCTAGCTTGCATAGCTTTAAAATAAAAATAGGCAGTAGCTAGCATAGCTAATAAAAAGAAAACCGGAGAAGTATTATATACATAATAGCCCACTAATAGTGCTATCATTAGAATATGATAACCAAAATTGTTATACACTTTAGCAAAGTGAGCTTTATAATCTTTAATTATAGAAATAATAGCTGAAAGGAGCAAAATGACCCCCAGAAATACTGCATTAATTACCAACCATTTACTAGCATTGGATACAAAACCCAGTACTTTCATGGGATCGACAGAAAGGCTTAACCATGCCGCAAGATTAGATATAGCCATGCACAAAACGCCTCTATGATCGAACAAATAAGCTAAGTAGAAAAATATAATCATTAATATAAATGCGCTATAGTTATAAGACTGGCCAAGCGGGTGATACCGATACTGCATGTAGCCAACAAAAACAATTAGTAACAATGCCCCAAAGAGTATAATATAGTCGTACCAAACATTAGGAGCCGGCACAAACTGGCGTGAAAAGGGTAATCTTTTCCTATCGGCATATAGGAAACACTGAGCTGATGCAATACCAATAAGTGCTAATAATGCAATATGCCCGAATGTGTTAATATGCGTATAAACCAACATACCAATACCTGTAGCTAGCGAAATAACTCCTAGATAAAGAATAATAAGTATGTCGTTACGGACAGAAACCGGCTTAGTAGCGTGATAATGATTTATTCGCTGGTACAGCTCATCTGGGTCGGGAGAAGTGTATTCTGAGTTTTCATTTAATGACATAGTAACATAAGTATTTTACCTAAAATAAAACATTTAGGTTATAATTATACAATACTGCCTGAAAAGAAATAATAAAAGAGGTAATTACTTACTACAATTGGGGCAAAGACCTGCGACAACAAAATTGGCTGAGTGTA
>CAYWUY010000194.1:0-2245 GCA_964461535.1 uncultured Flavipsychrobacter sp.
TATGTTCACTATTTTGTTTTGTTCACGTTTCTTGAACAGGTGAAATTTGTGAACAAAGTAGTGTACTGGCGTAACTACTACTTATGCCGGCTAATACGGCACACACTTACCTACTGTAGTTCTTACCAGTAGGTTATGTTGTTTATACTATCTGTTTTCTACTGTCATTTATTGTAGTTCTCTCCGCAATAAAAATGGGTAGTAATACCCATTAAAAACAAGTACTTATAGTTTTATTTTTAAATAAATGATTTGCAATTTTACATCGTAAGAAAAATTAAATCAGTAAAAACACAATTATTTAAACCGGTATAAATGAGTGCATTGGTAAGCACTATAAAAAAAGCCGGCCACGCACAGGCTGATGTGCAAGGCGGTATCTGAAAAGCCTTGAAAAGAGTAAGAACAATTCCACTTTAATTAAAATCTAATACTATGTCACTTGTAGGCACTTACGTGAATGTTGCACAAAATTTTAAACTAGTAATTACTAACGCTAACGACTCTAACGGACAAGCATCGGGTACTATGTACTGGGGTCCTCACGCCATAGCGGTTACTATCCACTACCACTTCGAAAACAATGTGGGCCCAATAACTAACCTTAACATGTGGGGTAGCCAAGATAACCCTAACAAATACATTACGGGTTCGGGTTATACCAACAACCAAAACTATGCATCTATTCAAATAGGCATTAGCCTGGCTACAGATGCTAGAGTAGATACTTTTACTACAAGACTTGACCGTCAATAATAGTATTGAGCTTAATGGTTAACAATAAGGTCGCCCGATGTGGTGACCTTATTCTTGTGTGTATATGCCTTATGAAGCCATGCTTCTTTTTTATGTGCAAACGCTACTTTTTTACCACATCAATTATCACGCAGTTTCACTCCGTTCAAAAGAATCCATCTGTGGTTATTACTATATTCAAACGGAGCCTGAATAGTAGTATTGCCATGCTTTAGTTCTAGTAGGGTGTCGTTAAGTGCATTCCAGGTGCCTTTAATTAAAGGAATTTTATAGTCAGTATCATTTTCATACTGTATTTGGTATATCAGCACAAAAGTATCTGCCGATAGCACCAACTCACAGGCCAAAGTATCGCTATATCTTGATACGTTATATAATCGTGTATATACGCCTGTATGTTTTATTTTCTTTTTACTAGGCTTACTGCTCCAAGATAGGGTAGCAAATAGTAGACAGCAAAAGCCTATAAATTGTAGTGTCTTTTTCATAGTTTACTTCTTTTGCTGTGATTCAACATTAAAAACGCCCATACTCATAAGGCTACTATTGCCGTATATTCTACTTATACGATATTTACCTATATGCATATCATATGAATCTGGTGGTGGCGGTTTATTGCCTACAGGTCTTGTAGAATATACACTCCTAAACTTTATGTATTGCTGTGTTCCATCGTTATACTGGAATACTACATTATAACCTATTTTTTCTTGATAGTCTTTAATAGCCCAGGTGCCGCATTTTACCACAAACCAAAAATCAGGCTCAGTCTTTACATAGCATATGAGCTTTACTGAATCGTAAGACATATGCACATAATACTGGGTATCATAATTGCTAGGAGTAGCATACATGCCTACAAATTCATTTTTCTGGCAGTAAGAGGAGCATGCCAGCAGTAAGGCAACAATTAATGACATGGTAAATTTCATAGTGAGCCATTATTTATATCATAAATATAAATTTAATTTTTTGTTTGGGCAAAGGGGTAGCTGAGGGTGGGTTGATGGATGCTCTGATGGTGGTTTATTTGATGTGCTTTGTTAGATTTTTTTTTGGCTAGGAGCAGGTAGTAGTTTGATATTTTCTATAAGTCATTTAAACAGTGCTATGCCGGGAAGTTTTAAAAGTGCTATTGTTTCCTTTGCCAAATATTTTTTAATTAGTGTTTCAATTTTAGCTTTTTTCATTGTGCAAGTTTACGTTGCATGTGTTCATGCAAGAAGTAGCATAATTGCTAGACAAAATTAAAAATGAGTTTCTTTATTGGGAGTTTTATCACATTAGAAACAGTATTACTAATAAGAATGGTTACTACAATTACCAAACCCTCACGTTAATATTATACATAAAAATATTATTATAAAGTATAATTTGTTGAAAACTGATTGGATAAACAACTAAAACATCCGCTAGTATTGACTTTCGTGACTTAGGACCAAGTCCAAAAGTTGTGGACTAAGCAAATAATTTAGTTAGCCTGAACAGG
>CAYWUY010000195.1:0-2208 GCA_964461535.1 uncultured Flavipsychrobacter sp.
AATGAGGATTAATCTGCGAGTATACAGACTTCAACTCTATCTCCATTCTAGCATTTTTTTTAAGGTTTGCTGCTAGCACTAACCTTCTTGTTAAAAATACCGCAAAGCCAATTAAACCTATTAATAGTAAAATACCACTGGTCCAAAATATGGTATTCATATTTCTAGTTTGCCACCACTTAGGGCACATGTATATTATAAAATCTACCGGTTCACTCCTCCAGAAATAATCTGAGTATTTAATCTGTATTCGATAATAATAGTCCGGCTTAAAATTACTTGGCAAAGTAATTTCTGAGCCAGCTATTTTTTTCCATACTTTACCATTATCATAGCTTATAAAATATTCTGGCGTACCATATCCTGATGGATTAATTAAATCAACACTCAATAGTCCACCTTCTTTCAAAATTCGTAAAGTATCTCCCGATGCTACACTATGCAAACTATCATCGGCATTTATAAGTAATTTGAAATCCGGACATTTTGTTTGTAAATGTCCATTGCCGTCTATTAAGCTAATACTATAAATTCCTTTATCTGTTTTAAGTAATAATTTAGTGTTAGTTACTTGGACATCATATACTGCCTTATACTTTTTTAGTTTATAGTTTTCAAATAGGTTATATTCTGGAGAATGACTGCCATTTAATTTCTGATATGCCACACCAAACTTTCCTACAACAATCAGTCCATCTTTAGCCTTATGTAAAGTAGCTGCTATAAGATTAAATGGAGTAAATAACTTACCAATTACCCCTTTATTTTTATCAAATAAAACTACTTTTTCGAAGTCTTTTATGTAGATTCTTTCACCATCATCTGATACTATTACGTTTTCAATTTTTTTTATGCCGTACTTTGTTAGTAAGTCCCTATCAATTACATATTTACTACCACTAGTTATATTATAAAAGCATAGCTTAAAGGCATTATAAGCTATTAACTCATTATTCTTATGTCTGTAAACCAATCCACTAAATCTATCATTTTCTATCTGTACTATAGTTTCGGTTTTAGTAAAATCTCTATAACCAAAACCTAATGACTTGTTTACATAAAACACACGATTACCGTCTTTATAAAAACCACTTATACCCCATCCTATATAATTGCTTAAACTACTATTTAACGCTCCAGTTTTGATATCCATTAAAAAGGTGCAGCCAACCTCTTCTCCAAGTATCAGCAATGTATCATCATTATATGGCATTACATACCTCATCTCAATTTTTCCTTCGTAATGCCTTTTACTCTTTATTTTATTATTAGAATCTATTGATATCAATGTGTGGTTAGTAGTATTCCACCAATAGTATGTTTTGTGGTTATCATTGCCTATATAATTAGCATCTTCTATTTCTTTCAAACTTGTAGCTGTAAACATGTCCATCAATTTGGGCTGTATAAACAATCCTTTGTCACTTGTCCCAATCAACGTACCCCACATCCTACTATTTTCTAAATGCTTTATTTCAGCTCCATTTACAGGTAGTCCCAATTTAGAAACAGACTCCCTATTTAATAAGGTTAGTTTTGCATCTACAACTTTGAAATATAAAATTTCGTTTTTAGTAAAAACAATAAAACTATCACTCTGTGATAACTTATCGTAATACAAATGCTCTAAATTTTCGTTTATCCCCCACTGGGTAAGGCTATTACTATCAATTTCAGATGTATTAAGATTCATAACCTTAATCATCTTCATTTTATTAAGCATTGAAGTAAACAATAGCGAATGCTTTTTTACACCTACCATGTACTTATTAAACTGCAAATAAAATGTGGTATCAATAACATTACATAGCCTAATTAGCGTGCTATCGTCAGCCGATTTTTTATAAACCTCTCTATGTGTAAGTAAAAAAACCTCACCACTTTCATTAATAAAAGTATAGCATATCCTATCCCTATGTTCTCCTGTTATACCTACGTCAAACTGTTTATAAATAGCAGGAAAAAGCCTTAAAGTATCACCCTCATACCTACACAATTCTGTATTCATTGTCTTAGACATGTAGGGCATTTTAAACTGGATTGATTTTCTGTACCGTTGTAAATTCTGCGGATATATTACTGGGTTGTATCCTTTAATATTTACTTTTTTGTACCTTCCCTTTTGTATATATCCCAACTCATTTGTAATACTGCCCAGCCACATTCTACCTACACTATCTTCAACTATATCCCATACATCTTCACTTG
>CAYWUY010000196.1:0-2177 GCA_964461535.1 uncultured Flavipsychrobacter sp.
CTGCTGGCATGCTCCTCTTACTGCCAGAAAAATGAATTTGTAGGCATGTATGCTAGAGCTAACACTTAACGACACCCTACTAGAACTAAAGCATGGCAATACTACCATTCAGGCACCGTTTGAATATGGTAATAACCACAGATGGATTCTTTTGAATGGAGTGAAACTACGTGATAATTGATGTGGTAGTGTAAACCATGTATATACCAATCAATGCCCTACCAAAAATATTATAAAAAAATTTATTACGAATCTAGTAGGAGCAGTAACACAAGAGCAATAGCATATAACTATAATAGTATTTAAACCTAGTACGCAGCCCATAAACCCAATTTATAGATTTGGAGTGGCTGAAAGAAGCCACTGGTACAGCATGCTGTGTTACGTTACATTTATTTCTTTGGGTTCAAGTAGGTTTTCCGGATATTTTAAATTATAGTTAATAGCAACGTTATGCAAATAAAATATAAACATAAATAATATTTTAATTCTAGAAATCCGGATAATTATTTGTTAACTAGAGAAATATAGTTTACATTAGTTATTAATTAAACAATGTGCTTTTCCCTATTAATGCGCTATATATTCTACTAAATTATTAAGTGTACTCCTAATACCAATACATATGCTAAAGTTGCACTACATAGCCGACCTAATAGACAAAATAAACATTGCTATTTTTGAGTACAATGTAAAAATCAAAAACGAATTAAATTTTAGATTTTTAAGCGATGGCTTTAAGGCAATTTATGAAGAACAGTCTATTGATAAAATATTTATAATACAAAAAGATTTTTTATATAATGTTCACCCATCAGATATTGAGACGCTATCTAGCACTATAGAAAACAGTATTCTTACTTTTTCTCAATGGGAGGTAGAATTCAGAGTAATAGTAAATAATAATATTAAATGGCTAAGGGCTTCGGCTAATTTCGATAATTCTTCTCCCGAAGACATGATTTGGTATGGATATATTGAAGATATAACTAAACAAAAACTTGAGCAGAATAGTACAATAAAAATAGGGGAAAGACTAAAGAATTTAACTCAAAAACTAGATATTGGGGTATATGAGTTTACTATTTCATCAGGAGAAATGAAGATGATTTTTGTAAATCAGGCATACGAAAACATATTTTTTGGTGAAAAGGTTGAAGATATATTAAATGATGTAAGTATTCTTTTCAATTATGTTCACGAAGATGACATAAGTTTGATTAATGCTACAATGGAAGAGTCCATACAAAACCTTACACCCTGGAATATTGAATATCGCATAAGAAAAGGCGACGAGATAAAATGGATAAAAGGTAAAGCTACCCCTGAAAGAAAGCCCGACGGATCAACAACATGGTATGGGTATATAAAAGATATAACAAAGCGAAAAGAAGAATTTTTACAACTTAAGCTTTTAGAATCAGTAATTACTCATACCAAAGATATGATTATGATTACTGAAGCAGAACCGATGGATTTATCTGATGGCGGACCGAAAATATTATATGTAAATGAGGCGTTTAGTAACATTACAGGTTACACAAAGGAAGAGCTTAAAGAAAAGACTCCTAGAATTTTACAAGGTCCGAAATCTAGTAGGCTAGAACTTGATAAGTTGAAAAGCTCTATGAAAAAATGGGAATCGCACACGGTAGAAATAATAAACTATAAAAAAAATGGAGAGGAATTTTGGAATAATTTCACATTAGTTCCGGTTGCAAATGATACCGGGTGGTTTACACATTGGATATCTATTGAAAGAGATATAACTGCACAAAAAGTGCAACAGGAAGAACTTGAGAAAAAAAACAAAATGCTACAAGAAATTGCATTTCACAATTCGCATATTCTTCGTGCTCCTGTTGCCAGCTTGCTAGGACTTATAAATATATTGCTAGAGTATCCTGAAGAATATAATAAATCAATTCTGGAAGGCATCTACAAATCGGCTGAAGATCTTGATGCAATTATTAAACAAATGGCTAAAGTGGCTTCTTCAGATAAATAAACAGACATTTTTCTATGTAATGGGGCTTATTTGTTAGTTTACCTTTTACCTTAATCTTGTATTCCTCTTATTACTTCAGTAATCAGCTTTAGTCTTGTTACTAGTTTGTCGTTATGTTCACAAATTTCACCTGTTCAAGAAACGTGAACAAAACAAAATAGTGAACATA
>CAYWUY010000197.1:0-2172 GCA_964461535.1 uncultured Flavipsychrobacter sp.
CTCATAGTTTAGATAGATAGGTTGTTATTTAGACGTGCAAATTAAAACAGCCTTTCCATACCATCACTATTTTGTGGATAAGTGGGAGGGTGTGTTAGGTCATTTAAAGAATTGCAAAAAATGAATACTCAACACTATTTATCAGCAAGAACATCAACCAAAAATCTCTATATTGTATAATATATATACAACAATAAAAAAAACAATAATAAAATGAGTGGCAAAAGAAGACTAGTATACTCAATCATAATCGCCATTCTCTATCTTACTTTAGGAAATACTTTTGCGATTCTGGGAATGAAGAATATATCTAATTCATTCTACAATAACATAATCGTTCAGCTTATTTTTCTTCCCTATACTTTCATTGGTGGCATGTCTACATATGCTGGTTGGGACTGGTCATCAATTGTGCTTGAAAGTGTTATTTTCGTTATTAGCATTCCTATTATTTTTTCTACTCTAAGAATATGTAGCTTAATAAAAGCAGGGATTATCGAAAAAATAAATAAAGAAAAGTAATTGACTTACAAAGAGATTAAACACTAAAAGTGAATAACAATATTATTAATCAAAATACAGACTAAGTGCACTGATATCATTATTTGGTAAAGAACTGCTCACTATACACCAAATCTACATTTAAAGCACTTGAACTTCGTCCGAATAAGATTATAACTAGTATTAAGTATACCAATCCTTGCATAGCTACAACTGGAGATAATAGATATTAGACTATATCTGTCACCCAATAGATTTACTTAAAATAATTACAACTTAGCTAACGAACCTCTACTTCGTTATCCACCACGAGAATATTTAATTGAATTATTACTAAAAAGCACAGCTCAATAAAACAAAGATGCACCCACTTTCACGGGCGCATCTCAATTTATAATAATATACTACTCTACTGCTTTTCTACTCTTATACGGCTTATAATATTGCCTTGTTTATCGGTTATTACCGAGCGACCTGTCAGGTCTAGGCAGCTTACTTTATCGCCTTTAGTTAAGTCATTAATAGTTACGAATGTTTTTGTAGGATTAGGGTAGGCGGTTATTTTCTGCATATTATTTATTGCAGTTACACTTGCTGTTGTGTCAACAACAGTATGATATTGTAAATGCTTTATTGCAGAATCAGTAGCTGCAGGAGAAAAACTATGAAAATACGTAAAAGTAATGCTGTTAGCCGGTCTTGCAGTGGTTCTGCCAACACTATCAGTAGCACTATCTACAGGCGCTAAATGATCGATGTGAAACATAATAGCAATTGCAATATCACCTATAACACTATCTCCTTCAGCATAATAGGTAGAACCAAATACAGAGCTAGTTTCGTTAAATACATCAGCAATACTTCTACTGTGATGCATAGGCCAAGAATTGAATATCATACACTTAGCGTTTGAATCTACTGATCCCATTGCTACATAAGACATACCTGCACCTGAGATTTCTGCCCCGGTTCCCCATGCTGAAACAGTAGTTGCATTTAATGCATTTGGTAATTGGTGTTCAATAATATTTTTGGTAGCGTATGATCCTCCAGACCAAGTTTGTGTATTATCGGGATCAAAAGCACGCATGTAGTAGATATCATTATGCGGAATAGAACTTAAATTAGTAAATGTAACTCTAGTATAGAAGTACAATGAATTGGTATCTAGTACTGTTGTTTTTGTAATTTCCAAGCTATCAAGCATTCCTTTCCATATACCTAAAACTGTACTACCTACCTCATTATAGGCAATAAAACCTCCAGTTAGTGAGCTGTCAGAAAAACCACAGTCTGTAGAATTTGCGGTTACTGTAGAGTCTCCATCCATACTTATAGCCCAACCTTCCCAAGGAGAACCAGGTGTAAAAAAATCGCCACAGTATGCCGGAGTACCTACATCCCATCCATCCATTGCTGGATCTGAAACAAAACCTAAACTTAGAGGAACTACGCTTGAGAAAGTACAATATATAGAAGATCCACCAGAATGAGAATGATAACCTGCCGGAGTAGATTCTGTAGAACCGAATGCACCTATAGGCTGCATTGCAGCCTCTACATAACGCCCCTTTAAAAATAAATTACCTGAAACCAACTGTGCTTGTGTATTGGCCGATAGTACTAGTGCTGCTAGCAATAGCGAAAATGATGTGTAAAGTTTTTTCATAG
>CAYWUY010000198.1:0-2098 GCA_964461535.1 uncultured Flavipsychrobacter sp.
GTTTCAATTGTTTCTTGAAAATAAATACTCTGATACTATTTTCGGTGTTTATGATATTTGCATCAACAACTAATGGTAAGGTAGTACTTTTTCGCTTTCGTTAGCCCCCCACCTTTTACCCGGGCTGGTGCTGTATTTGAGTAACTTGGCTTCTGTACGCCTTATGGGTTGTTGGTGAGAATAGAGATGAGGGCAAGAAAACGCTCGGTTTAGTAGACAGCGTTTACGGCTTATAATCCTCAAATTCAGAATGAGCAATACGACTGACTTTTTCAGTCATAGCATGCCAAGTATCTTCCTCAATAGTTGAAAAATAGGCTTCAATTTTTTTGACTAAGAAATCATAGTTATAATTTGCTACAATAACATATTGTCTTCCCCAAATTAAACCACTTTCCTCAATATTATTCATCAACCATTTTGGCGTACACCAAAAAAAATCAAACATCTCATTACCTTCGATTGTGTCACATTCAACCAGCATCATTACATAAATGTTGAAGTTGTCTTTTTCGGGAGGTTGGAACTTCTCCAGATCCTCTCTTACATCTGGAGACATGATATACTTCAATATTGGTTTCATTTTATTTTCTGGTTATTTGATGACTATTATTAATGTTCGGGGCTGATGGGGTTAATCTAGATTAAAAATTAGCTTGTATAATTCCAAGTTTCCTCCCTTGTTGGTATTCTCCACCAACAACTAATAGTAAGGTAATGCTTTTTCGCTTTCGTTAGAATTTCTCTCCTTATACCCGGGCTAGTGCTGTATTTACTTTTTTGTGCTGCTACCCTACTTATGACTTGTTGGTGTGAATAGAGATGAGGGTGGAAACTCTAATTCAACTTAGGAATATCCATGTAAAAATAATCTGTAGTTAGTTTTTCGTATAGTTTCCTATCTATGCTGTAAATACCTTTTTGATTATCAATTACTTTTAGTACACGCTTTAATTTATAACGTTTATAACGCGACAAGTTTTTAGGGTTAAGATAATGGAGTATAATTCTTATTGGCCTGTTTTCTGACTTTAGTGTATACCTAGTTTTTTTAGAAAACGTTTGATATGGTGATAATTGTTTAATAATACTATAACTCCTTCCATATATAACATCATATGTTAGAACTATGTCTATTTCATGGCAGAAGTACTCATTAAATTCAACAGAATCGACTAAAAAAATATTTTTATCTGTAAAGTTTGTATACGTATAAGTTAAATCTAACACGCTATCAGTACGAGATATAGAAATTTCTACATGGAAACCATATGAACAAAAACTATACACTTCAGCATACGAAATAGAGTTTATGCATAATATGAGTATTAACGAAAAGAGTACTTGTTTCATTGTTCTTGCTTAATAATGATAATGTATATGGTATTTGTCATTTGCTAATTGCAGCCTAGCCCTATTAATCATATGAATTTTGGGATGCTTAAGATGGTAACGCTTTAGCTTTGTTATATACCTATAGTTATACTCACATGTATTACAACACTTATCTATTGATAGAAATGGTGGATAGTCCCCACAATTGTCTGTATGCCTTTCTGTATACCCACATTCAAAAATGTACGATTGACCAATAACTACCGGGTATCTACAGTCTACTCCTTCGCGATAAGTGTAAATCAACATGGTATCCCTGAAATTAACCCCTTGAATAGAATCTTTCAATAGAATAATTATACGATCTAGCCCTATAAGATTTTCAGTATCTGAATAAGCTACATTATTTACAGCAATAACAGTGCCTGTAAATACTGCATTTTTTGTATGCATCAGTTTTTTTAGTGTACTCTTATGTCTCTTATCTACCCTAATACATGAACAGCTATATGCAACTATATTGAGTATACTTAGCAGAAATATTGTTATAAGAAAGATTTTACTTTTTAGTTTCATTTTTCATGGGTTTGGAAATCCCTCCAATATTAGCAAACATATATCTTATAAAAACAAGTATGTAATAATTAATTGGGCTAGCGAGTACTAATAACGTGTATATAAAGGCGTGTATATCCCTACTCTTCTTGCACCTTATTTAAAACATCTACTAGTGCAGTATCTAAATCTTTAGCTGCTTTTTCTA
>CAYWUY010000199.1:0-2092 GCA_964461535.1 uncultured Flavipsychrobacter sp.
ATGTGTAGATTTTATTCATAGTTATAGTGTTTATACTGCAATATAAGATTTATTTTATTTGTGATAAAATAATTTCTATTCATCAATACGGTATAATAAACACAACACACAGGGATGCACATAGCTTTTTTGATAGTTATTGTGGCATATAGTACCTTACAGCAGTATTGCTATGCATTATGCCTAACACAGCTAACCGTAAGTCTACATTATTTTATATTAAGGCTATACTACTATCTGCTATAGTAGGCATTATTACATTAAAAGATACCGACTGCCTAATAGCCCCGGGAGTAGATATGTCTTACCGCTGGGCATTAAATTATTTTTTAGCGTACAAGAGCCAATTATTAGCTACACTTAGCTACCCTGTAGGGCCATTATGCATTATAAAATGGGCAGCACCCGTTGGAGATCACCTACTAATATCGGTACTGGCACAGTGGATACTGCAAGTATTATTTTGCTTGCAAAGCATATACCTGTATACACAGAGGAGCAAGAGCGAATTAATTTTTCAGCCTATTATAATAAGTCTTGTAGCGCTACTGCTGTTTAACCTAGACTATGTAATACTGGGCAATGTGCTGCTGGGCCTGTTAATACACCACCACTTAGCCCAACCCAAAGCACTTATAGTAGCAGTTACTGTTACAATTATAGCTTTACTGTTTAAGTCATCGGTGTTTTTGTTTTGCGCTTCGGTATGGGTAATGTGGCTGGCTCATAGCCTTTATAGTAAACAGTATAAACTTATAGCTGTAGTAGCACTGGGTGCACTAAGTGGCTACGCCATAATAGCCGGCATTATATTTTCGGGCATAGGTGGTGCGTATAGCTATCTATGTAATAATATACTGCCGTCATTGAGCTACAGCCATACACTAGCACTTTACCCTTATAATTCTGCTACTGCCTTGGCTATAACTATAAGCCTACTGTTGGTATTAGGGGTTGCTTTTGCAAAAAAGGAATCGGGCTATTTATTGCTATTGGCTTCGCTGTGCGGCTTTGTTAACTGGAAATACGCTATGGGAAGAGAGGACTTTTACCATGCACTCTATTTCTTAAATTTTATAGTGCTACTGCTGGCTCTGTTTTTATTAGTAGAGCAACAAAAAAAGGAATTGGGCACCTATATACTGGTAGGGGCTATTAGCTTTTATAGTTACAACCTTAGCTTTCTGAATAGCGACCCAAGGATACTATGGTATCCTACCTGGCTGCATTTTAACCAACGCATAGTGCACCACAAAGAGTTTAAGCAGCACGTAAGCGAGCAGAGTGTAGCTGCCTGCCAGCCGAATGTACTAGCTGCTGAATGGCTACAACAAATAGGCAATAAGCGAATAGACATTTTCCCATGGGACCTAAGCTATGCCTACATTAATAAACTAACCCTAGCACCTAGACCTGGCCTGCAAAGCCCTGCCTTGAATAGGGCAGTAGAGGCTATGGATATAGCCTACCTAAAATCGGGCAAAGCACCCGGCTATTATATATGGCACCACCCACAGCTATCCGGCAATGGCATGGAGGGGCTTAACGGTGAGTATTTGCCCAACAGCAGCCCCCTGTTTACTGAGGCTATAATGCAGCATTACGAACCTACGGCTATGGCTAACGATAGACTATGCGTGTTACGTAAACGTAGCCAACCGCTACGCCTTAATAAACAGGTAGGCGCTACGCTAAGGTGCACAGCGGGCATATGGGTAAGCATACCACAACATGATAGTAGCACACAGGTGGCTGCACAAATTGTGACGAATAGCACACTGCTAGAAAAATGCACAGCATTTTTATACAAGCCTAATCCATTATACATAGAGTATAGAAAAACGGACTCGAGCATTATTAGGTATAAGCTTTCTACCGCAGCGGCAGAGCGCCAAGTGTATCTTTCTCCGCTGTATAAAGATGTTTTATTTCATAGAGACACCATGGTAGCCTTTAGACTAGTTACCGAAACTGCCGAAGTAGCAAGGCAGTATAGTTTGCGGTTTATAACTATTTCTAAACAATAATTACCAAACGCATTTCCTTACTTTGTATCTATAACTGATTTAGCCAATGAACCTTTTTATGGTAT
>CAYWUY010000200.1:0-1968 GCA_964461535.1 uncultured Flavipsychrobacter sp.
GTTACTTTTTTGCGGCAGCACAAAAAAGTAAATACCCGCACCAGCCCGGGAAAAGTCATAGTAACACCCACATTGCAAAAAATAGGTGGTTATCCAGATGCTAACTACTACAGTATGCTACATATTAGTTGCATTTTGCGTCAAACTTATAAAGTGATAAAACCCGTACACTATATTAACCCTGTTTTTTCATTTATAAGTATCTCCAAATAGTGTATTAATACATAGTTTTTACTGTTTTTTTACGTTCTTTTTTGTTTCAAATACCTAATTGTGAAAAAAAGACAAGCATAATTAATTAATGTGAAAAGTATACTAAAAAAAAATTCTAGACGAGATGACATGAACAGTAATACGCATATTATAGTTGAGCCAATTAAACTTATATATGGTTTTAAATCATATTTTATTACTAAGAAATTATTTATTTGGTTGTATACATATACAAAAAATGAAAACAAAACCAACATGATGTCTGATCGAGCATCTTCATACGCACGCACGCTAGATATAATTAAAGTTGTTATTACAAAGCAACAAAAACTTATTAGCAAAACTATACTGAATGTTTGTTCTTTATTTTTAGCCACGATTGTTTATAATTAATAACTCTTTATTTAAAATATTTTTCCGCCCTTGTTGGTGTTCGCACCAACAACTCATAAGGTGGGCAGAAGCCTAGCTGCCTCAAAAACGGCGGCTAGCAGAGCCCTAGCGGGCGGGGCGGTTTTTTGAGGTGCCGTTTTTTTGTTACTTTTTTGCGGCAGCACAAAAAAGTAAATACACGCACCAGCCCGGGAAAAGGAGGATTAATTGTTACCATGGCAGGAAAGTATTACTTTACTATTGGTTGTTGGTGCGAACACCAACAAATGCGAGAAAATGCTAAAGTAAATGTAACTCCAGTAATCTAGTTTCTTTAACTATATTCCACTTTGTTCTACTAGAAATATGATGTTTGTACCAGTGAGGTTTAATCCATACCTTGTCATCCCGTCATCCACTTTTTGGGGTATTTGACCTTGGCCATGTCCACCAAGCTTATTTCTGATGGTAGGTATACCACTTTCAAGTAAGTTTGTTAATGATGTAAATTGGTTTTGCGTAAAGGATGGTACTAGATTATTTGTAAAGCATATTTGTATAAGTTTCTTCGCAGTGTCTGTCTGTGAAAATGTCCAACCTTTTTCAGTACAAATTATCTTCATAGTACTTTCAAATGCTTTAAGGCAATCGGTTAAGCACTCTTTGTTTCTGCCATGACGATAATGCTCATGAGCTTTAAGATATTCCTCACATGCACCATCAAACTTACTATTAAACAATAAAGATAAAGTAGGCTTAACTATTTCAGCGTGTACATATGTTGAATCCACTCGAATAATTTCTCCGTTTTCGTATGAATAGCCTACTCCATGCTCTTTGAAACGAGTATTTAATTCAGCTATAGCATCATCTGGACTTTGTTTTACAATAGTATAAAAAGTATAGTCATAATCCAGTCTAATTCCCTTATCTATATACCTAAATGTTAACTCTACAATATCTAATACTTGCTCTGTAGATTTTACTTGTAACAAAAAGTTCTCTACTTCATTCATTGTCCCATTTGCAGGTGTGTTATGAATTAAAGAAAATGTGCCATATTCTCTGCATAGTATGTCTGATATGAATTTGTAAGCCTCAGAAGGTTTATTTAAGCCTCTATAGTTAGGCTCACCAATTGTATCTCTAATTATATGAACAATTTGTACCCTGAGAGTTTGTGGTATTGAATCGTATATATATGTGTCAGGTATTTCTCCATTAAGCAATTTCTGTCTTTTGGAAAATAGGTTAAAGA
Source organism: uncultured Flavipsychrobacter sp. (assembly GCA_964461535.1). Classification (GTDB taxonomy): domain Bacteria; phylum Bacteroidota; class Bacteroidia; order Chitinophagales; family Chitinophagaceae; genus Flavipsychrobacter. The sequence goes on from CAYWUY010000200.1 coordinate 1,844, forward strand.
TTCCCATAGTGAATTTTTGCAAATATAAATAATTGTTAGTATTATAATATAGTCTATGGGCATATTTCTCTTCCTGTCACTACTCACACCAAAAAACAGTCAAGCATATCTCTGCATAAAATACC
>CAYWUY010000201.1:0-1953 GCA_964461535.1 uncultured Flavipsychrobacter sp.
CACTCAAAGGAATATCTCTAGGCGTTTGGTATACGTTATCTATTACCGAACCTGCACCTTGTCCTTGTTGCTCACTTCTTCCGTAAGTACTTAAGTAGTTTACATCCATTGAAGAATAAAAGCTATTAGACAATTGTGTAGAACCGTTAAATCTAACGCTGTATCTGTTATAGAACGTATTAGGTACTACACCAGTACTGTTCATCGAGTTTAATGACAGGTAGTATGTAGATTTTTCTGAACCACCAGATAAAGAAACAAAATTGTTGATGTTCTTAGCGTGGTTAAAGAAGTTATTGATGTTGTTAGGTTGGTCTACGTAAGACTTAACCAACTGCTTACCATCTATAATTTGTCCCCATGGGCGATATTGACCATCGAAACGTGCACCCCAGCTGAAGTTTTCACGACGGTCATCTGCTATACCGTTATACAAGTTACCTTGTCCGTACTCATGCTGTAATTTAGGATACATTAAGATATCAGACTGAGTATAAGTACTCTTCACCGTGATATCTATTTTAGAAGGTCCATCAGATGTTCTATGCTTACCTTTTTTAGTGGTAATCATAATGGCACCATTAGCACCTAACTCACCATATAGGGCAGCAGCAGTAGCACCTGGCAATACAGATACTGATTCTATATCATCCGGGTTAATATCGTTACCACTGTTACCAAAGTCTACTTGGCTTAAGTAGTTATTGGTACCATCAGCAGCTCTAGATGTACGGTCATAGTTACTCATGATAACACCATCTATCACCAGAAGCGCATTGTTGTTCTTCAAGATAGATTTTTCACCACGTAATACTACGCGTGTGCTACCACCTGCACCACCTGTAGAGCTAGATATGTTAGCACCTGCAACTTTACCTTGCAAGCCCGATAGAGCTGAGGTATTATTACCGGCTGTTAACTCATCACCTTTTACAGTAGTTGAGTTGTAGCCTAATTCTCTTTTTTCTCTGCGAATACCTAATGCCGTTACCACTGTTCCTTCCAATACTTTAGCAGTAGGAACCATTTTAACAACGATTTCCGACTGTCCGGTATCAGAAATTACAACCGTGCTGTAACCTAATGCCTGAAATATCAGTTTGTTTTTTCCATCCGGAATATCCAGATTAAAATTACCGTCTATGTCAGTAACTGTTCCGGTTACAGTACCCTTAACCATTACACCTACTCCTTGAAAGCCTTGGCCGTTTTCGTCCAACACTTTACCTACTACGTTATGCGTTTGTGCAATAACATTAGCAGAAGCAGTCATCAGTAATGCAGATAGTAACAAAGGTCTTCTCATACTGTTTATTTTTCTTTATAAAATAGAGCGTGTTAGCTTCGTTAATAAAAAACCAAAATGGACTTTGAACTCAATCAAAGACACAATTGGGGGGTGAATTTATAGCAAGATAATGAATAAACAAAGGATTATTTGTAATTTTCTTAACAAAGCTTATAATATGTTTTAACATAACAACATATTCTTAACCCTAAAATACTAGTAACTACAATATAAAATACTAAAAATCAAAATCTTAAAAATAAATATTTAAACGATATAAAAACCAACAAAAACATTACACCCTACCTACAAAAACCAACATTTTTGTGGCCAATTTGCCTGAACGACCCATTTTTATAACTCTGCTACAACTACATTTCAAACACTTTATCCACACTTTTTTTAGTTGGCATTCTTATATAATATTTGTAAAAGGCCTACAAATATATTAAATAATTCACATGTAATTTAAATCTATTGTAGCTGCTTTTTTTTTGTAAGGACTAATTAATATTCTGTGGCAGCATGTAAGGCATAGTCGATGCATTTTTCGCCTTCTTCTAGCATAAAAAAATACATATGAGAAAACACAAAACATACACAACTACATAAAAAGAGGCTGTCTCAAAAGGGCGGCCTCTTTTTTATTTTTTGGAGAAGAGTTA
>CAYWUY010000202.1:0-1923 GCA_964461535.1 uncultured Flavipsychrobacter sp.
GAATGGTATAAGTAATAAGAAAGACTTAGATAATCTCAGTCCTGATGATAACATAAAAATGAATTTTTCATTTGATATTGGGGATCTTGATATTGAGGGAGCTCTTATTGATATAAATATTTTTAGTGATAACAAGACTTGTGTTATTCACTCAAGATCTTTATGGTTGGGTTATACTTATGATATTAAGCCTAACAGCAAATTAGAGTTTGAGTATGTCATAGATTCTCCAAAATTGTCTCCTGGAGAGTATACTATGAGTATTTATATGTGCAAAAATGATAATTTGCTTGTGTACATTGATAATATTGCTTCATTTACTGTAAATGCGAATAACTACTTTGGTTCATCAATGTATTTAGATATAGTAAAGTCTACTTCAGTACCGTCATTTAATATTAAAAAAATAGATTAAGAAATATAGTATTATGCGTATTTGGGCGTTCCCGTCATTTTATCCATATGATTATCCTGGAATGAAATGGGCCGGTATATTTGCACATCGTCAGTATAAAGCTTTGATAGAGAATGGCGCAGATTTAAAGGTTATAATGCCAGTTATGTGGCGTCCCCCATCGCCAATTAATAAACTACACTCGAAATGGAATAACACTCCATTTATTTACCCTCATACTAGGGTACATGAAGGTGTTCAGATTTTCCACCCGAGAATTCCTAGCTTACTACCATACTTTCTTCATAAAAAAAGCTACAAAGAAAAGTTTTATTATACTCTTAAGAAAATGTTTGATTCAATGGGAGTGAAATTATCTCAAGAAACGGATATTTTCTATTCTCAATGGTTGCCTGAATCTTTTAATGTTCAATACGCTGCCCACAGGTTTGGTATAAAGTCTGCAGTACTTTACATAGGTGATGATGTTGTAGTCTGGCCCCAAAATGGTGATGAGCAGATGAAGTCGTTTAAGAGCGTAATTGAGAATGCTGATAAAAGATTTGCTTGTGCAGATTATTTAGGGAGAGAAGCTAATAATATATTGCAAAAAGAGTATAGCTATAAAGTTATAAGAATGGGTGTTGATTATGATTATTTTAAGCCCGTAGATGCAAAAACTAAATTAGAACTAAGGGAAAAGTACAACTTACCTAAAGATAAATTAATAATACTCAATGTTGGAACTGCTATTGCCAGAAAGGGTTGGTTGGATTTATTTGATGCCCTTTCAACTGTAGTAAAAAGTTTTGATAGACTTTCTCTTGTTGCTGTGCACGCAGGGCATAGTGAATTTGATTTAAAAGTAGAGGCAAAGAAGAGAGGTGTTGATACATTTTTGAATGATCTAGGTGAAATACCTCCAGGGCAGATTGCAGATTTATATAAAGCTGTTGATATATTTTGTTTACCATCTCATTGGGAAGGATTGGCTAATGCTAATATAGAAGCAATGTCTTCTGGTTTGCCAGTAATAACAACGAATGTAAGTGGACACCCTGAACTTGTAAAAGATGGAATCAATGGAGTTTTGGTTCCCCCCAAACGTCCAGATATCCTTGCAGAAAATTTGTTGAAACTATTACAAGATGAATCTTTAAGAGAGACACTATCAAAAAATGGCAGATCTTTTATTTTAGCAGAATGGGGAAATTTTGCAGATAATTCCAAGGAATTGTATAGGGAATTATGTAAAGTATAAGAGATTGTTTAGGCATTATTTTAGTAAAAAATATTTATGTGAGCTGTAGTATAATTATACCCACATACAACAGAAAGAAGCTAATATCTTTCACTTTAAATTCATTACTAAAAATTACTAACTGCGATTTACAGATTATTGTAGTAGATGATGGATCTTCTGATGGCACTGTTGATTTTCTTAAGGAAAATTTTACAACCGTAGAGGTGCACAGCAATACTAAAAAAGGTGCAAATGCCGCAAGAAACCTTGGGTTGCAGAAGTCGAT
>CAYWUY010000203.1:0-1905 GCA_964461535.1 uncultured Flavipsychrobacter sp.
TGTTACTTTTTTGCGGCAGCACAAAAAAGTAAATGCACGCACCAGCCCGGGCAAAGGAGAATTGATTACAACTATGGCAGGAAAGTATTACTTTACTATTGGTTGTTGGTGCGAATACCAACAACGGCGAAAAAAATGTTTATGAGAAAACAAATAAAAAATTACGCATTGTATGGTATCTTATTTCTTTTAATCTTTTCTTGTAAAGGACGAAATGATAATTCGAATGAGTTTTCAAATAAAAGTAACGATAATCAAAAAAGTAGAATTTTTACAGACTATTATAAAAACGGCACTATAAAGCAAACTGGAAGGTATGAAAATGGTTTAAAGTTTGGTGTTTGGAGAGACTATAACAGCTATGGTAAAGTAACTCAAGTTAAATGTTATAATGCTGATACTATTTTATTTGATAATCTTGATATCACAGATTATGATTTTAAAAAAACTTCTTTCAGCGAGGGTGCTTTTACAATTAGCTATCCGTCTAACTGGGAGTTACTACCAGTAGACTCTCCAGTAAATTTTGCTTCTAGAAAAAAAACACATGATACAGTTGACTTTTCACCTAACATAGTAGTTCTTATATATAATAGGAAAAAAGCTGATTTTAAATCTGAGGTTGCTTACAATATGAGTGTACTTGACAAGGAGTATACATCTTATAAAGTTATGTCTGGCAAAACATTTACAATAAACGGTAAACAAGCTAAACGTTATGAATATATTGCAGTTGCCAACTTGAGAAAAGTTGCTGCTATGGCAACATTTATTGAATTGTCAAATGAGAAAACAATGATTATCACAGGAATGGCATCAAACGATCCTTTGGGTTCATATTTTATATATCGAGATATATTTGAAATGGTATCAAATTCAATTGAATTTCTGTGATGAAAATACGCTTCTATTCGGTAATAAAATAGACCCTTTACGCCATTGTTGGTATTCGCCCCAAAACACATAAGGGGTACAGAAGCCTAGCCTCCTCAAAAACGGCGGCAAGCATAGCCCTAGCGGGAGGGGCGGTTTTTTGAGGTGCCATTTTTTTTGTTACTTTTTTGCGGCAGCACAAAAAAGTAAATACACGCACCAGCCCGGGCAAAGACAAAGAATACTAGCAAAGAGTTTTAGTCGCTCCAAATGTTAAGACCAACAACCGACACTGTTATTTATTTCACTAATCTTATTTTACATCTAATCAATCGTATATTAGTATAGAAATATAAGTGCGCCTTATAGTTGTTGGTGACAAAACCAACAATGACAGAAGTAGCCATGCCTCTAGCACAGCTAGAATCTAGAATAAATACAAACAAGGAATGAGAACATATTTACTGATTATTGCTTTTATATTATCGGCTTGTATGAGTAATAAATCAAGTAATGAAGCATTTAATAATACTCGTAACATAATTACGAAAATAGCAACAGACAGTAGCGAATTAGTATTGGAAACATTTGTAGATAGTAACAAAGTGTATAACTGTGTATTAATAAGACAGGAATTAATTTTTAAGAAAAATGGTCAAACAGTCGCACGATGCTTATTCCCAATGGTTGATAATAGTAAAAAGTATACACATGAAGATAGTATTACAATGTTGGACAACCTTATTTATGAGATTGGAGTTTTAGAAGGAACCAATGGTAATATTTATACGATCTATGGTGCTGGTTCATGTAACGCATGTCCTGAATTGTTTGCCTTTTACAGCCAATCAGGTGACGTACTATGGTTAAGTTATTCAAACAAAGAAAAAGTATATAAGAGCGTAGGTGATTTTTATAATGTTACTAAGAAATATGGTTTAGATACTATAAAATGGTATAAAAAAGAATATAAAACGGCTACTATTGATTTATAATAACACACTGACATTTTATTCGCCATTGTTGGTGTTC
>CAYWUY010000204.1:0-1862 GCA_964461535.1 uncultured Flavipsychrobacter sp.
TCTTCGGACTACGGACTACTCGGAACCCGGTCTCCTGACCGGTGTGTGGACTAAATCAGCTACATCGTTGGCTTATCCTTTTTGTAAAATCAAGGTTAAAAACCGCTCATGCCTCGTAGAGGCTATCCATATTTTGACAACAATTGTATTTTGACAGCAACAAAAAAACACTAGCTGGGCACGTGCACTTAAAGGCAGAGACTAGGCGACTTTTGGTATACAAAATGCACAAAACTATACCGCTCAAAGTATAAAAGCGGGTATTCCCTATAAAATGGAGCGCTATCTATATTGCTTTAGGTTAGGCATTTTATGATAGGAGGGGCAATAGTCAACGAACGAGCAGGCCAGAAGTATATATTGAAATAAAGTTGTGTACTTACCCAAGCATATCCATTGGTACTACGTCTATTATATTAAACGAAAATCATGAAAAAACTACTCACTTTCGCATTAGTGCTTTTTGCTTCCATATCTTTTGCTCAAATTGTAAACAAAACAACAGTAATTAGTGAAACCGATAAAGTTGCAACAACAAAAGGGGCAACTGATGGGACAAAATATATTATTGACGGCAATATTGTTTATAACTCACAGCTTGTAAGGTTGGAGATAATATCTAATTGCACCATAGGACAAGAAATAACCAAACCGTTTTTCAACACTCAATTTGGCACATCGAGAGTGTTCACTCGCGAAGAAATACGGAGGATGCCAACTACAAATATTTCAGATATTGTTTCCTTAACTCCTGGCGTGTACCAAAAAAGAAGGGGTGATGATGTAATAATATTTGGGGGCAGAAACCTGGGCGATATGATTGTGCTAGATGGGATGCAGATTATGCAATAGATTATTTATGTGAATATTGCATGTAATATGTGTTTCATTTCTATTACCAACCACAGATGTTCGTAGTCTTCGGACTACGGACTACTCGGAACCCGGTCTCCTGACCGGTGTGTGGACTAAACCAGCTACATCGGTCAATTTTTATAGAACAATGGAACTGCGGAATGTACATATTCGCCGGTCGGAAGACAGGCATCCGTGCAACCCTTAGTCGGAAGACTAAGGGCATCGAGCGAGTCAGGATCAATTCTCAAACTTGACTTGACAAGATTCAAAAATAATTTTCAGTATATTTGTGGTAATATTTTAAATATGGAACAATCGTTCACAATAAAGACCGATGAGCTTGAACCGTCTCTTGTAGCAGGTATGAAAAAGTATTTATTTGCTGTGAATGCAAAAGAAATAACTATCTCATTTGATACCCCAAAAAAGACTTCTTTGAGATATGAAACTCAAGAGGAAGCCAATTTAAGAATTGAAAATTCAATTGAAAATTTGGAATCAGGCAAAACTATTGCCTTTACAGGTGATGAATTTATTCAAATGGCTAAACTTCTCAGTAAAATCAAGTGAAACCTGTATAGTTTGAATCAAACGGATATAAAGATTATGTTGAATGGGCAAATACAAACAAGGAAATATTTGATAAAGTAAATAGACTAATCGTTGATATAGATAGAAACTACTTTAAAGGATTAGGTAAACCAGAACCACTAAAAGGAAATTATAAGGGATACTGGTCGAGAAGAATTACAGATGAGCACAGACTAATTTACAAAATCGAAAAAGATATTATTTATATCGCCAGCTGTCATGGTCATTACGTATAGACATATTTAACCAAACCACTATTGAACCGTCACTATATTTTTTTAATAAGAATTTGCTCAGACACTTTTTCATTTAAGTAAATCCTTTTTTTGTAATCAGCCATGTACAACTGGTTCATGGTCAATCCAAAAAACACTATTTTCGCCCGGCCTTTATCGGGACTATGAAAGACTATT
>CAYWUY010000205.1:0-1841 GCA_964461535.1 uncultured Flavipsychrobacter sp.
AAAATACTTTTTAATCACTACTATCTGTCCTAGATGATAATGCGTATGTTCTATTATACCTTGTATATTTCTGTAATAGTTACCATACTTTTCATTCACAAAGGGTTGCCACATTTGCTCATCGGTTATTTGTAATATCAAGTCTGCAAAAACATTTACATCAGTCCACATTTTTTCTTTAAACACTTGCCATTCTTCCTCGGTACTGAAGCTCGGGTGATTATAGCTATATGCATCGCTGGCATTTAAAGTACCTCCTTTTAATACTTCAGTTACTGCTACTATATAGTAGTTAATATGATAACACAATGCTGCAATTGTATTCATACCATCTTTCTTACTCAATGCCATTTCTAAATTAACATCATGTAAATGTTCTTGCAAACTAGAGGTTGTCCAGTTACCACCAAAATGCACATCTTTTATATGCTTAGATAAATGTTGGGATAGGAGCATAAAATTTATATTTCAATCGAAAATAATAAAAAAGCACCACCAATTACCGGTGATGCCTTTTATAAAAATAAACACAACAAACTTACAGATTGTACATTTCTTTCAAAGCAATAGAAAGACCGGTAGGCTTGCGTCCAAGTAATATTTCTAAATCATTGGACGATATGTCTAGTAAATTATTTTTTATATCTGTAGCAAATCCGGCAGCAATTAGTATGGCCTCATCCGGCACACCAATGTTTTTTAACAACCCTACAAAAGCATCATATTCTGGGCTAGTATACGATATTGGTTTACCTGATAATTGAGATAGCATTTCAGCTATCTGCTGAAAACTGTACGCTTCAGTATTAGTTATTTGATAGGTTTTATTTTCATGACCAGATTGTACTAATACATTTGCAATTGCCTCTGCCATTTCACTCCTTAATGCAAATGGTGTTTTACCATTTCCTGCTGGTAGATAAATACCATTTTCAAATACTCCGGCACCTAAAAACAAAGGCAAAGCATCAGAATAAAGTGTGTTCCTCATAAGTGTATAAGGAATGCCTGATGCCAAAATACTTTCTTCTGTCTTAAAATGGCTACTCATAAATTCTTTTATAGCCGATTGATCTGGATTTGTCAAAGCTACTCCAGTATAAACTATATGTTTCACACCTGCCTCTTTTGCTGCATTTATTACATTGTTATGTTGCTGCAATCTGTGCATGTCTAAACCTGAAATCAAAACTAGTTTATCAATGCCTACCACTGCATTTTTAATAGATGCTACATCATCATAGTGTCCTACTTTTACCTGCACCCCTTGTGCAGTAAACTCTGCTATCTTATCAGCATTCCTTACAAATGCAACTATTTCACTAGCAGTAATGTGCTTTAATAAATGGGTAATTATCCCTTTTCCTAAATGGCCACTGGCCCCTGTTATTAGTATCATTTTTCTTTTTTTTGATACGTCAAAATTACCCTACCTTTGATATACATAGTATACTAGTATATCATAGTATACCAGTATACTAATTGATACCTAAGTAAAATATAAAAAAATGACTCAACCTTATTTTAATGGCATAAGCTGCCCTAAAGAATATGTACTTGCTCTAAATGATGCTATAAATGTTATTAGTGGTAAGTGGAAGCTAGCTATAGTAAGCACACTATTATTTGAGAAAAAAAGGTTTTCTGATATCAAACGTTTTATACCGGGGCTAACACCACGAATGCTATCGAAAGAACTTAAAGAATTGGAAATTAACGGCATAGTTACCCGTACAGTATATAGCTCTACACCTGTTACTATAGAATATGAACTAACTCCATCCGGCAGAAATCTAGTAGAGGTAATTAATAGTATGGTAAAATGGGGATTGGAACATAGA
>CAYWUY010000206.1:0-1835 GCA_964461535.1 uncultured Flavipsychrobacter sp.
TATCTTTGTAATTTTGAATTGTTGCTCAATGTTTTATAATTGATTTTTTAACTACTCTAGCCTATAGAGTTATATACTATTACTACTCTACAATGTACGATATACTGTTTGATTTTGTTGCAAAGTATACACCTCTTACCAATGAAGAAAAGGAAGCTATACGCTCATTAGATATACTACATTCCTTTAAAAAAGGTGCTGCCTTGCTAAAGGAGGGACAAAAAACTAAAGAGAGTTTTTTTGTAGTAGAGGGTTGCATACGTGCCTATTATATTGTGGATGGCGAAGAAAAAACTACGGCTTTCTACACTGAAATGGATGCACTAACGCCTCCTTGTGTTATTACTAAAACTCCATCGGACTATTATGTCAGTTGTGTTGAGGATTGTATATTGCTCATTTCGAACACTGATATGGAGGCAGATATAAATAGCAAATTCCCCAAGTTTGAAACCCTCTGCCGAATACTATCGGAAGAACTCTTGGCCAAGCAAAGAGTAGATTTTGATGCGTTTAAAACCTCATCGCCGGAACAGCGATACCTCTCCTTACTGCAAAATCGCCCTGATCTAGTTCAGCGTGTTCCTCAACACCAGTTGGCTAGCTATTTAGGTATAAAGCCACAGTCGTTAAGCAGGTTAAGGGCAAGGTTAGTTGAAAAAAAGCAGTAGCCTCTATTTATTAACTTAAGTGAACGACTGGCAGCATATTGCCAGTATACTTTTGCATCAATATTTCACAGTTAGTATTGATATGCAAAAGAAGAATTTTTTTATTGGTCTTGTCTTCATATTGACAAGCTTGTATCACGAAAAGGCACAGTGTGCTAGCACAGATAGTACTTACAGAAAATGGTTTGTTGGTAGTACTTTCCTATTGTTAGGTAATTTTGTTCCTAATGACCGTAATCCACCACATTTTATCCAGTTGAATGTGGGATATATAATAACCCCTAAAGATGTCTTTTTTATAGAATTAAAAAGGTCAAGGTTTGCCTATCCTTTGGGTATACCCTGGGGTGAATCATTTGATGCTCCGGGCGAAAACTATCCCGGACATGTGCGCCAAAATGTTATTGGGCTAGCATATAATCGTTTCTGGTGGAAGGGACTTTATACTGCCGTCCATGCTATGAGCGCTTTTCAGAAATATTATAACGAGTCTGATCAAAAGATAGCATCGGGCTATACTTTATTTATGACCTACCGTTTAGGCTACCAGATAAAGCTATTTAGAAATAGATTTTTCTTTGAGCCCTCTATAGGTTTAACCCATTGGCCAATAAAAACAAATACACCACAGTCTTTTGAAGTTGTAGAAAATAAATGGCCTAAATATTTTGGCTTTGAGCCGGGACTTCATTTTGGTTTTAATTTTTAAATGTTGTTTATGCATACTTCAAGCCAATTAATGGATATACAAGTTAATTTGAAATCAAAACTCGCAGCTCTATGGATGAGTTTTATGTTTCTGTACATCTATGTAGATTACTTTCACCTATTTATGCCAGGTGTGTTAAAAGATATGTTAGCAGGAAAGGTCTTCATGTTCCATGTGTCTCAAAACTTCCTGCTTATAGTACTAACTACTGTAACCATTCCGGCAGTAATGATATTCCTTTCTATGCTTTTACCGGCAAAGGTTAATCGCTACATCAATTTAATTGTAGCCACGGTTTATATACCATATTCATTGTTCAATCTAGTTGGTCAGGCGTGGATGCACATGGTTTTTGCTGCGGTGGTTGAAGTGATTATTTTAAGCTTAATAATCCGTTATGCATGGAAATGGCCAAGAGGGTAGTGTTGTAGCAGATAGGATAACCTAAGAAAACT
>CAYWUY010000207.1:0-1813 GCA_964461535.1 uncultured Flavipsychrobacter sp.
CCGGTTATGTTAGTCCATGTAGTACCATCTGGTGAGCTTTGCCATTGGTAAGTTAGTCCAGTTGCAGCAGGCATACCTGTTAAGCTAAGCGTAAACAAAGCCGAAGGACATGCAGAGGCTGTGCTAGATACTGCTGTACCAGAAGCTGGTGTGCCCGAGCATGGCGAAGGAGGAGTCCATCTATACACCTGGCCTGAAGCCGGCATTGTAGCTAGTGATGTAGTAAAAGTTGTAGAAGACGCTATAGGAGATGCAGATGAATTAGGCAATGTTTGGTAATCAGTTGCCGTGTTGCCTATTCCAATTGTACCGGATGTAGAAGTCCAAGTAGAAGTACTGTATATGTATTCTATTATATTAGTTGTTTCATATAATTTAATTTGGAAACTAGCTATTCCACTAAAAAAGAAGCCTGTATAATTTTTCCATTCAACAGTAAGCACTCGGTTAGGAGCTGTACCTGATGTAGAATAATAGGCTCCAGAACTTGATGCTGCTGAACCTACCAAATCATCCCAAAATGCCATAATTGCACCAGGAGATATAGAAGATAAAGAGCCTAAGGCATTTCCCGGATATGAACTAGTTGCGGTACCAAGAGTAATAAAACCATTGGAGCTAGCTTTAAAGTTGGTGTAGGTGCTACCACAAAAATTAAAAGAAAAACCAATAGATAATGAACCACTTATAACATCATCGGCTACAATTGAGCTGATAGATGTACCTGTGGCAGAAATGCTGCTAAAAGTAGCAGTAGCTGTTGAAAATCCATAGGAGGCAGCCGTTTGTGCTCGTCCCACACTTACCATCAACACTAAAAACGACAATAGAGTAAATATTTTTTTCATAAAACAGACTAATAAAATGCGTTAATTATTATTTCCTACCAGTTTATTAATCCTAAGTTATATAATATTTTTTGAAAATCGACAATTTAGATAGACTATTTAATGAATGCAACCCAAACATTTACATATTATTAATAAAAATAGGAGAGCCTAAACTCTCCTATTTACAGCATATGAATACACTATTTAGTTTTTTAGCATTCTAAACACAGTGCGCTCGCCAGCAGTAGTATATAATTCAACAATATATATACCAACAGGCATAGTATTAATATCAACTGTAACCATTCCGCTCTGGAAATTTTGCAATTGCTCGTATACTACCGCACCCAAAGAATTATAAACTTTTATGCTTACCTCTTCTTCTTTAACATCAGACTGCTTGATTTGGAAAGCACCTGTATTAGGATTAGGGAATAACACATATGGCGCAACTTTATCTTCAACACCAGATTGCGCTATGGTTTCACCCGGTTTCCAGCCCTCTGCACCTGATGCGTTAGGATCGCATCTATCTGCTGCAGCTGATGGAGCAGACGAACAAGAAGCGGTAGACGTAATAACATCTAAAGAAGGTGTACTACCTGATGTAGTGTATGCTGTACCTCCACCAGTGGTACCATTAACTGTAGGTGCAAAGTCAGTACCAGACCATACGTGTAAAATTGAAACAGGAGACACAGCAGGGTTAATAGTAGAGGTAAAAGTGTGATAGTTACCCGAACCCGTGCTCCAAGTAAAACCAGAGGAAGTTAACCATCTATTAGAAAGAGGTGCACAAGCTGTACCCTGCTCTCCGATGCTACTATTAGATAAAAATAAGCCTACTCTATTGGTTTGCATAACGTTTCTATCCCAGTTAACTACGTTAGTACCATTAAATAAAAAGCCAAATTTTGTATTGTTTACATAATTACATGACAAATCAATTGAACGCCCGGCACTTCCAAGATTATTCAATAAAT
>CAYWUY010000208.1:0-1800 GCA_964461535.1 uncultured Flavipsychrobacter sp.
GTTGAATATGTAGAAAAAGTGACTATACATTAATGATTTTGTATTAACCTATTTATTTCTATACTTCTTGTAAAGCATAATTCCGCCAATTAATATCAGCATGAGTAATAATAACCCAGAAAGCCCCCAAAAAAAACTGAGCCATTCTTTAATGACTACCGTAAATACAATGGAAAATAAAAGTACTGTAGGAACTTCATTCCAATATCTGATCTGTTGTGCCGAATAGTTAAGTTTATTATTTTTTAATAAAGTATATAAATATTGTAATGAAAAATGGTACCCATAAAGTAATAGGACTAAAATCAATTTGACTAAAAACCACTTTCCCTCTCTTTGAAAGACTATATTAAACCAATTACCAGATAAAGCAACCCAAATACCCAAAATAAATGTAATGAAAGCAGAAGGCCAAGTAATCCCGAACCATAAGCGCTTGAGCATAATTTTCATTTGCTGTTGAATAACTTGTTTAACAACTATTGGTTTATTACTTGCTTCAATTGTAAATACCAGACAATCTGATCCCCATTCGCCAGCACAATGTGACCCCCTAAGAAACACTTTCCAATAATGGATTGATTGAGGCCTAAAAAATGGTAAAGAACTAGTTGTAATTGTTTTTCAAACGTAGGATTTATTTTGTCTATTTTGATTAAATATTTTTCTCGGTTTCTGCAGTGCTGCTTTCTTTTTTTAGTTTGCGTAAAGATTCCCCCTTTAACTCTACACGTACTGATTGATGAACCAGTCTGTCAAGTATAGCATCGGCTACAGTTTGTTCTCCAATCACATCGTACCAGTTTTTTACTGGAACCTGTGATGCAATAATTGTACTTCGTTTACCATGTCGGTCTTCTACAATATCCATTAATAATGCTCTACCACTAGCATCAAAAGCCTGGATACCAAAATCATCAAGTATTAACAGGTCTTGTTTTTCTATACGAGTAAGCTCTCTGAGGTGTGAGCCATCGGCTTTGGCCATTTTTAAGATGGATAGTAATTTGGCGGTATTGGTGTAGTAAACTTTAAACCCAAACAAACAGGCTTGGCGCCCAATAGCAGAAGCCAGATAGCTCTTGCCTGTACCAGTACTACCAGTAATAAATACATCTTGTCCCTTTTTTATAAACTCACAAGTAAGCAAGCGATCTATTTGATTTTTATCCAGTTCTCGTTTATTACTAAAGTCAATACCGTCTACATCTGCCATATAGCGGAACTTAGCTGTTTTAATATTTCTCTGGAGGGAACGATGTTTGCGATCATCCCATTCGTTTTGTACTAAGTACTGCGCCATTTCATCATTGGTAAAGCTAACCGGAGGTGGGAGCTCTACAAAAGTTTTAAAAGCAGTTTGCATTCCAAGTAGGCGCATATCGCCCATTTTCTTTAAGGTGTCTTTGTTCATTAATGTTGGTTTAAAATTTAGTGATAAAAGCTTTATTCGTAGTATTCTGCACCATGTACATTTTCATGTGATGGCATATCCGTATTCAGTATCTCATCTTCCATTGGGATTGTATCTGCTTTTGTGCGTAGTATCTGGTCAATAATACCATAGTTATAGATACCATAACTATCTGCACGTTTACACGCATTAACGAGTCTAGTATTACCTACTCGTTTGGCAAAGCTTAATACGCCAGAACAAGATTTATAACTTTGTTCTGGATAAACTTCTCGTGCTAGTATTTTGGCTATATATGCTGCCACACTTTCTCCGATGGCGCTAGCGGTAGACATAAATTTCTGGGGATTCCAATCAGCTGCATACTTATGCTGGGTGGCAAGATG
>CAYWUY010000209.1:0-1730 GCA_964461535.1 uncultured Flavipsychrobacter sp.
CTGACGGAACCTACTATTATGTAGTCGTATTTGACAATAAACAGGCAGCAAAAGCAGGCTTTATTTATGTAAATCGACTAAATAATTAATCGTAAATATAAATCAAAGTGTATTATTTATACACTTTGATTTATATCTGAAAACTTTACTTATTAATCAAAAAATTCTTAAATGAGACAATGAAAAAATATATATATATAATAATAGTGCTATGCTTTAGTTTAGAGTGTTTTTCTCAAGTAGAGCCCATGTATGGTATGTATCGATATAACCCATTAGTTATATCGCCAGCTTTTGCCGGAAAAGATAGTGTTAGTAGTGTAACTTTAATGGACAGGCTTCAGTGGGTAGGCGTTGCAGGTGCACCTAAAACACTTGGGGTAACTGGTAGTTTGACTACTAAAACTAAATCAGGATTTGGAATAAGTTTTTTGCAAGATAAAGCAGGGCCAATGAAAAATACCTCATTTGGTGTCGATTACGCTTATCATACAAATTTAAGCAAAAACATAAAGTTTTCAGGAGGAATAAGGGTACCGCTCAACGACCAAACCCTCGGCCTAACTGGTTTAAAGTTAATTGATAACGATGACCCAAATTTTGGACAAAATATAAGAACAGGTTTTCGACCTAATCTAGGTTGGGGTATTAATTTGAGTTATAAAAATACTTTTATAAGTATTTCAGAACCAATCGTATTTCGTTATAATTTTGGTGAATATGATGCCAATAAGAAATATAGAGGTTATGCACACTATTATATTATGGCAGGTACTTCTTTTGCTATTTCGAAGAGTGTTCAGTTAAAGCCAACAGTAATGATTCGTGCAACTTCAAATGCCCCACTCAGTGCTGATATTAATCTTCTTGCCAATATCCAAGAAAAACTTGATTTGGGAGTAAGTTACAGAAACAATAATAGCCTTGGTATTCAAATAGGGTATTTATCATTTAAAAAATACTATATAGGTTATATTTATGAACTTCCAACTTCCGAAGTGCGACCAACCTCTCTTCAGACACATGAATTAGTTCTAAGATATTTGTTCACTAAAAAAAAGTAGTTTAATACGATACATAAGAATTACACTTTAGGATGTGTGTTGAACCTATTATAGGTAAGGCACACATCCTTTTTATTTTGCCCTGGTTGTATTATATATTGACCGAAATGCTGTTAGATATTATCTTATATTTATCCTAAAGTTACTTTTCTGATTTGTCTCGGGTGTCCTGCTCCCGAATATCGTAACCATCTAAAATTGGAGAAAATTTCATAGTTTTCACAATTAAATGGTAATCAAATGAAAAGGGGAAATTTAGTGAAGCTCAAATCATAAATACATTAGGCATCCAAGGCAAGTATAAATACGTTGAAAATCTATGCCGAGAGTATGGTATATCTCCAACAACATTTTATAATCGCACGGGCAACACCTTGGAAAAGTAAATGTAATGGTCAAAAAAATGATAGAGCTGTCCAACGGTCTGCCGTCGTGGTAGAAGGGGTATAAATCTGAAAAATTGAATTTACGAAACTTGAAAGCATGGGAAAAGATAAAACGAATTGCTGTAGTTTCATTGGCAGCAGAGCAAATTCAATGGTCAACGGATTTCTTAGTGATACGTTATAGTGATGAAAAAAAGCGGCATAGGGAAGGATTTAAAGAGAAATCTATAAAATTTGCATTATAATCATTATAATGTATTTTTACAGATATTTTCACGGA
>CAYWUY010000210.1:0-1696 GCA_964461535.1 uncultured Flavipsychrobacter sp.
AGTCGTCAGACTGCTTAGTGGTGCTTAAAATAGCAGATAAAGGGGTGTAGACCGGTAGTGTGGCCATTAGCTCTTTAAGTGCAGGTATATTGGTGGCATAATCTGTAGCCAAACGCTGTGCGGCAGCCTGTGTAATTTTGCCTTTAGTAGTGGCGTCAGCAAGTATGGTTTGTAGCTCGGCCTCAGTAGCCCTTGCCTCTATACTAGCTAGCTGCTGCTCTAGCCCCAGTAGCTGCTGTGCCTGAGTGGCGCATAGCGTACGTGCAGCGCTAAGGTTGTGCTGCAACTGAAGCACAGACTCTTGCACTAACTGTGGGCTAGCATTGGCCGGCAAAGCTAAAGCCTGAGCTATGGCTGTAATGCTACCCATAGGTAGTAGTGCAGTGGTGGAAATATCTGATAGATTCAACAGATTTTCCTGAGCATCGTATAGTGTGGTAAGGGCATTGGCATTACCGGGAATGTCTACCAAACTACACTCTTTATTGTACCAGCGGGTAATGGTAGGGCCTGTTTGTCCGGGAAGCATCAGGTCGGGGTCGTTACTGTGCTCTAGCACTACAATATGGCCTACAGAGGCTGCATTAAGAAAACCGTTAGATACTTCATTGAATAACTGTTCGCCCTTGGGGTGCGCCAGATTAATAACAGGATAGCCTACTACATTGTCGTCTTCTATGGCTATGTCTTCCCATTTAAGCACTATACCCTCTTCGCGGCGGTGCATGTAATAGCCAATGGGATTTTTTTGGTACTGAGGAAGCTGAAAGCCTGAGGTAAGTAAGCGATAACCGTATACATTGACCGAACTGTCGGACAGTATAAATTTTTTATCGATGCGTTTAAATTTTTCGTTCATAAAGACGGGGTTTTGTTGTTTGCAGCACAAAGTTGCAACGGAGACCTAGCCCTAACAAATGCAATAGATATGACCAACAAAAAACGGGACAGCATAGACACCAAACTTGTACATGGTGCCGAAAAATGACCAGACAGCTAACTGATAATAAGGTGGATAGATATTAAAAATGGAGTAAATGCTGTGGATATGAACCGAATAAGCGGGGATGTGTATTACCCACTAAAAAAACCGTATTTCTACCCATATTTTGAATGCTGTTTTTACAGTATTATCGCAGACCGAAAAGTAAAGCATTAAACTAAAAAATCTTAACACTGAGAACTTCTCTTTACTCGATTTGTTTTTATATGTTTACCAATACTTTTTAAATTAAAACAAATTAAACTATGTCTAGAATTTTTAATCAGTTTTTGAAAGACGAGTATCTAAAGAATTTAGATTGTACTAACGAGCTATTGCAAGGCTATGCAGTGTCTATTCACGAAATAAGTAATGGTGAGTATGATGCTATGAAAAAAGACTACTTTGGCGTACCTGGTGTAGCCGATGCTTCTTTTAGTATGGTAAGCATAAGTGCATGTGCTGATAAGGTATATTTTTTAGCTGATGCCGATAATACAGATGATAATACAGATGTATCAGTAACTACTACCAGTGGTAAGCCTGCACCACCTTATAATAATACTATTACAAGTAGCTATAGTTCGCTGCTATTTAAAGGTATAATAGAGGCATTTAACCCCGATACTATACTAGCTTCTAAAGCCGTAGACAGCAATAGCAATAACTGCATTATATTTAAAGTAGTGAAAAATAATGTGGTTGTTTATTGTG
>CAYWUY010000211.1:0-1660 GCA_964461535.1 uncultured Flavipsychrobacter sp.
GGACTAGAATATTGGTGCGCGGCACCTCTATACTATTTAAAACAGATGTAGAGAAAGTACAAGAATAACTAATTGTAAGTACCAGCAGAATAGTTAAAGTATGTAGAGTATATCTATTTAAAGTATATCAATTATTTTAACGCACTTAGTACTACAGAACATCAACTATAAACTAGTAACGCTTTATTTTCTGTGTTATATTTTAGTATGAATATATACACTAAAGAATGGATTAATTCGTTATCAGAAAATAAAATCTGATGACCAAAAGATACTATAATCTGAGACTTAGTTTTTTTAGATTGTAGCCCTAAATATTGTTTGGGCTACAATCTAGAATATAAAAAATATGCAGTACCTGCTGGTATAATGGTACCTGAAATATATATTTACTTGTTATATATACTTAGCCAATTGCCATTTGAAATATCGTTAATAGTTTTAAATTCTATTTTTCCATTAGGCACTAGTTTGTATACTGTGTAGTTAAGAGATTTTAATATTTCATAAAGCAATTTAGTATCTATTTGATCGTCGTATGCCTCTGAAAAGATAATAGGATGAAACTTTTCTAATGTTTTGGATGCTCCTTTTATGAGGTCTAGCTCTGCACCTTGTATATCCATTTTTAAGAAGCTAACTTTATTAATGTTATTTTCAGCAATGAATGTATCAAGGGTTTGCTGTTTAACATCTATTTTTTTAGTTACACTAGTTTCTAAATATTTACTAGACATGCCAGAGTTACAGTAGCCTTTAGGGAAGATGTTGAATGTTATCATTTTATCATCTTCGCCCAAAGCAACATCATAAGCTTTTACATTTTGAAGTTCGTTTATTTGAATATTTATTTTTAGTCTATCAAACACATAAGGGCTAGGCTCAAAACCATACACCATACCACTGTTACCTACTAGTTTGGATAAGATTAGTGTTTCACTGCCGATATTTGCACCGGCCTCTATAACAACGTCACCTGGTTTTACGTACTCTTTTAGTATTCTGTTTGTATCTTCTTCATATTCGCCATAGAATAGTATTTTCCAACCAATTAAATCTTTAGTATTGACAAAACATACTAATCCGTCATTTAAAAGTGGGGTAACAAGATCTACACCTATAATCTTATCATTTTCATAATCATATAGCTTTTTTAAAACCCGCATTTTAGCTCTGTTAGGTAAAATGCCCGAAATAAGATTAGCAAACCATATTTTTTTGAGTTCGCTTTCAAGGATATAATTTTTCAAAGTTTGTAGTTTTGAATGTGAATATATAAAAAAGAACATAAATTTTAATTGATAAGCAGTTATTTAATAGTAGACTGGAGATTAGTCTATTTGTATGGGTGTATTCTTAAATGTTTATTCGGCTGGTTATGATTAGTTTGTTATTTTATGTTTGTTTTATTGTTGCAATAATTGCAGGAATTGTTGAGATTATTGCAATAACAAAGACTGCCAAACTTCGCTATAAGAAAGGTGTTTGATATGCAACTAATTTATCACTTCAGTTTCTATAGATCATGTTGCAAACTCATATAACAATAGGAAAAGTAGTGTTAGGTTTGAAATGATAACAATGAGTCATAATCAAGTTTGAGCTTAAGTTCAATCAGTGTTTAACATTAATTCTCTAATCATAAAAATTAAGTATGCAC
>CAYWUY010000212.1:0-1659 GCA_964461535.1 uncultured Flavipsychrobacter sp.
TAGCTAGTTTGTGCTGTCTAATGCACAAAACGCCGGTTACAAACCGGCTTATTTAGTAAGACGAGAGATCCTTCGGAACTCCCGCGCCAGATGGGATATGCATGGAAAAGTAATAATAAATAGTTTAATGTGTGTATTTGTGTTTTTCAGATGTGAATAGATAAATATGTTTATTATTATTTTTGAATGGTATGAAGAAATAGTAATCCACCCTCGAGAATTTACCTTGTGCTCCTTCTGCATTCCCAATCAACAATATGTATTTCCCACAAGTTGTAGAGAGGCTGTAATATATAACTCGATCATTCATCGTGATAATATAATACCCAATAAGGTTAGAAAATAGCCCTTTGCTTTCCTCATAGAGAATACTGTAGGGAATGCCGTTTACTTTAAAATCAGAACATGGCTCGCTATTAGCATCTCTGTAAGTAATGTAATCTATTGAATTGTGATCGACAGCTATTTTTTGTATATTTTTCTTCCCTATTTTATTACTTGTGATTTTTGCTACCCGTGTCGAAGACCTTGGCACATGGCCAACAAAACGTTTTAGACAACGTAGTTCGTCAGGGTTTACATATATACTATCTTGGCCAAAGAGTGGCATTTTCGTAAGTATCAATATAAATATAGTAAAATAAAAATAAATTATATAAAAAATAATAATAAATAAATTAAACTAACAATGTTTTGTCGCTATAATTGGAGGTGCCAATTATTTATATTCGTTGTTTAGTTTTCCTTTAGGATGGGTATAGCTTACAATATACCTCCGGACTTTTTCAATAATTGATATTTTCTTTTATAACTATACGATTTAAAGCTGTAATATGAAGCCAGCCCTAATGCAGTCATACTGTCAACTAATCTTCTAGTATTTACTGGCGCTCCTTTTTTAATTAACATCTTCATCATCCTTCTATTACCATTGACAGTTGAACTCATTAGTGGACTCCATCCTTTGATTTGATAAGTAGTATTAGCTCCGTATACGCACAATAACCTTACAATATTTGATTTCTTGCTTTCACATGCATGAAGAAGGGGTGAATATCCCAAAGTATCGCATAAATTAGGATTTGCGTGATTGCGAAGTAAGTACTTTACAGCATTGCCTTTCCCATGTTTTATGGCCACGATCAATGCACTCCAGCCTTTATCGTTTTGTTGATTAATATCATATCCTTCAATCAATAAGTAGCGTATTTTAGGTATGTCATTGTTATAAGCAGCTTTCATTAAAGGAGTCCAATCTAATTGGTTGGAATCCCATTTGCCAACGATAGCAAATGTTTTCGACCCAATGAAAATAGCAAAAAATATCATCGTAATTCTCATCTTTTATTATTTTTTCCTCCTTTTTTCTTTCTAAGGGCGTTGTCCTTTTTATTAGAAAAATGTGAGTTTCCGAAATATCTCTCACTGGTCCATGCGCTCGCAACACTTTAGGACCAAGACGCTCAGACCAATAGAATCATACATCCTCGATCCATATACATAATGATTCCCCACCCCCGCAATCTCATTCACATTCATTTGCCCATTCTCCCACATATATACTTCAACCTACAAAAAACGGTATTACAATATACATCGCTAAGTAATTGAATCCCATTAGCTGACTTTATAGCGATAGTAAGTTACGGCATACTGGTA
>CAYWUY010000213.1:0-1652 GCA_964461535.1 uncultured Flavipsychrobacter sp.
AAAACGGCACCTCAAAAAAACGCCCCACCCTCTAGGGCTCTGCTAGCCGCCGTTTTTGAGGGGGCTAGGCTTCTGCACGCCTTATGGGTTGTTGGTGAAAACACCTACAAGGGTGGGAATCTTTAATTATTATAACAACCAAATGTTTCTTTCATATGCCAGTTTTGTTCTTTGGTACATTCATACAAATACACACACCCACTTTTTCTATCATATATTTGAATTAAACAGTATTGATTATAGAATATAGGTTTAGACGTGTGAATTAAATAATAATTTGATTTTGGACTTTCGGTTATAGTATATGTTTTTCTACCGAAAAGATGTTTTCTTCTAACTATAATCCTATTTTCAGTTGCACGTGCATATAATTCTGAACTTTTTGATACTGTTTTTACACATGGAATCGTAGAGTCCCATTTGAATGACATGTTTTTATACTGATTATTTTTTAGCCCTGATATAATTGAGTCGGGTAGTATTTGTTTTAATTGTTTAAATATAGAATTATCACTATACATAGCTGACAATGAGTCATAAGTGTCTTCAAGTAGAAGAAATGTCTTATTTTCTAAGTTATTCGTTGCAATATAATTACACATTATCTTATGCGACTTTTCAATATACGATTCTTGAGAAATGCACCTATGACTAAATAGCATAGCTGAGAATAAAAATATCTTATTCATTATATTTACTTGAATATAACAATTCCTTGCTTGTCTTGTATCGTTTTATATTTATCTATTTTATAGTAAAGTAATACTTTTTCGCTTTTGTTAGAAATACCCCTCCTTTTACCCGGGCTGGTGCTGTATTTACTTTTTTGTGCTGCCGCAAAAAAGTAACAAAAAAACGGCACCTCAAAAAACCGCCCCACCCGCTAAGGCTCTGCTAGCCGCCGTTTTTGAGGGAGCTTGGCTTCTGCACTCCTTATGGGTAGTTGGTAAGAATAACAACAATAGAGAAAATAGTCTTTATATTTTTTATAGTCATTACTCATTATCGACATGTGTCGTTATTTATTGAAGTATGGTAATTAACGATGTTGTAGTATTTTCTTTTATTCTTGGGTATTAAATCATTTATATAAACCATAAGGCTATCTAACGTTTGATTGTAGCAATCAAAGTATAATATATTTTTACATTTATGTTCTCTAACATTATATAAAACAAAGTGACTCCAAGGCGCATCCAATACAAGACTACCTTTATATTTTTCATTCATACTCCAAATATTTTTTTTCTGTAGAAACAGATCAAGTTTTTTCATTTTTTCCGAGGACAACTTGTCTCTATGTATAAAATTAATTTTATAGTGTTTTTTATAGATTCCGCTACAAAGTAAACCTTCCCTCATATATTTTATAGTCACCCTTGGGTTGGAGTAAGTAACATATGTAGGCTCTTCCTGAGCGAATAAACGAGTTATACAAAACAAGTATAAAATACAGGCAATCGATAATTTAATTGACATAGTGCTGAATGACCTCTTTAAAATCTCCTCCGTTGTTGGTATTCGCACCAACAACTAATAGTAAAGTAATACTTTTTCGCTTTTGTTAGAATTTCTCTCCTTATACCCGGGCTGGTGCTGCATTTACTTTTTTGTGCTGCCGCAAAAAAGTAACAAAAAAACGGCACCTCAAA
>CAYWUY010000214.1:0-1566 GCA_964461535.1 uncultured Flavipsychrobacter sp.
AGAGCCAAACTCACCCGTAAAAACTACCTAGACGACTTCGATACATTTTTAAATAACCAGAGATAGAAAACAGATCTTGTATCATCTTTATTGAAAGCTATATAATATTAAAGTGCTACTCCATCACAGGCAGTAGCACTTTTAGCGTCTATACACGCACCAGCCCGGGCAAAGGCAGAGAATTAATTATAAGTATGGCAGGAAAGTATTACTTTACTA
The DNA here is from genome assembly GCA_964461535.1 of uncultured Flavipsychrobacter sp. Taxonomy (GTDB): domain Bacteria; phylum Bacteroidota; class Bacteroidia; order Chitinophagales; family Chitinophagaceae; genus Flavipsychrobacter. Next base: position 220 of record CAYWUY010000214.1, read on the forward strand.
TTGGTTATTAGCCTGAACACCAACAATATTGTAAAATACACTCTAAATAACCATGAAAAGAATAGCTATTATTTTGTGTATCACTTATGCCATTCTATGTGGCAATGTAACATCTACAGCCTCAGTCAAAGATACAGTCTCTTCCAATAATAATATTTTTATTGAATGTTTTGGGCACAGTCTTTCTTTTCTTTCTGCTAACTATGAACATAATTTTTATAGTGTTACCAATTATTTGCGTTTTAGTTGTAGGTCTGGTATAGGCTGGGTGCCAGGCTACAATAAATCAGACAGTTCAAGAGCTCATGGTATTGTTTCAGTTCCTATTGTGCTATCATGTCACTTGAATTATAAAAATTTTTCTATTAACTTCAGTGCCGGATATACAGGCTCTTTTGGAAGGAAATGGGAAGATTTAAATAGACTTGTTCCCCGTAGATTCGATGGCTATGAATCGTCTTTTGTTCTTAGTATTGGTTTTCGTTATTCCTTTAGAAATGCTTTTTGGGGTTTTTATCCTTATTATGTCTTTGAAGAACCTCTAGGATTTAGAAATAAAAGCCTTAGTGCAGGTTTTTATGGAGGAGTCCATTTGAGAAAGTAATTCGGTAGTATATGTTACTTAATATGCAGAGAACGAAAATAATGCCATGTAATTTAAATAGTCTAGGAAGGTAGGTAATCGAAATCAACAATAATGGAAAATACACTCTAAATAACCATGAAAAGAATAGCGAGTATATTGTGTATCACTTATACCATTCTATATGGCAATGTAACATCTAGAGCCGCAGTTAAAGATACATTGCTTCCGAAAAATATATATGTCTTCGAATCTTTTGGACACAGTAAAGGTTTGATTTCTATAAGCTACGAACAAAATTTTTATAATGTTACCAATTATTTACATTTTAGTTGGAGGTCTGGTATAGGCTGGATGCCAGGCTACAATAAATCAGACAGTTCAAGAGCTCATGGTATTGTTTCTGTTCCTATTGTACTATCATGCCACCTCAACTATAAAAATTTTGCTATTTATTTCAGTGCCGGATATACAGCTTCATTTGGAAGAAAATGGGAAGATCAATATGGACTTGTTCTCCGAAGATTCGATGGATATGAATCGTCCTTTGTTGTTAGTATGGGTTTTCGCTATTACATACGAGGTGGTTTTTTGGGCTTCTATCCTTGCTATGTTTTTGATGAACCTCTAGGTATCAGAAATAGAAACTTAAGCTGGGGGCTTGGCATGGGATTTCATTTTAAATAATAGTATATCAATATATTGTTATTTAACTTAATATGCAGAGAACGAAAATAATGCCATGTAATTTAAATAGTCTGAGG
>CAYWUY010000215.1:0-1557 GCA_964461535.1 uncultured Flavipsychrobacter sp.
ATAAAGAGCTTCTATTTCATTTTTAGTCACCCTATTTCTTTCATTGCATTTATATAAACGTTTCGATTGTGGGTGTATAGGTATTGTAGCCAAGATGTTAATGTGGATATTGGTTTCGAATTAGTTGCTATCAATTGTTTGCAAAAGTTTTTCAATAATACGCTCTCGTTTGCTGTTTCATGTTTCGTCAACTTCTTCAATCCAGCTAAATCATTTTGCAAACCAAAATCTATCAAACTCATACTCCCTTCCTTAGCAGCGTTCAGTACCCATTGTTCTACTGCAGGGGTCAATTGTATAAAGAAATGTTGCTTTGTTTTGTGCTTCCACAATACCAGACTACCATCAATTTCTATTTCCGCAATACATTCTTTCAAATAGTCTACCTCTTTTTTATCCTTGTCAATAATACCTACTGCGAAGTCATCCATGCTTTTCACTACAAACTCTACTTTAGAACAAGACTTCTGGTGGTTCACCTTTTTAAGGTTCAATATTGCTTTTACCAAAACAGTATCAAAATAGCATTCAGGCACTACATGCTCCTCCATCAGTCAATATAGCTTTCTATGTTAAAGAAAAGGTCTACATGATACTTATGAACTCGCTCCAGTTCTTCATCGGTCAGTCGCTTGATTACTGTTGCTCCATCTTTTAATGACACCAAAAAAACAGATAACTCATCTCTTACCTCTTCTATAAAATCATCGAGTACAAATGGGCTATGTGTAGCAATAAAAAATTGGTTTTGGTTTGTATCGTATATAACATCTCCCGTAAACTTCCTTATGTAGGGTGGAAACATATGCGCCTCCGGCTCCTCAAAAAGCAATACGGTGTTTTCATTGCTCTTTATGGCTGCTTTATGAAACACCAACCGTTGCAATGTATCTGCCATTTGGTAAAACGGAATAGTAAACACCAGTTCGTCATCCAGTTGTTTAAAGCCCTTTAATGAATTGTTGCTTTGGTCTATATTTAACTTTAAACCACTTGCCTTAAATAACTCACTAACTTCCTTTCTTAGTTCTTTGTTGAATTGCACAATGTCCACCAAATTCTTTCCTTCGGGGTGAGCGAGAGTAAGACCATTAGTTTTGAAATTATGAAACTCATTTTGAAAAATATATTTTTTAACTTTAATTATATCCCGTACAGCATTGTGCACATATTGGGTAATACTATCGCTATTAAAAGTTATTTTTTTGTACAATTGCCATTCCTCACTACTAACCTTCCTTTCAGCATCAGTATTTTTAAGCAAAAGTGTTAGTTCAATTTCATTTTCAGTTAAATAACTAAAATCAACTTTTACATCTTCGGAATACCTAATTGAAATAGACTCATTAATATTACCATCATAAAATAGCTCATTCGGGTACTTCAACCTGCACAACTTACTATATGGCTCTCTATAGTCTTTCTGTAAATAACTCAATGCCGATATAGCCTCCAAAATAGCCGACTTCCCCACATTAGGATACCCAATAAACACATTAATCCGCTTACACCCCTCTATCTTTAAGTGGCGTATGGATTTGAAATTGGTTATTTCTA
>CAYWUY010000216.1:0-1530 GCA_964461535.1 uncultured Flavipsychrobacter sp.
ACTATGCTCGCCAGCACAGCTATATCCGCAGGCGTTATTTTTTTATAGGTCATTATTATATATCAGTTTCAGTGTTGTAACACTTATACAAAAGTAGCAAGTACCGTATTATTATAGCGTTGAAATAAACTTAGTGTATCCAAAAAATTATAAGATAATAAGTAACTAGTTTTAGCGCTTGGTTCTATCCATTATTCAATAAAATGCAAATAGATGTAGCTTTATATTTATATTTGTTTAACTACTAACACCTGAACAAATATGCATAAAGTTCTTCTGATTTCTCAGATGAATTGGGATTCTTTGATAGAAATACCCCAACTATTATCTGATGGAGGATATACAGTTGATGTATTTTCAAAAGAAAATTCTTGGGTATTAAAAAATAATGTCATCAACAAATGGATTCCTGCAGCCGACAATGACGACCAATTTATTCATCAATTACTCAGCTTTATAGAAACTGAAAAAGACACCTATAATTGGATTATTCCAGGCGACGATATTGTTATCAGAAACTTAAATGAGCATATATCTAACGAAACGCTTTTTTATAAAGTAATGCCACTTACCAAAATTGAAAATCGAAGCATTCTTGGTTCTAAAAGTGGATTTTCTCAAATATGCTCTAAGTACGGTATAAAAACTCCTGGCTATCTTGTATATGAATCGGGTATGGAACTCAACGATATAGAGCAGTCAGTAAAATATCCGTTGCTACTAAAAGTAGATAAAAGTGAAGGCGGATATGGCGTATTCTTATGCAACAATCGAAATGATCTAAAGGATAATCTTGATAAAATAAAAGACACCACTAATCTAGTTATACAGCAGTTTATTAAAGGTTATGATGTAAATACTGAAGTGCTGTGCCATAACGGTAAGCTCTTAGTATATAGCAGCTCAAAAACGCTAAAAATAATGGGTAAATACGGTGTATCTACCGAGCGGCTATTTTATAATAATGCAGTACTTACAAAAACATTGCAATCAATAGCAGCACAAATTGGATTAAATGGATTTGGCAATGTGGTATTTATGTTCGACGAACAGCATAATGAATATTACCTGATAGAAATAGATCTCCGGCCTAATGCTTGGATGTATTATGGCAAATATACAGGCAACGATTTTGCAAAGGCAATTAACAACCGATTGCAAATGAAAGATGAATTATTAATTCCAACAGACAACTATAGCCAAACACAAATAAAAATATCACTGTACAAAAAAGATGTATATAGATGTCTGATGGAAAAAGATGTAAAAACTCTTTTCAAATGGCTGTTTAATACCGATGGTAGACGCCAGTTTATACCTCACTACGATGCAGTGCAGCTAAAAGCTATTAATACATTTTTGCGCAAGACTTTTAGCGATATGGTATTAAGCAAGCTAAAACTCAAGAAATATTAAATACCCCTCCCAAAAAAAGTCCGGTGATGCAGCTGCACCACCAGACTTTTCATATAAACATACGCTCCCCTAATTCAACACCGGTAAAAACGAATAACGTTTACCATAGTCTAT